>CANGWA010000001.1 GCA_947457335.1 Sphingobacteriaceae bacterium
CCAGCAAGGTTTCGGCCGTCATACACATTGGCGCACGCACCGATACCACGGAGTTCAGCACGGCTATTTTTGATACACTCAACCTCAATTATACCAAGACGCTTTGGCAAATTTGTACCGAACACAACATCGCATTTATCTACGCTTCTTCAGCGGCTACTTATGGTTTAGGGGAGCATGGGTACAAGGACGATCATGCGGTTATTCCATCCCTAAAACCATTAAACCCTTACGGCGACAGTAAAAACGACTTCGATAAATGGGCAATTACGCAGCCCACACAACCACCGCATTGGTATGGCCTAAAGTTCTTT
Organism: Sphingobacteriaceae bacterium; assembly: GCA_947457335.1. Classification (GTDB taxonomy): domain Bacteria; phylum Bacteroidota; class Bacteroidia; order B-17B0; family Aurantibacillaceae; genus Aurantibacillus. The sequence goes on from CANGWA010000001.1 coordinate 315, forward strand.
AACGTATACGGTCCCAATGAATACCACAAAGCACGCATGGCCTCGGTTATCTTTCACGCACACCGCCAAATCAAAAGCAACGGTGGTATGAAATTGTTCCGTTCGCACCGACCTGATTATACCGATGGGGGACAATTGCGTGATTTTGTATATGTGAAAGATGTGGTAGAAGTGATTTGGTTTTTGTACAGCCAACACCCGACTAGCGGCATTTATAATTTGGGCAGCGGCAAGGCCCGCACCTTCCTCGATTTGGCCAATGCTGTTTTTAACGCCTTGCACCTAACACCCTCTATTGCTTTCATCGATACACCCGCCGATATCCGCGACAAATACCAGTACTTCACAGAGGCCGACATGACCAAGCTGCAACACGCTGGTTACACCCGTCCCTTCCACACTCTCGAAGAAGGAGTGAACGACTACGTGATCAATTATTTAGAATCCAACCGTTACATCTAACCGTTTAGGTGTTTGCCTAAATTTCTACTAAACGCTTTCTAAACGCATTGGTAGTGGGTTACATTCCGCTAGCTTTTTTGCTATCTTTATTAAATGAAAAAAATAGCAGGTGTTTTTATTTTGCTTTCATCCATGCTCTCGGCACAAAACAATTGCCAGCAATTGAAACAGGCAGTAGTAGCCTCCATCTATAATTCGCCAGAAAATTTAAGAAGCGACACCTTCAACATCCTTAAATACACCATTGCACTCACCATAGGCACTTCAACCAACCAACAAATTGGCGGTTACACCGATGTTCGTTTCGTACCCAAAATAAATAACCGCACCTTCATCCGCCTCGACCTGCTTAAAATGCAAATCGATTCGGTGCGCGAAGGCAATTCGCCGCGCACCTATGCTTATAACGATACCCTCCTAAAAATTAATTTCGGAAGCCCCAAGAACACCACCGATACAAGTGTGCTCAGAATCTATTACCACGGTCAGCCGGTTATTGACCAAACGGGATGGGGCGGATTTTATTTTGATAACACACAAGGTGCCGAATATGCCTACAACCTGGGCGTGGGCTTTGGCGCCAAGCCGCACAATTACGGACGGGTGTGGTTTCCCTGCTTCGATAATTTTGTAGAGCGTTCTAAATACGAATATCAAATCAAAACCGACGTGGCACGGCGCGCCTATTGCAACGGCACCCTCACGGCCGACGTGGTAAACAACGCTACCCGCACGTGTACTTGGAAATTGAACGAAGAAATTCCAACCTACCTCGCCAGCGTCGCCGTGGCTCAGTACACGCAAGTGAATTGGAGTGTGAATGCGGCACAGGGACCGCTGCCAATTATTCTCGCCGCACACGCCAACGATACCGCTGCCATCAAGGCAGGGTTCGTCAACTTACCGGCCGCCATCCTCGGCTTCGAACATTACTACGGTCCCTATAAATGGAACCGTGTTGGCTACGCCATGGTGCCCTTTAGTAGCGGGGCCATGGAACACGCTACGAATATCACGTTTCCAAAAGGATTGACCAGCCAAGCGTATGAAGCCGATTTAATGGCACACGAATTAGCCCACCACTGGTGGGGCAATTTAGTGACGTGCGAAACACAAGAAGATATGTGGATCAACGAAGGCTGGGCCACCTACAGCAGTTTTATGTTCACCGAGTGGAAGTACGGCCGCGCGGCCTACCGTGCTAAAATGATGGCACAACACGAACAATTGTTGCACTTCCTACACAAAAAAGAAGGTTTCCGCGCCATCAGTGGCGTGCCGCACAGTTTAACTTATGGCGACCACGTGTATAAAAAAGGAGCTGATGTGGCGCACACGTTAAGAGGGTACCTCGGCGATTCGCTTTTCTTCCTTGGCCTTAAATCAGTAATGCTCACTAAACAATACCAGAGCATGAATTCGCAAGAGTTTCAAATCCTCTTACAAAATACGACCGGCATGCCCATGAGCGCCTTCTTCAATGCCTGGGTGTTTGGCAAAGGGTGGTCGCATTTTGCTATCGACAGTGTGCGTTTTTTATCAGCGGGACCCAGCGCAGCCCTCGCCATTGTCTCGGTACAACAAAAACTATACGGTGCGCAAGCCTATCACAACAACGTGCCCCTACGCCTCACCTTCTTTGATGCGTTGTGGCACCGCCACGATACAAAAGTAATGATGAGTGGACAAGCCATGACCTTTACAGTCAACGTACCCTTCACTCCTGTTTATACCGCCTTGAATTTTGAAGGCGAAATCAACGATGCCACCACCTTTGAAACCAATGTCATCAAATCAGTCGGCAACCTCGTCTACCCTACAGGCAAAGCCTTGTTGTTGGTACAACAACCCGGCAGCGACTCTTCCCTTGTGCGCATCGTGCACCACTTTGTAAAACCCGATCCGTTTAAAAACAATCCCGGACAATGCCTGCTAAGCAACCAACGGTACTGGACTGTTGAGGGATTGTTATCGCCCGGCTTTCATGCTAAAATCCGATTTAATTACGACGGCACCAAGGGCACTAGTGGAGCCAACACCTACCTCGACACCTTGCTCACCCGCGTCAACAACGACAGCATTGCCCTCTTCTTCCGCAAAGATGCACGCGACGATTGGCGTTGGATGAAAAATGTTTTCAAAACAAAGGCGGGTGCAAAAACAGGTTATATCGAACTCGACTCTGTGCAATTGGGGGAATATGCTTTTGCCAACCTCGCCGACACCGTGAGCATGCACCTACCACAGCCAACACTGAAAACAGGATACAAGGTCTATCCCAATCCAGCCAGTGGCACCTTACACATTGAAACTGAAAGTGTGCAAGGCAAAACTGAAATCACTTTAATCAATGCCGAAGGAAAAATTGTGAAACGTCAACCACTTACTACTAGCACCGTGCACATGGCCTTACAGGGAATACCCGCGGGGACCTACCTTGTGAGCATTGCCAACAACAACAAACAGGTGTACAGCAAGAAAATTATTCTGCAGTAAGGTCAAACGACCGTGCAAAAATCTCACCGGTTACCCGTTCGGTCGGTAAATAGAATTCAAAATTTTGTGCCAAGTATTGCACTGGTAACCAATCGCCACTTAACCAACGGAACCTTTCGAATTCAATGAGGTTGCATTCGTATCGGCCTATTTCATCTAACGCCTGCAAGGCTTTGTAGGTATCTGCTAACAACTGTTGATTGAATTCAAAACTAATGCACGGTACCGTGTGGTGCAATCCGTCGAGTACTTTGGATTCGTACCCTTCTACATCCATTTTGATAAAAGCTGGTAAGCCATAACTTTCAATCAAGGCGTCGAGTGTGGTCATCTGCACAGCTTCCTTTCGCCGCCAATGCAAGTTAGAAATGGTCCCATACGCCTTCATAAAATCTTCCGAAAAGGTGGCACACTCCGTCGTTTCGTCACAGAGGTTCAATTGCACGGTCCCCTTGTAATCGCCCACAGCACCATGCACAACTGTTAGTAGCGGGTGCTTGCTAAATTTTTTGTTTAATTGCTCCACGCACGCTCGTTGGGGCTCCACTGCCACCACGCGCGCACCCAGTTTTAAGAGTGCTTCCGTGCGTTCTCCCACATTGGCGCCAATATCAAAACACAAATCCCCTGACTTTACAAAAGGTTGGTAAAACCGCATCAAGGAGCGCAGACGGAAGTGGTGACGTATGAAGGCGGGAACGATCATGGTTAACTTTCTTCCAGTTCCAACCAACGCATGCTTTTCGCATCGAGTTCATCGGTAATGTTTTTTAGCGCATCGCTGAGCCGTGAAATTTCAGCGTAATCAGCAATGCCCGCCGCCAATTGTGCTTCATAATCGGCTTTCATTTTTTCCAATTCGGCTATACGGTCCTCTAGCTCCTCGAGCTCACGTTGCACTTTGTAAGAACGCTTCTTTACCACTGGCACTGCCTTCGGGGCCTCCACCACTTCCACCTTTTCTTCTACCACTGTCGGCTCATCCTTCTGCGCTTGTTTCCAAATGCGGTATTCGGAATAGTTGCCAGGAAAATCCTTGATCACCCCATCGCCTTCTAAAACAAACAAGTGATCCACCAATTTGTCCATGAAGTACCGGTCGTGACTCACAATAATCACGCACCCCTTGAACTCGAGCAAGAACTCCTCGAGGGTTTGCAACGTCAAAATATCCAAGTCATTGGTCGGCTCGTCCAATACCAAAAAATTAGGATTGCGCACCAATACCGTGAGCAAGTACAACCGGCGGCGTTCACCACCACTTAACTTGCTTACATAACTGTATTGCACATCTGGCGCAAAATTAAACCGCGTTAATAACTGCGAAGCCGAAAGGGAGGTGCCGTTGGCAAGCGGAATAAATTCTGCAATTTCCTTAATGACTTCTATGATGCGCTTATCATTGTCCAACTTTATCCCCGCTTGCGAATAATACCCAAACACCACCGTGTCGCCTCGCACCACCTTGCCACTATCGGGCTCCTCCATGCCTAGCATCATGCGTAGCAAAGTGGTTTTACCAGTTCCGTTTTTACCAGCAATGCCAATTTTTTCGCCCGGTATAAAGGTGTAGGAGAAAGGGTCAATGAGTTTCTTGGCGCCAAATGCCTTTGTCACTTTATGCAGTTCTAAAATCTTAGAACCCAAGCGCTCGCTCTTCACGCTCATTTCAATGTGCACCACTGGTTTCTTGCGCAATGCCTTGGCTTTAATTTCTTCAAAGGCATCGAGACGGCTTTTCGATTTGGTGCCCCGCGCCTTTGGCATACGCCGCACCCATTCCAACTCGCGTTTAAATAAATTCCTCGCTTTGTCCGTTTCAGAGGCAAACGCCATTTCGCGTTCCGCTTTCTTAGTGAGGTAGTATTCAAAATCACCCTTGTATTCAAACAACTCCCCATTATCCAACTCAAGAATGCGGTCACACACTTCGTCTAAAAAATACCGGTCGTGCGTTACCAACAACAAACTCAATTGCGCGTTCGACAAATAGTGGGCCAACCAACCAATCATCTCCAAATCGAGATGGTTCGTTGGCTCATCCATCACCACAAAATCGGGCTTGTTAATTAACACCAACGCCAGCGCCACCCGCTTCTTCTGTCCCCCACTCAGCGCACCAATGCGTTGAGTCAGATCTTTTATTTCGAGGCGTCCTAAAATTTCGGACATGGTTTTTTGATACTCCCACGCCTGTGAAGCATTCATCGCTTCCAATGCATCGTCCAAACCATGCAGCGTTTCATTGCCCTCTTCGTGCGCTTGCAATGCTTTTTCGTAAGCGTGAATGGCGCGTGTGCAGGGATTATCGGCTGTGTCCAACACCTGCTGTACTGTGAAATCTTCTGACAACACAAAGTCTTGATCCAAAAAAGCTACACGGATGTCCTTGCGAAAAACCGTTTCGCCACTATCAGCAATTTCAATGCCGCGTAGGATTTTAAATAACGTTGTTTTACCGCTACCGTTGCGGGCCACAAGGGCTACCTTTTCACCAGCGCCCACTCCGAAACTAATGTTAGAAAACAGCGTCTTCGTTCCGAAGGCTTTAGAAAGATTGTTGACAGAAAGATGGTTCATGCGAAGTGCGAAGATAACCAACGATTCGCAATTCAAGGCATGCCATGTGATGAGAAGGGTGTGCCCCCGATAACACCGCCTCCATTCCGGGGTCGCGCTTTCCGTTGCGGTCTTGTGCCCTAGCGCTGCATGGCTGTGGGTTGGCCTGAGCTTCCTCCGGTCGCTAGGCCATTCCCTACGCCATTGGCAGCGCCACGGCACAAGTACCTCCACTGCAATCGCTCACACACGTTTACGCGCTACAAAACTTTCACTGCACGTTTTCTCTTTCACCCAGCTTACCTTACCTTTACCGCGTGATTGAAAACAAAGCCATTGCCGTTGTCTGCGGACTCATTCGAAAAAACAATAAATTTTTAGTTGCGAAACGCCGGCATGGTAAAAGCATGGCACGGTACTGGGAATTTCCAGGGGGAAAAATTAATGCGGATGAAACCGCTGAAAATGCCCTTGTGCGCGAGTTACAAGAAGAACTGCAATTACCTGTTAGCAATGTACATTACTTCACCGAACACCTCCACCATTACGAAGGGTTCTCTATTTTGTTGAAGGCATATTGGTGCGAAACCACACATGAACCGCAAATTTTAATTGACCACGATGATTATAAATGGTTATCGCCCCATGAAATTATTGATATGCAATTAACGCCCGCCGATCTGCCCATTGCCGATCAATTGCTCATGCACGCAAGTTAATCACTTGTTCTCTTTCCAGCCGGCCCAATCGTCGTGGTCGCCCTTGCGCAAATCTTTTACCATGCCCCACCCCAATACAAAGGCGGCTAGAAAGCACATTGTGCCAAAAAGCGAATCATCCCCCCACAGCGGTGGCACCTTGTGAATCAAGAGTTGTGCCCCTCCAATGACTAATCCAGCAATTAAAACGGCACTGATAATTTGTTTGCTAATTCGGTTGATGGTGTGCACCATGGGGTCAATGCCCTTGTGACGCAGATCTACCTTCATCTCCCCAGCATTGATACGGCGCATGGCGTTTTTTAAATCCCGGGGAAAATCTTCCATGTACATGCCCAATTCATAAACAGCGTTGAACACACGGCGGGCAAATTGTATGGGATTGTAATGCTTGGCCGCCATGCGTATCACATAGGGCTTCATCTCTTTGAGCACGTCCAAATTTGGATCCAACTGCCGTATCACCCCTTCAATAGAAACGGTTGCGCGAATCAACGTGAAGAAATGCGTCGGTACTTTTAATTCGTGTTTTACAATTAAATCCTTTAATTCAAGCATGGCCGTACTCAATTCGTTTTGGTGAACGGTGCGGTAATTGTAATTCTGCAAAAACTCACCCACATCGCTTTCCAACTCGCGGTAATTTTCAACCACTGAAGTGTCTGACAATTGCAGAATGGCGCGTATGACCCTCCGCACGTCATTGGCATGAATGGCCATAAACAAGCCTGCAATCGCTTCTAAATCTTTTTTCACAATGGTGCCCATAGCGCCAAAATCAAGAAAACAAATTTGGTTGTTGGGCAATACCAATATATTGCCTGGATGGGGATCGCCATGAAAAAACCCATGCACAAAAATCTGCCTGAAATAAGCTTCGGTCAACCGTTTCGCCAGCACCTGGCGATCGTACCCTTCTTGGTCGAGTCGGGTAACATCCGATATTTTAATGCCCTTGATAAACGACATGGCCAGCACCCGCGACGTAGTAATGGCTGGATAAATCTGCGGCGCAAAAATGTGCTCGTGCTCTTTTTTATCGTTGGCAAAATTGTTGCGGAACCGCTGGATGTTTACCGACTCGTGTATAAAATCCAGTTCCTGTGTGATGGCTTTTTCAAAACTGCGCACAAGGCCAACGGGATCAAAACTTTTTAACGAAGGAATCCTCTTGCTAAACATGTCCGCCACATAGTACATCACGCGCATGTCGGCAGCAATGGTGGCTTCAATGCCCGGCCGTTGCACCTTTATCACAATCTCCTCACCGGTTGTTAAGGTAGCCCTGTGCACCTGCGCCATGGAGGCAGAAGCAAAAGCCTCGTGCCCAAACGAAGAGAAAATAACGTTCACCGGCTTACCGAGTTCTTTTTCAATCAAGGCAATGGCCACATCGGCCTTCTCGGGCGGCACACTGTCCTGCAACTTCTCCAATTCAACAATGAGCTCCGCAGGCAAAACATCGGGACGGTTACTGAGCAATTGTCCGAATTTTACAAAAGTGGGACCAAGCTCCTCACACACCAAACGCATTTTCTCCCACTTCGTCAAATTGCGCGAATGCTCGTAAACGCGCTGGGGAATGAGTTTTCTAAAAAAGGCAAAACGTTTGTGGTCGTCGATATACGCCACAAAATCTTCAAAGCCATACTTGACGAGTATGCGCAATACTTCGTTGTACCGACGGATGTGGCGGTAACGGGCACGGATATTTGAGAACAATGGCAGTTAATTTATTTAAGACGCGTTTCGAGATGAATGAGCTTGGCTTCGGTTAACGCCAGTTCATTTTTTAGGACTTTCAGTTCTTCTTCTAATGCCGTTACTCTTTCGGCATGCGCAATTTGCATTTTATCGTATGCTGCCTTTACGGCCGAGTCTAAACGCTCGGTAAATTCTTCCCGCATTTCTGCCGCTTTGTCGGACATGGCCTTGGTTAGGGCCTCCCCATTGGGGAAAGCAGACATGAACTCTACCATCGCTTCCATTCCCTTCTCACGCAATTGCTGCATGTGCCGCTTAAAATCCTCATCGTTCGCTAACAAATACATGTTGGCAGACATGGTCAGGAAATCCATCATTTTCTTGGTGTTCATAGTAGTTGGTTTATTGCAAAGAAATTCTTATATTATGGTTATATTCATGATAGCAATCATGCTTTTGCTTGAACTTGCTCAAAGGAATAGGCGAAGTCGCATTTTAATTTTACATCAATATAGGCATTAAATGGAGTTTCTCAATCAACCAGTCACCAAAATCATGAGCAGTCCGCTCGTTTCAGTAGAACCCACACAACGGCTACTCGATGTAAAACACATCTTTGAAAAACGAGCATTTCACCACCACATCCCTGTCACAGAAAATGGTTCCTTAAAAGGCATGATCAGCTTGGTGGATTTTTTATTTGCTCTAAAAAACGCATCACTCGATGACCGCGATACCGTGTATTATTCGATAAAGGTGGCGGACGTGATGCGTTCAGAACCCGTTTACGTACCATCCACCGCCACCGTGCGCCAAGTGGCTGAAATTTTATCCCATGGCGAAATCCACGCCGTGGTCGTAGTCGAAAACGATAAAGCCATTGGCATCGTCTCTACTTCCGATCTCATTAAACAGGTGTTGAAAGTTGAGAGTTGAAAGTTGAACCGTTCACGTTCATTTACGCATGAATTGTAAATGGTAAATTGTTAATGGGTAATGGCGTTGACTCCCTCTATCCCTTATTGAGAGTTGAGAATTGAAAGTTGAGAATTGAAAGTTGAGAATTGAAAGTTGAGAATTGAAAGTTGAGAATTGAAGCGTTTACACTACCCTCTAATCTCCACCCCCTAACCTCTACCCTCCACCCTCCCGCAGAGAAAGTCACGTACAGTTTCTTTAAACCATTTCTTTCGATTGCGGGAACCCCCTTTTCAGCAGTTGAACGCAAAGCCTTACCCATCAACACTCATCCTGCCTCCTGACCGGCATCATACCACTTTCGCTTAAACCAAGGGACCTTTATATAAAATTCTAGCCATGCAACTCCAGCACAACGGACTTCCTGATGCCGTCCCTCACTTTGGACATATCTCCAACATCGTCATCACGAGTCCCTCGTTCCATCACCGGTCACACATTCCTCGTGTATTCACCCGCGATGGTAAAAATTACAACCCGGGGTTCAACATCGGTCCACTACCCATCGGCACCATCAGTATGGTTTTGATCATGGAAGATACCGACGCCCCCAAACACCCGTGGGCGCATTGGGTCGTTTACAACATTCCCGCCGTGTCACACATCCGCCCCCACAGCATTCCGGGTGAACAAGCGCTAAACGATTTTCGATTGGCACACTATTGCGGCCCCTGTCCTCCCAATGGCACTCACCGCTACCACTTCCGCTTCTACGCTTTAAGCGATTTGGTGTGCCCCGGCGATAAACCCACTAAAGCTGAAGTCATCGACCTCATGACCCCACACATTCTGGGTTATGGCGAAATCATCGGACTCTACCGGCAATCGGATCCTGAAAACAACTAAGGCGCCAAACGCGTCTTTCTTCCAAAAAAAATTGATTAATAAAACAACGGCGGGTTCAATTGCAATTGTAGCACTGGTCGTGCTTTACGCAACCGCTGGTTGGGCAACCACAAAAACGGATGCCCCGCTGCATCCACCATGGGCACATGGCAATTGGGATTGTGCCATCCCCGCGGCAAAAACACCATGTCGTGCATGAATTTATTCTGAACTGCATTTCTGATGCGCTCAGCATCCACCCCCACATCCATTTGTACCCCATTGCCCAAGGGGGCCGCATACCCTGCAAATGCCGACAACCAACCCACCGAGTACTGCGTGTGTTTTCCATTCACCGTGTCTTGATAACAGCCTGCACGCACCGAAGGGTGATCAATGGGCTTGCGCCAACCGTACTTGCCTGTCCACAATACACACTTCACACCAGCTACCCAATACGCATCGGCTTGCCAACGCACTTGTATTGCCGCCGTACGAAACCGGTCCATGGCTGGTCGTCCCAATAAATCGTTTTCACTCATCACCTGCAACCGTCCAGCACTAATGCCCACCACGCCGGTTGGTTGCGACGTGCCAATTTTATCGAGGTACCATTGGTAAGCGTAACCAAAACTGTAAAACCGGTTGGTGTAATTGGCCAACGACGACTGTAGCGGCACTACCGAATAGTTGGTAACGCCTCCCCAACCCACCGTGAGTCCTTGCGAAAGCTGAACTTCTGGTGTGCTGAAGCCTGTGCCCAATTGACGCCACGCATAGTAAAACGTCAGCGCTGTATTGCTTTGTAAAAAGTGGTACTGGTACTGACATCCTACTTTCACTCCCAAACGCACGTGGTGCGTGCCAACTGCCCCGGTAAGTCCAACGAACAGCCGCGTGTTCGTGTTCACACCGTATTCCTGTGCGTGCAACGACACATGACACAGGCTAAAACACAAAAGTATCCTAGGCCAGTTTTTCAATGATGTGTTGAACAATGGCATCCACCGCGCCATCGCTTTGAATGTGAATGGGAGCGCGATCGTACCAAGCACGGCGTTGTTGCAAGGTGCGTTGTAAATAAGCTTCGAGTTCGTCATCGCTTAGCGCCGCCACTAGCGGGCGTTCGTTGCTGTCGTGTTTCAAACGGTGTGCCAACGTGGCCGCAGACACGTCGAGAAAAATAACTTTAGCATCTTTTAATAAGGCTTGCGCAGCTTCGTTGCAAAAGGCACCGCCGCCAAGGGCAACCACGGTATTGGTAAAGGATTGCAATTCAACCAACGCCTTGAGCTCCATGTCGCGGAAAGCGGGTTCGCCTTGTTCGGCAAAAATTTCGGGGATGGTCGTCTTGTGTTTTTGCTCGATGTAAGCATCCAGGTCCACAAAGCGAGCACCAAGCCGGTGTGCGAGCAGTTGACCGGTGGTGGTTTTGCCGCTGGCCATGAAGCCGGTTAAATACAAGTTACCTGATAGCGGCATTTAAACTATTTAATTGAGTTCAATGGTGTAATTCACGTTGAACAAGTGGCTCTCGCCAATGTTTTTAAAGCTGCACCCGCACAAACCGTCGCGCAACACAAGGTCCACCAAGCCTGGATTTTTAATCATCGGGTCATTGTATCGGCCATCGCGCGCTTTCACCAATTGTAAATCAGAAATTTCACGGGTGCGCAAGTACTCGAGCTGCGTGTTGATGGCATTCTTTTGTGATTCACTGATGACATTCACACAATCAATCTTGTACGCATTATCGGTTCTTGAAACAGCCAGCAGTGACTTGTAATGGGTACGTGTATCGTCGGGATACAAGTTATGCAACGTGCCATGCTCTACACATTCAAGAATGGCATCGCGCACATGGCTAATCGTGGCTGTAGATTCTTTGTTTGCAGTCATTCGGCTTTCAGTAATTTCTAGCACGCGGTTGAGCACACTCTCATCAATGAAACCGTAATAACTAAACACCACGTTGTTCTGGTACAGATTTTCGATGAGCGCGTCGAGACTGTTCATGGGAGGTGGTTTTTAGGTGAATACCAACTAGTTACCGTAAAGGTAATTATTTTTGTGACATGGCAAATTCTTTGGCAAAATAGGTCAGTATCACCGAAGCACCGGCGCGTTTCATGCTTAACAAGATTTCGTCGCGCACACGGTCGCCATCAATCCACCCTTTAGCAGCGGCGGCTTTTACCATGGCGTATTCGCCACTCACGTTGTACGCAGCAATAGGCAAGGCACTATAGTCGTGTAACGCAGCAATCACATCGAGGTAACTCAAGGCGGGTTTTACCATTAAAAAATCGGCGCCTTCTTGTTCATCAAGAGCGGCTTCAATCAGGGCTTCACGGCCGTTGGCCGGGTCCATTTGGTAGGTCTTTTTATCGCCGTGTTTAGGGGCACTCGAGAGGGCATCGCGAAAGGGACCATAAAACGCACTGGCATACTTGGCCGTGTAGCTCATAATGCTCACGTGGGTAAAGCCTGCCTCATCCAAAGCCGTGCGAATTGCTCCTACGCGACCGTCCATCATGTCACTCGGACCAATAATATCGGCCCCCGCTTCGGCCTGCAGCACCGCCATTTTCGCCAGCAAGTCTACGGTTTCATCGTTAATAATTTCGCCGTTGCGCACCAGTCCGTCGTGGCCCTCGCTGCTATACGGGTCGAGCGCCACATCGGTCATAATCACCGCTTCGGGGAAACGTTGCTTAATGGCCCGCAAGGCCGATGGGTAGAGGCCATCCGGACGAAGTCCTTCGGTAGCCGTCGCATCTTTTTGTGATTCAGGAATATTCGGAAAAATATCAAACGCCTTTATGCCCAGGTGCATGCACGACTCAATTTCTTTCAGCATCAGGTCCAGGCTCAGGCGGTAAATCCCTGGCATGGACCCCACCTCCGACTGGTTATTCGTACCCGGATTGAGAAACATCGGAAAAATCAAGTCGTTAACCGTCACATGGTTTTCGCGCACCAGCGAGCGAATCACTTCGTTTTTGCGGTTGCGGCGCGGACGTTGAGAAAGGTGTAAAGCCATTCTACAAAAGTAGTAAAAAGTATTTGGGCGCCCCCGAAGTACTGAGGGAGGCCGTATCAATCCCTAGCGCACATCAGGCAGTCGAAAAAGACTAATCAGAACAATCAGACTTCTCACAAGCAAGAAACGATAAGGGTGGTGAAAAAAGCCCATCTACCAAATAAAAATCCTCACCAAAAGGCAAGGATTCAACGAGTGCTCCCACTTGGGCTTCCCGCAGCTTCGTGCGGGACCCAAGTAATTCACTTGTATGTGCTCCCACTTGGGCTCGAACCAAGGACCCTCAGATTATGAGTCTGATGCTCTAACCGGCTGAGCTATAGGAGCAGCGGTTATTGGATGGCGAAGGTAGTAAAAACTCAGGTTGTGGCAAAGCAAAAAATTAATTGACGAATCAAGTAATAACAAATCAAAGAATCTACGTTTTTCAAGTATATCCCAATTGAGTCTAATTGATTTCGTTTTTGGTTAATAATTTGCCAGTTGTTGACAAAATATTCGACAAAAGAGCCCTAAATTTATCTTGAATGGCGCTAGAAACAAAAATACTTTACGCTTTCACCTCCATTCTCTATCAAAAAACACCAGCCCTAACCTAAGCGCAAGATAAACAAATACTCATGAATGAATTAAATGAAATAATTGAGGCTTTAGTGAAATTTAGAGACGATAGAGATTGGTCTCAATTTCATGATTCAAAAAATCTAGCGGTTGCTTTGTCTATTGAAGCTGCAGAATTAAACGAACTTTTCCTTTGGAAAGATATAAGAGAAAGCGAAAAAGTGGATAATGAAAAAATTAAAGAGGAACTTGCTGATATTTTTGCTTATGCCTTCCTAATGGCTGAAAAACATAAACTGGATATTAAACAGATTATATTGGAAAAAATAAAGAAGAATAGCGAAAAATATCCAGTACATAAATCTAAAGGATCTGCAAAAAAATATAACGAGCTATAAATTTATGATTATATACCAAGAATCGAAATTAACTTTTATGTCGCATGTGCGGGAAAGTAAAATCGATTATATCATTCATGATAATTTTCAAAAACAATTAGGTAGATCCACAGGTAAACGTGAAATTGAGTCATGGAAGAATTCAATGCAGTACATGCGAAATGTTTTAGATGACCCCGAAATACCTAATGATGCGAGAATTAGTATTGAATGTCAAGTTCCCAATACTAGTAAACGTATTGACTTTATTATAACGGGTCAAAATGATAAAAAGCAAGATTGCGCTGTCATTGTTGAATTGAAACAATGGGAGTCCGCTACAATTACTGCTATGGATGGAGTGGTTAAAACATACGTAGGTGGGGGAATTCGAGATGTTAGCCACCCTAGTTACCAGGCATGGAGTTACGCTGCATTATTAGAGGGATTCAATGAAGAGGTTTATCAGCAGAATATCACATTAAAACCATGCGCATTTCTTCACAATTGCGAAATCCCAGGAGATTTAGTATCTAACTTTTATTTGCCACACTTGGAGAAGGCTCCATTATTCATCAAGAATGATGTAATGAAGTTAGCTGATTTTATAAAGTCCTATGTAAAGTTCGGCGATCCAACGAACATAATGTACCGAATTGAACATGGAAAAATTCGACCATCGAAGACGATTGCAGAAAGCATTACTAAGATGATTAATGGTAATGAAGAGTTTGTGATGATCGATGATCAAAAGGTTGTGTTTGAGTTTGCTAATTATTTAGTTAACTCTTCAACTGCAGAAAAGAAAAATGTATTGATTGTTCGTGGCGGACCTGGAACAGGAAAATCTGTTGTAGCAATTCAATTGACGGCTAAATTAACAGCTGATCAAAAGCTAGTTCAATATGTGAGTAAAAATAGTGCACCGCGTGATGTATATGCTAGTAAACTTACAGGTTATCGAACTAAATCTTGGGTGAATAATTTATTCAAAGGCTCTGGATCATACATCAATTCAACAAATGGAGCGTTTGATGCATTAATTGTAGATGAAGCCCACAGATTAAATGAAAAAAGCGGAATGTTTTCAAATTTGGGTGAGAATCAAATCAAAGAGATTATTGATGCGGCGAAATGTTCAATATTTTTTGTTGATGAAGATCAACGTGTAACAATGAAAGACATTGGCTCAAAACAAGAAATAGAATTTTGGGCAAAACGTGCTGGGGCAAAAGTTCATTATATGGAGTTAGAGAGTCAATTTAGATGCAATGGAAGTGATGGATATTTGGCTTGGCTTGATTATTTATTATTTAACAGAACAACAGCTCATACCAATGTTAGTGAATTGAATTACAATTTTGAGGTAGTGAATAATCCAAATGAATTGTATAAACGCATTATTATCTACAATGAAGAAAGAAATAAAGCTAGGATCGTAGCTGGATATTGTTGGCCCTGGAACTCAAAAAAAGACAAAAAGGCTATGGATATTATTATACCCGAAAACAATTTTGGCATGCAATGGAATTTAGCCCAAGATGGAATGCTTTGGATTATAAGCCCCGAGTCAGTAAATCAAATAGGTTGTATTCATACTTGTCAAGGTTTAGAAGTCGATTACATTGGAGTAATTATTGGCCCCGATTTAGTTATTAGAGAAGGCAAGTGGATTTGTCGCCCTGAGCATAGGGCAAGCAGTGACAAAAGTGTTCACGGACTTAAATCATTACTAAAGAGAGATCCTGACAAAGGGAAAGAAATGGCTGAATTAATCATTAAAAACACATACCGAACATTAATGACACGCGGCATGAAAGGATGTTTGGTTTACAGTAGTGACAAAGAGACTAGAGAATGGTTAACTAACTTGATAAACTGATGAAAGGCATTTCCAATTATATATTGGCTTTCAAAAAACTCAAACGAGCGCATCAGCACGGAGGCGCTCCTCATAAACCAATATTGTTATTGTCATTACTTGAGGGCGTTGCGAGAGGCGAGATTACATCCAATAAAATTTTCATCACACCTGAATTAATTCTTTGCTTCAAGGAATTGTGGTCTAAATTAGTTCACTCGCCACATCAACTCAACTTTGCGCTTCCATTCTTTCACATGCAATCAGAATCTTTCTGGAAATTAAAGTGCAAAGAAGGGCAGGCCTTTGCCTTAACCTCTTCAAATAGTATAAAAAGTCTGACTGCGTTAAACGACGCATTGGCATATGCTGAAATCGATGAAGTCTTGTTTATCATGATGTGCGACCCTATAGCGAACGGTGTTTTAAGAAAGACATTACTACAACGCTATTTTCCATCTGCTAACGAGGTAACGACCGACTACAGTTTACTAAGAACGATTGAAAACCAGATTTTACATGAAGACCAAAAGCAGTACAAATCAAATATTGAGGCTTTACACGAGAAATTAAGTCAAGAGGAGATTGAGGAAGATCTTTTTGTAAGGGGAAGTATTTTTAAAAGGGAAGTTCCTAAAATGTACAATTATACCTGTGCCATATCGGGTATGCGCATCGTCTCTGTTTCAAATACACAAATGGTGGACGCCTGTCACATCAAACCTTTTGCTGAATCCAAGGATGACACGCTAGGAAATGGCATTTCTTTAAGCCCGAATTTTCACCGCGCTTTTGATAGAGGTCTTATTACTATTAGCAATGATTACAAGGTGATTGTGTCTGAACACTTGGTTGAAAATCAAACGCCCTATTCGCTCTCGCAATTCAATGGTCAACCAATCTTGTTACCTGAAAACAAAAGCAACTATCCGCATATTGACAGCCTTGAATGGCATAGAATCAATCGGTTTTTAAAGTAAACGTCTGGGTCATCGCCCCTGACAACCCCATTCAAGTCATTCTTCGTTCCCCACTCACGTCTCCCCGCGCCCCCGATTGTAGCGGAAAGCCTTGCAGAGACCATTGCTGGTGCTTGTTAGTTGAGGAGGCGACCGGAGGGAGCCACCGCAAACTTACAAGCACCGCAAAGGGACTGCAAGCTTGAAGCGAAAAGCGGGTTAAGGCGCCCAAATTCCACCAAAAACCCCTAAATTCGTACTCTTATTCTTACCCCCCTTATGTCACAACACTTGAGCGAACAGGAGATTTTACGCCGTCAGAAATTACAACAACTGCGCGACCTTGGCATCAACCCCTACCCACCGGAGGAATTCCCAGTAAATGCTACCGCCGCCGATATCAAGGAAAACTACGAACGCGATAAAATCAACTACAAGGACATTCGCATCGCTGGCCGCATCATGAGCATCCGCGATATGGGGAAGGCTTGCTTCGCCGTGATTCAAGATGCTACCGGCCGCCTACAAGTGTACGTGCGCCGCGATGACATCTGTCCGGGTGAGGACAAATCACTCTACGACACGGTATGGAAAAAAATGCTCGACATCGGCGACATCATTGGCCTGCAAGGCTACGTGTTCACGACTAAAACGGGGGAGATCTCACTACACGTGACCGAACTTAAATTGCTCAGCAAGGCACTGCGCCCTCTACCCATCGTTAAAACCGATGAAGAGGGCAATAGCTTCGACGAGGTGAGCGACCCTGAATTCCGCTACCGCCAACGGTATGTAGACCTTATCATCAACCCCCACGTGCGCGATACGTTTATCAAACGCACGCAAATCATGACGAGCATTCGTCAGACGTTGAACAACGCGGGACTGCTTGAAGTGGAAACACCGGTGTTACAAAGCATTCCGGGTGGGGCAACGGCCCGTCCGTTTATCACGCACCACAACGCCCTCAACATTCCGCTTTATTTGCGCATTGCCAACGAGCTCTACCTCAAACGCCTAATCGTGGGCGGCTTTGAAGGGGTGTATGAGTTCGCCAAAGATTTCCGTAACGAGGGCATGGACCGCACCCACAACCCTGAATTCACGGTTCTCGAATTCTACGTGGCCTACAAGGACTATAACTGGATGATGAACTTCTCTGAGAAATTACTCGAGAAAGTAGTGACCGATTTGTACGGCACCACCGAAGTGCAATGCGGCGATAAAACCATTGATTTTAAAGCGCCTTTCAAACGCGTAACCATGTACGAAGCCATTCAAGAACACACGGGCTTTGATGTGAGCGGCATGGACGAAGCAGGCCTGCGCGAAGTGTGCCATAAATTAGGCATCCACGTAGATGCTCACATGGGCAAGGGCAAGTTGATTGACGAGATTTTCGGCGAGAAATGCGAAGGGCATTACATACAACCAACGTTTATTACCGATTACCCGGTAGAGATGAGTCCGCTGACCAAGAAACACCGCACTGCTGAAGGCCTCGTTGAGCGCTTCGAACTCATGGTGAACGGTAAGGAAATTGCCAACGCCTACACCGAGCTCAACGACCCACTCGATCAACGCGAACGTTTTGAAGACCAATTGAAATTGCAAGAACGTGGCGACGATGAGGCCATGTTTATTGACCACGACTTTTTACGTGCTCTTGAATACGGTATGCCGCCTACAGCGGGCATTGGCATTGGTATTGACCGCCTCACCATGCTGTTGACCAATAACGCCGCTATTCAGGAAGTGTTGTTCTTCCCACAAATGCGTCCAGAGGTCACCTCATCTGCTCAATCGGAAGAATAATTCAATAAACGGCACTTTTATTTATCGGCGATTTGCTTATTTTTATCGGACATGCGTAAACCTCTCTCTTCCCTACTCGTTTTTTCAGTCGTGCTGTTGCTCGTGGCGAGTGCGTGTACCGAAGAAAAAGAGCCGATTGAAAATGAAAGGCATTTCTTGGGCTACCACGTGTTGTTGGATTCCATTATTCGCACACAGCAAGGGTTGTTTCGTGGACTAGAGCTCAACGCGCGGTCTAAGGACATTTATGCTACCGAGCGCCAACAGCCTTCTAAAAAAGAGGACAATCATTTGTTCTACGACTACACGATTGACAGTACCACCAATTATTTAATTGATTATACCCTCAACAACGATAGTCTCGAAGAAATTAGTGTACAAATTAACTGCAAGGATCTGGAGTTAAGCTCTTACTTGTTTTGCGACTTCAAAGATTATTATGGGTACCGCCTTCCCAACCCGCGTGAGGACAAAGGTTACGTGGTGTACAACTGCGTAGAAGGCGAACGCCGTCCGTTTGTGGTATCGCTGAGCGACAACTCTAGCCCAACCATGGGCATCTTGAGTTTAATTATTTACAAGGATAAGTAGAGGGTGGTGTAAACGCCTCAACTCTCAATTTTCAATTGCTCTCAACTTTCAAAATGGGGTAGAGGGTAACGTCAACGCTTCAATTCTCCATTCTCAATTCTCTATTTGCTTTCACGCATGCGGCGTTCCTGCCATTAACCATTTACAATTTACCATTCACCATTCACGCGTAAATGAACGTCAACGCTTCAATTCTCCATTCTCAATTCTCAATTAATCTCAATTTTCAATTGCTCTCAACTTTCAATTTTCCATTCTCAATTTTCCATTCTCAATTTTCCATTCTCAATTTATTAGTGCGCCTGCCGCATCCACCTCCATTTACGTCAGCGGCACCGGGCTTTCCGCCATAGTATACGCGCCAAGCCTAACTTGCCCTAATTGGTGCGGGGTCTCGCCTTGCAGTAGCCGGCGAGCCTCCACCCACCAAGGGCAAGTAAGGCTTGCCGGCGTATAGCTATTGGCGTCAATCCCTGGCGCGGCTTTAACGCTTACTTTTTCGCCATTATTCTCCGATGAACTTCTTGTAAAAAACACCTTCTTTAGTTATCAACCTCACAATCATCACGCCGTGTAAGTCGTGTGCGTCAATTTCAAAAGGACTTTGATGTCCTGTTCCACTTAACTGCACGCTTCCATTCACATCAATAATTTCGTATGTAAATGGAAGAGCAGGTCCATTTATCACTAAAGCTTTTTTAGCTGAATTAATATAGCACTTGATGTCACGCAATGTTTCTTTAGACAGAGCAACCGGATCACTGTACACCCACGTTTCATTTAAACGCACATTTGATTGATCGATGCCGCAGGTGTAATATATTTTTCCGTTGAGCACCGCCGACATGCCGCCCTTGCGCACAGCACCGCTAAATGCGGTCAGTTGGCTCCATGTTTTTTGTTGCACGTGGTAGTACCACACCCCTGACGTGCATTTATAAAGTGAATCGTGTCCACACAACAATACCAACCCTTGTCCATATGGTACTAAGCTGGCATACGCGTACCCTTGGTTGTTGGGCAATGTTGCCTCTTGCGACCAACTATCGTTTATTGGATCGTACTTGTATAAATACTTGTTGAATTTTCCATTCGCTGTAATCCCACCAGCGAGATAGCCATACCCATTGTAGGTTGTGCCGGCGGCGCGCCACACGGGTATAAAAGGCACATCGTTCTTTTTTGTCCAACTGTCGTTACCCATGTCGTACCACCACACTTCGGCGGTGGCGGTTTGGTCGGCGGCACGGCCGCACGCCACCACCCCTTTGTTATCGAACGAAAACGCAACGGCTGCCATGTTGCCTGGTCCAGGTCGATTGGCTTTTTTCACCCATTGCAACGAAGCGGTAGAGTATTGGTACAAGTCGTTTTGTGTGCCGCCAGCATCGCCACCAAACACATAAAACACTTCGTTGTAGTTGAATGTACACGCATATTGACGTGGGGCCCCTGGCAATGTAGCAATAGAAGAAAACGTAGCCGCTTGCGGATTAAACACATAAAAGTCGTTGGCTGGTCCCGCACCATTGCGCTGTCCCGTGCCCACGTACCATGTGCCGTTACACACCACGCCGACTCCGTCGTCGCGTGAGGTGCTTGGGAAATCAGCGAGTTGCGTCCACGTTTGTGCCTGCAAACAACCACCCACTAACAAGCTATACCACCAGCCCTTCACTTCTTTTTTGCAGCTTTTTTAGGGGCGGATTTAAGCGCCGGTTGAGTAGTTGCTTTGGCAGCCACTTTTACCGCTGCCTTTTTAGCTGGCTTTTTCTTGATTGCCTTTTCAGCCGCCTTCAGCGCATCTTCTCGCAATCGGAACTTTACGATTTTAGTTATTAGTCCTACCGGCAATTGACAATCATAAGGAAATTGAATGGCCCCTTTTGTGGTCACATAATCCTTGAGTTCATTGGCGAACACTTTTGTTGGTGAGCCAGTGGGATAGAACCCTAGATGTTTTTTTGCTGCAGCGAAATAAACCAACACCCCGTGTTGTTTAAAAGCGGGCATGCCGTAACTGATGACTTCTGTTGCTTTGGGAGCCGCTTTGCGGATGATGGTGCGCATGGTTTCGAGTACAGGCCGATGGGCGGCATCAGCAGCGGCAATATAGGCATCGGTGGTAGTGATATTGGTTTTCATTACTTCGTTCGGGGAATTCCCGCTTTATTCATTTCACACGTATTACAATAGGATTTGCCATCGCAGCCAATTACACCGGGGCAATCCATCGTACACATTTGACCGCGCATTTCTCTTTCCAATTTCGCATCGTAGCAGGTGCGCACTTTGGTGCATTGCGTCAGCACGAAAAGTGTACTGAACAGGAGGAGGGTTTTCATGTGACTAAAACGGGTTTTTATGCACATTAGTATTTGGCTTTGAGCCAGAGTTGGATGATTTTTTTGAAGGCGGCTTCTTGTGATTGAAGGTCCTCTAAACCCTTAAACTGGGCAACAGCACGGTTGTTAGCTGGCCAGGCAAGTAATCCATAAGCATCGTCTATCAAAGGCATAGAGGGGATCTTGGTTTTAGCAGCGCCGCAATGCAGTATAACGCGCACCATGCCTTTTCCGCTTAAATTGAGTGTGATGCGGTCGGTTTGCTTATAAACGTAGTTCGGCGCATTCCATTTCACATCCTCGATTAACTGTTTATCACAACTTAAAATCAAACGGCGCAGCGCGTCAATGAGTTCGCGTTGAGGGTGTTTTTTTTGATCGAGAAATTCATTTACCTGTTTGTTGAGTTCCATGATAGGTGGCGTTTAAGAACTGTATTGAAAGATCAAGATAGGAAAAAAGGAGGGGGTTGGCAAATATGGGCGAAGAGGTTGTAAAGTTTAGGAAGGAAGGGATAGGTGGAGTAATTGACCCTCAAAGACCTTTGCAGCCCATATGAATTGAAAGTTGAGAATTGAAAATTGAGAATGGGTTGAACTTCACTTTGCGTTCGAACCCTGAAGGGAAAGCCACGAGCATTGGCGGTAATCAATCGCTTTCTGCTTCTTGGGGTGCTACTTTATCTCTTCGCGTTCTTTTTATCCATAAAAAAAGAGCTGCCTTGTTTAGACAGCTCTTCCTAAAAAAAATCGCTTACTTAAAATTCAAATATCTCGGCCACAAGCCCTGGCACAACACCAATCACGAGCGTTGCCACCGATGCAATGATCACCACCATTTTAGTAGCGCTGTTTTCTTCGATTGGGTGTTTGTCTCCTTCTCGGAAATACATGGCGATAATTACCTTTAAATAGTAATAGGCACCAACTGCGGACGTAATAGCACCGAGAATCAACAACCATTTATAGCCCGAATCCATTACAGCAGTAAAAACAAAATACTTGGCAAAGAATCCAGCCGTTACAGGAATACCAGCTAACGATAACATAGCAATGCTCATGCACACTGCCATTAGGGGATTGCGTTTTGCTAATCCGTTAAAAGCATCGATAGAGTGGTCGTTATTGCGTGATACGCTGTACAACACACCAAAAGCAGCAATGCTGCCAGCCGAATAGGCCAGTGTGTAATACAAGATAGCCTCGATAGACAAACCTGAGCGCACATTCGCCAAAACCACCATTAGCATAAATGCAGCGTGGCTAATGCTAGAATAGGCCAACATGCGCTTCACGCTGGTTTGAACAGCAGCCGTGAAGTTGGCGATGATAAGCGACAAAGCAATCACGCCAGCCAACATATGGTGCCATACGCCGTTTACATCGTTCAACACAATCATGAATAAACGCAAGATGGCAGCAAATGCAGCGGTTTTAACAACGGTGCTCATAAATGCAGTGACCAACGTGGGCGCACCTTCATACACATCTGGTGCCCAGAAGTGGAACGGTGCAGCAGCTACTTTAAAACACATGGCCGATAAAATCATGATTACACCCGCATAGAAAAACGTAGGAAGTTCTTGTCCCGATGAGAGTAACGAAGCAATCTTATCCAAATCAAATGTTGCTGTGGCACCGTACACCAAGGCAATACCGAACAACAAAATGGCGCTCGCAAACGAACCCATGATTAAGTATTTGAAACCAGCTTCGTTACTACGGATATCTTCCTTACGGCTGGCCGCCATCACGTACAGCGGAATACTCATGATTTCAATACCGAGAAACAACGTATTCATGTTCTTGAAGGCCGTCATCATCACGGCGCCCACCAATGCAAACAAAATCAAGGCAGAATGATCGGTAATGACCGATTCGCGGCGGAAAAAGTCCCCAGCCAGAATAAACCAGAAGAATGCCGTTACAAGAATTACCCCTGTGAAGGATAAGGCAATGTGGTCAAAAGCAATCATGTTGTTAAACCAAGTAACCGGAGTGTTCCATTCGCGCAGGTTCGCTGCAAATGCAGCTACCAGTCCAACTAAAACCAATGGCAACACTGCTTTACGGAATTTTAATATCTCGGCCAACATGGCCAGAATTCCGAGTCCGCTAATGATAAAAAGTCCGTTCATATCTTAATCACAATTCGTTTAAATTCATTTGAGGTTTGAAATCACAGCGCGGGCACCTTCTTCAGCCAACTCATTCAAAGGGCCAGGGAACACACCAAAAAAGATAACCGCGGCGCACACAACGATGAGTACGAGTTTATCTGTAGACTGAAGGGCGCCAAAAGACATACTGGATTCTTTCTTATCACCGAGCATAATGCCTTGGTAGCTGCGCAACATGTAAACGGCACCGAGAATAATTGTCAACCCTGCAAAGCCTGCCATTACTGCGTTGTATTGGTACACGCCGTTCATCAATAAGAATTCACCAATGAATCCGTTGGTCAATGGCAAGGCCACTGCACCGAGAACAATGATGAGGAATAAAACAGCAAAATTACCATTCATGGCGCGGATGCCTCCCAATTCACTGATGAGGCGGGTTCCGGTGTGGCGCACTAAAATGTCAGCAATCAGGAACAAGCCCACCACATTGATACCGTGCGCCATCATTTGCATCAAGGCGCCTTGCACACCTTGTTGATTGGCTGAAAAAATACCAGCAGCAATGAGTCCCACGTGCGCAATGGAAGAATACGCAATAAGCCGTTTAAAATCTTTTTGTACGATGGCAATGCACGAAGCATAAACAATACCAATTACTGAAAGCACCATGGCAGTATTGGCCCATTGATCCATACCCATTGGCACTACAGGAATCAACCAACGAATCGCGCCAAAGGTGCCCATCTTCAACATAATACCTGAGAGCAACATGGTGCCTTGTGTTGGGGCGTTCACGTAGGTATCTGGTTGCCATGTATGGAAAGGGAATACAGGCATCTTCACTGCAAAAGCGACGAAGATTAACCAAAACACCATGCCTTGTTGTGAGGCGTCGAGACTTCTACCGGCATCGTAAATATCTTGTAGCGCCCATGAATGCAGGCCATTCACATGGGTGTGGTTGTAGAGGTAAACCAATCCAACTAACATAAATAGCGAACCGAGTAAGGTGTATACAAAAAACTTAAACGTGATGTGGGCGCGACCTTCACCACCCCATAACAGACAGATGAAGTAAATCGGAATTAACGCCAATTCCCAGAACACATAAAAAAGGAACCCATCCGTCGCTGCGAACACGCCTACGAGTGCCATTTGCATGAGGAGGATAAGTCCATAGAAATTTTGTGGTTTCTCATAATTGGTTGAGAACGACGACAAAATAATCAGCGGCACCAAGAAGGTGGTCAGTAGAATCATGAGCAAGCTCATCGCATCTGCTTTTACAGCAAAATGAATGGCGAGTGATTTCACCCAGGTGCAATCCAAGCTCAGGAGCGAGGAGTCGGGGTTGTGACGGTAGGACATCCAGACAAAAATTGCCAGTGCCAATTCGGCAACCGACGCACCCAGCGCCAATTGACGGGACGCATTGCCCTTGGTCATGAAAACCAGTAGGGAAGCGACGAGTGGAAGAACGATCAGTAATCCTGTTAACATGTGTTGTGCCTGTTAGAGGTTGAATGTGATAATAATTATTGCAATAAGTCCGATAGCCATGCCCATGATGTAGAAACCGATGTTACCGGTTTGTAGCATGCGCACAAGGCCGCCGATTGATTTTACAGATGTGCCAACACCGTTAACGATGCCGTCTACAATCTGCAAGTCGACAAATTTGTGTAACGCGGTAGAGATGGCATCCAATGGTTTACGGATGATGGCGTCATAAATTTCATCAACGTAATACTTGTTGTAGACCACTTTTTGCCAGCCCTTCAAATTAGCTTCGTTAGCCTCTGGCAATACATTGTTCTTGCGGTAAACCATGTACGTGATGTAAATCACGGCCAAGGCGCCGCTCAAGGCAATACCCATGAGCATCCATTCGGTTTCGTGCGAAAGCGCACTGCCGTGTGGACGACGAATGATTGGCTCTAGCCACTCTTGCATCCAGTTGTGTGTGCCCCAAAATTCTGGCAGACCGAGTACACCACCGATGACGGACAAAGCAGCGAGCACCATCAACGGAATGGTCATAGAAGCCGGAGATTCATGCAGGTGCTCAGCTTGATGGTGCGTGCCGCGGAACGAACCGAAAAAGGTTACCCATAACAAACGGAACATATAAAAGGCAGTGAGCATTGACGTAATCATACCCAACATCCACAACACTTTATTGTGTTCGTAAGCGTGTGCTAAAATTTCGTCCTTACTAAAAAAGCCGCTAAAAGGAAACACACCGCTGATAGCGATGGTGCCAATCAACATGGTGAGGTAGGTGATTTTGATTTTGTTGCTCAATCCACCCATGCGGCGAATATCCTGTTCACCACCCATGGCGTGAATAACCGAGCCAGCACCCAAGAACAACAAGGCTTTAAAGAAAGCGTGGGTGGTGACGTGAAAAACGGAAGAACTAAAGGCACCTACGCCGAGGCCAAGAAACATGAGGCCGAGTTGTGACACGGTGGAGTAAGCCAAAATTTTCTTGATATCGTTTTGGAACAAACCAATAGTAGCAGCAAAGAGTGCAGTGATCACCCCTACGATCGCCACAAATTCGCTAGCGGTATGGCTGATGGAGTAAAACACATTAGAACGCACCACCATAAAGATACCGGCGGTGACCATGGTGGCAGCGTGTATGAGGGCTGATACAGGCGTTGGACCCGCCATGGCATCAGGCAACCAGGTGTAGAGTGGCAATTGAGCCGATTTACCCATGGCACCAATAAATAACAAGATAGCAATAGCCGTTACGGTAGAAGAATCGGCAGCACCGGCATTTGGAAACACCTCTGTGTAAGTGATGCTACCATAGTTTACAAAAATGAGCAAGATGCCGAGTAAAAAACCAAGGTCACCAATACGGTTCATTACAAAGGCTTTGCGAGCAGCATTGTTATATGCAGTATTCTTGTACCAGAAACCGATGAGCAAGTAGGAACAAAGTCCCACGCCTTCCCAACCCACAAACGTGATTAAGAAGTTATTGCCCAATACGAGCAACAACATAAAGAACACGAAAAGGTTCAAGTAGGTGAAGAAGCGCTGAAACCCTTCGTCATCGTGCATGTATCCGGTAGAATAGACATGGATGAGGAAACCAATGCCCGTGATGATTAGCAGGAACCACGACGAAAGAGGGTCCACCAAAAACTGAAATGGCACTTGCAGCGCACCGGCGCTAATCCATGACATCACATTCACCACATGTTCTTTTGCTTCAGAACCATTTAGTTCGATGAAAATTCCTAGGGACACGATGAAGGATGCCAATACCGCTATACTAGCGATGGCACCGCTGAGCCCCTTGCTCATTTTTTTCCCAAAGAATCCGTTGAGCAGGAAACCCGCGAGCGGAAACAGGGGAACGAGTGTAACAAGTTTAATCATTGCTTCTTGCGTTATCAGTAGATCACTTAATTTTTAAGATTACCCAAATGATCGGTATCAATGTTTTTCACATTGCGGTAGATCATACTCAAAATGGCAAGGCCCACCGCCACTTCAGCTGCAGCTACCGCCATGATGAAAAATACAAATACCTGTCCACTTGAATCTTCATGCAAGCGGCTAAACGCCACTAACAATAGATTCACAGCATTGAGCATTAACTCAATGCACATAAACAGAATGATGGTGTTTCTGCGGGCCATCACCCCTACTGCACCAATGATGAAGAGAATTACACTCAGCATCATGTACATATTTATTGAGATTCCGTTGATCATCGCTTCAAATTTATTCCTGATTACTTTCTGCCAATGGGCGGTCTTCTTTTTTACCAATCATAATCGCCCCAACCAATGCTGCTAACAACAGCACCGATACAATTTCAAATGGGAACAGGTATTCATCAAACAATACTCTACCCAAATTACGCACCAGTCCGATTTCAGAATGGCCGTAACGGGTAATGGCCAATTGTTCTGAACCACGCAACGCCCCGACAACCACCAATAACAATAATCCACCAATCACGCCGGCAATGACTTTACTAATCATAGTGCGTTGGGGTTCACTGTCCTGATTAAGGTTCATCAACATGATCACAAACAGGAAGAGCACCATTATCGCTCCCGCGTATACAGCGATGTGTACCACGGCAAGGAATTGTGCATTGAGCAGAAGGTAGTGCCCTGCAATGCAGAAGAAAGTGAGGACGAGATAGAGGACAGAGTTCACCGGATTACGGCTGAACACCACCATCAGGCCAAACATAATGGCCATGAACGCCAGTATGCCGAAGAGCCATTGTGTAATTGTGTATCCTAACATGGAATCGTTTTTATTTGGTTGGGATTAATGAGGTTTACGGTGTCTGTCAATTTGTGTCTTGTCAAACAAACTGTTGTGTTTAAGTCCAGGGCGCTTTTTAAATTCAATTACCTCCGGCGTTTGACGTTTGGTCACATCGATGCGTTGATCGATTTTCTCTACCAATTTATCCTTGCCATACACAAAGGTCTCGCGCTCGTATTCCGACTCCACAAGACGGTCGGTAAGGAAAATGGCCTCTTTAGGGCAAGCTTCTTCACACAATCCACAGAAAATGCAACGCAGCATGTTGATTTCATAAGTGCTGGCATACTTCTCTTCGCGGTACAAGCCTTCTTCACCACGCTTGCGCTCTGCGCTTTCCATCGTGATGGCTTCTGCGGGACAAGCGACAGCACACATACCACACGCGGTGCAGCGTTCTGCGCCATTCTCATCACGCTTTAACACGTGGCGACCTCTGTATACCGGAGCAATTTCACGCTGCTCTTCGGGGTACATGATGGTCGGCCGTTTTTTAAACAAGTGGCTGAAGGTGATCAGCATGCCCTTCACCACTGCCGGAAAATATATTCTCTCCGAAAGGGTTTGGTGCTTGTCTGATACGACTTTTCGTCTGTTGGTCAGTTGCATGTTTATACGTTTTTACAGGACTAAAATTAAAAAGTGATATTGCCACGGAAAATCTCTACCACCACCGTGATTGCCAAGTTCAGCAATGAAAGGGGTAACAAGGTTTTCCATCCTAAATTCATCAATTGATCATAACGGAAGCGCGGCAAGGTCCAACGCACCCACATGAACACGGAAATAAAAATCAACGTTTTTGTAAAGTACACCAAGAACCCAATCACCGATACAGCAATTGATCCTTCTGCCAATCCTAAAGCTTGGTATACTTCATGCGCAAATGGGAAATTGTATCCACCAAAATAAAACCCTGCCATAACGGCTGAAGACACAAACATGTTGATGTATTCCGCAAAAAGGAATAACCCCAATTTAAACGCTGAATATTCGGTGTGGTAACCACCAACCAACTCCGTTTCACACTCTGCCAAGTCAAACGGTGCACGGTTGGTTTCAGCCAGGGCACAGATAAAGAAAATGATGAAGCCGAAAAATTGAGGGACAATGTTGGCGATACCAGCATCTTGTGCTTTAACAATGTCTGCAAAACTCAAGGAACCGCCTGCAGAAATAATTAACGCAATCAAGGAGATGCCCATGGCTAATTCATAACTAATCATTTGCGCAGAGGCACGAATAGCCCCTAGCAACGAATACTTGTTGTTCGAAGCCCAACCACCAATCATGATGCCGTAAACACCCACCGAGGTCACACTCAACAAAAAGATAACACCTACATTCAAATCCGCCACCTGCATCGCATACGTCTCGCCATTGATGACCACACTTGGTGCCCAAGGAATCAGCACACCAGCCATGATGGCTGTAATGATGAACAAGCCCGGTGCGAGCACAAATAAGAAACGGTTAGAAACATTGGGAATGATTTCTTCCTTGAACAACATTTTTCCCCCATCGGCTAAAGGCTGCAACAAGCCCCATTTGCCGGCACGGCTAGGGCCCCAACGGTCTTGCAGCAAACCAGCGAACTTTCTTTCCCACCATGTGGAATACGCTGCAATACCCAACGACACCGCAAAAACGGCAAGGGCAATGACGGATTTATAAATGATAAATACTTCCATGTGCAATTAAGGTTTTTTATTGATGTCCATGAACCCTAGTGCTTTTTGCTGTTTGAGCGCTTGCACTTTTAATTCGTTCAAATGCTGGTAGTGGTTCTGTGAAATCACCGAATGACGGTTCACAGGAGATGGTCCTTCAATCACCCAATCTGTTTTACGCTTGTGGTCGTAACGGCAGCTGTTGCAAATGAAACCCGATTTACCATCTGGTGTATCCATTACCTCATCCCATTCATCCTTACGCGCTGTTACGCGCGCCACGTCTTCTCCTTTTAACCAAAGTCGCACGCGTCCACTGCACTTGTCACAGTTGCGGTGCGCATCCATCGGTTTGGTGAACCATACCCGCTGTTTAAAACGGAAGGTTTTATCAGTGAGGGCACCAACGGGACAAACGTCAATCACGTTGCCAGAAAAATCGTTATTGACCGCTTTCTCAATGTAGGTTGAAATTTCGGCAGCGTCCCCACGGTGAATAACCCCATGCACGCGTTTGTCGGTAAACTGATCCACCGTTTTCACACACCGGTAACACAAAATGCAACGGTTCATGTGCAACTTGATTTTGTCACCAATATCAATCATGTCGTATTCACGGCGCTTGAACTCATAGCGGGTTTTAGCAGAACCGTGTTCGTAGCCAAGATCCTGCAGCTTACATTCACCGGCTTGGTCACACACCGGACAATCCAATGGATGATTGATAAGCAAGAATTCAACTACACCCTTGCGCGCCTCGATCACTTCGGGTGAAGTGTAATTCTCCACCACCATCCCATCCATCACCTCTGTACGGCAACTTGCCACTGGTTTTGGCATAGGGTTTGGGTTTTGAGCACTGCCCTTTGTGACTTTAACGATACAGGTGCGGCAATAGCCGCCACTTGTCTTTAGTTTGGAATAGTAGCACATGGCGGGAGGCGCCACTTGCGGTCCGATCATACGTGCGGCCTGCAGGATGGTCGTCCCCTTTGGCACATCAATCTCTATTCCGTCAATTGTTACTTTCATCTGATCTTTTAATTTCAGTTACAGTATTGTGATAAATATTTGCTACTTAATTTGCGTATAGTGCCATCCATCTCTGACTTGGCTTGCGCCATGCGCATGAGTTTGCAAAAATGTTTTTTGTCTTTGTAATACTCAACAACTGCATAATTATACATCAATGCATAATCATCCGTTCCACCTTCGTATTTCTTGGCGCGTTTTTCAATCTCAGCAAATTTTTCATCCATCAAAAGCTGACAAAATTCTTTGTACTCGGCTGAACTGCTATTGATGTTGAGAATATAAAATGGCTCTTCAAGAGAAAAATTGATTGGTAGGTTGAAATAGGTTTTAACGGGACGGCCACTTTGTTTGCCAGCTTTCCACGGTTTGCCAAATGCCAAAACCACACGAACAGCTTCATCATCCATGCATTTCAAACCAGATGATTTCTGGACCTGCATGTCGGTTAATTTTCCATTCTCGTCTACTACGAATTTTAAAAACACTTTCCCACCAATTCCTCGTTCTAACGCTTCGGCTGGGTAATGTATGTTCTTGCCAATGTATTCCATCAACGCACGAATCCCGCCTTCCGGCTCAGGCATTTCCTCAACAATC
The DNA here is from genome assembly GCA_947457335.1 of Sphingobacteriaceae bacterium. Taxonomy (GTDB): domain Bacteria; phylum Bacteroidota; class Bacteroidia; order B-17B0; family Aurantibacillaceae; genus Aurantibacillus. Next base: position 31,342 of record CANGWA010000001.1, read on the forward strand.
GTATATACTTCTGCCTTTTCTTGTGCATGCAATGAAGTACCTCCTGTATTAACTACAGTGAGTGCAACAAACAACCCAAAAACGACTATGTAGTGTTGAAGATTCAAATTAAGCGTTGGCTTTTCTTAAGCGTTCGTAATGACTAACGTCGTTAAACTTTTTCTTCTTGGCAATTTCCTCAAACTCGTGACGGAAGTGACGAATGGCAGCCGCTACTGGCCATGCAGCGGCTTCGCCGAGTGGACAAATGGTCTTGCCTTCAATCTTACTCTGAATATCCCACAACAAATCCACATCGCTTTCTACAGCAGTGCCGTCGAGGAATTTCTTAAGTATTTTTTCCATCCAGCCGGTTCCCTCACGGCACGGCGAACATTGTCCGCAACTTTCGTGATGATAAAATCGCGAGAACGTAAATAAATTCTTCACAATACTCGTGTCCTCATCCATCACAATGAAGCCACCAGACCCCAACATGGTGCCTGTTTGGAAGCCCCCATCCGACAAACTTTCATAGGTCATCAAACGTGGCTCACCTTTTGCCGTTTTCAAAATCAAATCCGTTGGCAAAATGGGCACAGATGATCCACCAGCAACCACTGCTTTTAATTTCTTGCTGTTGCGAATGCCTCCACAATACTGTTCGCTATAAATGAATTCCTCTACCGTAATACCCAACTCAATTTCATACACACCTGGTTTATTGATGTGCCCTGATGCAGAAATCAATTTTGTACCGGTCGATTTTCCTACGCCAATTTTAGCATATTCCTCACCGCCCATATTAACGATAGGAACTACCGCTGCAATGGTCTCCACATTGTTCACTACTGTTGGACAACCATACAACCCCGCTACTGCTGGGAAGGGAGGTTTAATACGGGGATTCCCCCGCTTACCTTCTAGTGACTCCAATAGGGCCGTCTCTTCTCCACAGATATAAGCACCCGCTCCAACTTGTACATAGCAATCGTGCGAAAATCCAGAACCCATGATGTTCTCTCCCAGCAAGCCCGCAGCATACGCTTCATCAATCGCTTGTTCAAGAATACGGGACACATAGAAATATTCTCCACGAATATAGATATAGGACTTACGAGCACCCAAAGCATACGACGCCGTAATCATACCTTCAATGAGGGCATGCGGAATGTGCTCCATCAAGTAACGGTCCTTAAACGTGCCGGGTTCCGATTCATCGGCATTACACACCAAGTAACGTGGCACACCTTCTGGTTTGGCCAAGAAGCTCCATTTCATTCCCGTTGGAAACCCAGCACCACCGCGTCCGCGGAGTCCAGATTTCTTCACCTCATCCGTTACCTGATCGGGGGTCATGGTTTTGAGGGCTTTCTCCACAGAAGCGTACCCGCCATTGGCACGGTAAACGTCAAGCGTGTGAATGCCTGGAACATGGTCATTGTGTAAAAGCAATTTTCTTCCCATGGAATTCAGAACTTTTATAATGTGTTTTTATAATCTTTATCCGTATAACTGCGCAAACGTCCGTCAGCTTTGTAATCGGCGAGGATCTTGTCTACTTTTTCATAGGTCAAGTTTTCATGAAAACTTGCGCCGCATTGCATCATTGGGGCTGTGCCGCACGAGCCCAAACACTCGGCCACCTTCAGCGTAAACATGCCGTCGGAACTGGTCTCACCTACTTTGATATGGAGTTTCTTTTCAATGTACTTGACAATATCCTCGGCGCCATTCAACCAACAGCTGCTCGTTTGACAAACCTCAATAACCACCTTGCCAACCGGTTTAAGGTTGAACATGGTGTAGAAGGAAGCGACTTCAAACACTTCAATTGGTTCAATTTTAAGCACTGAGGCCACATAGTCCATTACTTCGGGACTTAACCAGCCGCCAAATTCCGCCTGCGCCACGTGCAGCACGGGAATTAATGCTGATTTAGTTCTACCCTCGGGATAACGGCTCATTATCTTTTTCACCGTATTCATGGCGTCTTCACTAAAGACTATCTTGCCGCGTTTTGCAGCATCGAAACTTTGTGCGCCGTGTACTTGAGCTCCCATGTTATTTTTAATTTCGTTGTTCTATAATAATTATGCGTCGAGTTCGCCCGCAATCACGTTCATACTGCTCATGGTGATGATGGCATCCGACAACATCGCTCCCTTAATCATTTCAGGATACGCCTGATAATAGATAAAGCAAGGGCGACGGAAATGCAGACGGAACGGTGTACGTCCCCCATCACTGATCAAGTAAAAGCCCAATTCACCATTTCCTCCTTCAACACAATGGTATACTTCTCCGGCTGGAATGTCGGTCTCTCCCATCACAATCTTAAAGTGATAAATAAGCGCTTCCATGTTGTTGTATACCTGATCCTTCGGCGGCAAGAAAAAGTCCGGCACATCAGCATGCATGGCGCCCGACGGCATGTTCTTGATCGCTTGTTGAATGATTTTGAAGGACTGACGCATCTCTTCTTGGCGCACCATAAAGCGGTCATACGTATCGCCAGCAGTCCCTACTGGAATGATAAAATCAAAATCCTCGTAAGACGAATACGGCGACGCCACACGCACATCATAATCTACACCTGCCGCACGTAAATTCGGACCGGTAAACGAATACGCTAACGCACGCTCTGCACTAATCGGGCCGCAGTTAATCGTGCGGTCCATAAAAATCTTATTACGCTCCAACATTCTGCTGAACTCATCGAGTGCAGCAGGAAAGCGGTTCATGAAATCGTTGATTTTATCCCACGTTTGTTTGCTCCACTCTCTATCAAATCCACCGATTCGGCTGATATTGGTGGTGAGACGGGCACCACAAATGGCTTCAAAAATTTCATAAATGTATTCGCGCCATTGAAACAAATACAAAAAGCCGGTGGTGGCGCCTGTATCTTGTCCGATAATGGTATTACAAATAATGTGATCCGCTATACGCGACAGTTCCATGATAATAACGCGGTGGTAATCTGCGCGCTTGGGCATTTCCACGCCGAGTAATTTCTCTACGGTGGTGTGCCAGCCCATGTTGTTGATGGGAGAGGAGCAGTAGTTCAACCGATCGGTAATTGGTGTGATCTGCGCATAGGGACGGCGTTCTGCCAATTTTTCAAAAGCCCTATGGATGTACCCGATGGTGGGTTGCGCATCGTGAATAATCTCACCATCCATTTTCAACACGTTTTGGAAAATACCGTGTGTGGCGGGGTGAGTGGGACCGAGGTTCAGAGTTGAATACTCTTTCTCTTCAGCAGCTGTAGTTTTCTTGCTCATGGTTGTTCCCTATCGTCCGAATTTATAATCATCTTTATCATCGCGCGTTTGGTCCTCTAGCGGGTACTCCTTACGCAACGGATAAATGTCCATTTCATCTACATTTAAAATGCGGCGCAAATCCGGATGCCCTTTAAAGCGCACGCCAAAAAAATCATACGTCTCGCGCTCCATCCAATTGGCCCCATCCCACAAATCGGTGGCAGTGGGCACTTCTGGTTTATTGATATCAAAGAAAGTTTTTATGCGCACACGCATGTTGCGCTGCATGTTGTGCAAATGATAAATCACCCCAAGGTGTTTTTCATCGGTGGTTTGCATACCAGTCAAGTCCGTCAGAAAATGAAAATTAAGATCAGCATCTTCCTTCAAAAACTTCAAAACGGCATGCACACGGTCGTGCTGCACAGTAAAAGAAGGGAAGTTAAAATTCAGTTCTGCGCTTATTATAGCACCATGAACATGTTCGTTCAATTTCTGGTGCACCAGGTCTAATGTTTCCTTGCTCATGGTCTTATTCTATGCCGTAGCTTTGGAGCAGGCGTTTATATTCAGGAGAATTTCTTCGGCGGCCACTTTCGTTTTTCGCGAGTTCCTGAATTTTCAGGATGCCATCAATAATTTGTTCGGGACGTGGTGGACAGCCTGGCACATAAACGTCGACAGGAATGATGCGGTCTATCCCTTGCAAAACAGAGTAAGTGTCGAAAATACCGCCACTGCTGGCGCAAGCACCAACACAAAGCACCCACCTTGGTTCAGCCATTTGTTCATAAACCTGACGCAACGTTGGTCCCATTTTTTTAGCAATGGTACCCATCACCATCAACAAATCCGCCTGACGGGGCGAGAAACTTAAACGCTCCATCCCAAACCGAGCGAGATCATAATGCGAGGCCATGGTGGCCATGAATTCGATGCCACAACAAGAGGTGGCAAATGGCAATGGCCATAAAGAATTAGCGCGCGCTACCCCTATGACTTCATCTACCTTGGTTGCAAAAAAACCGGTACCTTCGATGCCCTCAGGTGTTTTTGCAATTTCAATTTTGGTCCTTTTAATTAATTCGTCTTTTCCGGCCATGGTTACAGTTTTACTTGGAAAATTAATCTTCCCATTTAAGGGCATTCTTTGCGAGCATGTAGTAGAAGCCTACTAACAACAAAGCAATAAACGAAAATACTTCAATCACGCCTTTACCTCCCAATTCGCGGAAATTAGCCGCCCATGGGTACATAAAGACTACTTCTATGTCAAACAAGACGAACAGAATCGCCACGAGGAAGTACTTGATGGAGAAAGGAACGCGGGCATTGCCCTGTGTTTCAATTCCACATTCGAAGGATTCGAGTTTGACTTTTGTTTTGCGCAGGGGACCCAATTTGTGGGTTGCGAATAGCGAAACGACTGCAAAACCTACCGCAATGGTAAACATGATAAAAATCGGCAGGTAATCGACCGGAGAGCCTGTGTTCATGGCGATTAAATTTTAAGAGTGTAAGGTTAGCGAATTTATCTAAACCAATCAAATTCGCCGGCCAAAAATAGGGGATTTTCTACAAGTGCCGACTGTAATATTTTTCGGCCGTTTGAAGGGTTTTGGGTTAAAAAAAGACGCTACCGGCTTTTTTGGGTGACTGTATTTTCCTAAATGCCCGCCAAATGCCCTTTTGCAAGGCTCCTAAAAAACAGTTCAGCGGAAAAATTGGATAAACTAATTTGCCTGCGCCTGTTAATTACCCCCTCTTTTGTCCCCTTAGCCACTCCTACCCCCGTGTTTTTGCTTACCAACCCAAAATTGTCTAACTTTACCTCTTTAAACTTAAAAAATGACGCAGGCAATTTTCCTTGGACTGCTCGGTGGCCTTGGTGCTACAGAGGTAATTGTGATCCTAATAATTATTCTTTTGATGTTTGGTGGTAAGAAAATCCCTGAACTTATGAAGGGACTGGGTCGTGGAGTGAAAGAATTCAAAGACGCCAGCAAGGGCGAATCGGCAGGCGAGCCTGACCATAAATAATTTTATGAAGTAATATTTAAGCGTTGTTCCGACAGCCGGGATAACGCTTTTTCTTTTTAGCAACCGATGTACACGTTTACCTCCATCACCAACTTGCAAAACGATCTCAAAAAAGGGATTGTTACCTGCACAGCTTTGGTAGAGCAACACCTGGCGGCTATTCATGCAGCCGGGGACCTGAACATTTTTCTTGAAGTATTTGATGCCACTGCTCTGCAACAGGCTGCAGCGGTAGATGCCCGCCTCAAGGCAGGTAACGCTGGGCGCTTGGCTGGGGTCATCGTTGGTCTCAAGGACAATATCTGTTACAAAGACCACAAAGCATCCGCCTCTTCAAAAATACTCGAAGGCTTTGTCTCCCTCTATAGCGCTACCTGCGTGCAACGCATGGTAGAGCAAGATGCCATCATCATTGGTCGTCTCAACTGTGACGAGTTTGCCATGGGCAGCTCCAACGAAAACTCCGCCTTCGGTCCCGTTAAAAATCCTCTTGATCCTAAGCGTGTGCCGGGTGGTTCTTCTGGTGGCGCTGCTGCTGCAGTAGCAGGCAATTTTTGCCAGGTCACCTTGGGTTCTGACACGGGTGGATCGATTCGTCAGCCTGCTTCCTTTACTGGAACGGTTGGCATTAAACCCACTTATGGCAGGGTGTCGCGCTACGGCTTAATTGCTTATGCCTCCTCCTTTGATCAAATCGGTCCCATTACCAAAACAGTAGAAGACGGTGCCTTGGTGATGGAGATTATTTCGGGACTGGACGCCCATGACACTACTTCTTCTTCTAAACCAGTCGAAGCGTACCATACACAGCTGCATAGCGGCAAAAAATACCGGATCGCTTATCTGAAGGAATGTGTTTTTGCGGAGGGACTTGATCCAGAAGTAAAAGCCAATGTATTGGCACAAATCAATGCCCTTAAAGCTGCTGGCCATACTGTTGAAGAAGCCAGCTTCCCATTTCTCGATTACATGGTGCCTGTTTATTATGTGATCACCACTGCTGAAGCATCCTCGAATCTCGCCCGCTTTGCGGGGGTACATTACGGCTACCGCAGTCCACATGCCACCGACCTTGAGAGTACCTATAAAAAATCACGGTCAGAAGGATTCGGTAAAGAAGTGAAACGCCGCATCATGCTCGGCACCTTTGTTTTGAGTGCTGGCTACTACGATGCCTATTATAGTAAGGGCCAAAAAGTGCGCCGCATCATTCGCGACCGCACACTCGACCTCCTAAAAAGCTATGATTTTCTGCTGACCCCATCCACGCCGGGTACGGCATTTGAATTCGGTAAAAACAGTGCCGACCCGATCAAGATGTATCTTGAGGATATTTTTACAGTGCAAGCCAATATTGCTGGCGTGCCGGCCATTTCCGTGCCAAGTGGTCTACACAGCAATGGCATGCCAATGGGAGTGCAGTTAATGGCTAACAATTTTGCTGAGGGCGACATGATGGATATCGCCTCAGAAATCAAACCCTTGTCCTGAATTGACTGGGAAAAATCAATTAATTTTACGTCAAATTATAAAACAATGAAAGTATCAGTTATCGGAGCAGGAAACGTAGGTGCTACCTGCGCAGAGTACATCGCTCTCAACCGCATCGCCAGTGAAGTGGTGATTCTTGACATTAAAGAAAATTTCGCAGAAGGAAAAGCCCTTGACCTAATGCAAACCGCTACCCTAAACGGCTTTAACACTCGCATCAGCGGCAGTACAAACGACTATAGCAAAACAGCAGGCAGTCACGTTGTTGTTATCACCAGCGGCATTCCTAGAAAACCAGGCATGACCCGTGAAGAACTCATTGGCATCAATGCTGGCATTGTTAAGACGGTAACTGAAAATGTATTAAAACATTCTCCTGAAGCAGTCATCATTGTGGTAAGCAACCCAATGGATACAATGACTTACTTGGCATTGAAAGAAAGCAAATTACCTAAGAACCGCATCATTGGTATGGGCGGTATTTTGGACAGTGCTCGTTTCAAAAACTACCTCTCAGGAGCACTGAATGCGCCAGCTAGTGACATTAATGGTGTGGTTATCGGTGGACATGGTGATACAACCATGATTCCTTTAACCCGTTTGGCAACATGGACGGGTGTGCCTGTGTCACAATTCCTCGATGCAGAAGCGTTGAAGAAGGTTGCGGCTGACACCATGGTGGGTGGCGCTACTTTGACAGGTATGTTAGGTACCAGTGCTTGGTATGCGCCAGGTGCTGCTGTAGCAGCGCTTGTTGCTAGTGTATTGCACGATCAGAAAAAATTATTCCCTTGTTGCGTTTACCTCGACGGCGAATACGGACAAAAAGATATCTGTCTTGGTGTTCCTGTTATCGTTGGGAAAAACGGTTGGGAAAAAATCGTTGATTACAAATTGAATGCAGAAGAACAAGCAGCATTCAACAAGAGTGCTGACGCTGTTCGCAACATGAACAACGTGTTGACTGAAATGAAGAGCAACTAATTTCTCGAGCCATTTTATAAAAAAAGCCCCGTCACATGACGGGGCTTTTTCATAGGGTGCCAGTTGTTTTTTAAAAGTTGACCGCACCAGCAACTTGGCCAACCATGCGTTTTCTGTGATTAGAATAGCAACACAAACAGGTCAATAACCAACGCCAGTCCGGTTAACCATACCAGCAAACGCATTGGTGCTACTGCCAATATCAATGCCAAGGTAATAATGGTTGGAAAAGCAACCAATGCAATTTGAAACAATTCGTTGTGTGCACCATAGGCAACAGAGATACCGCCCACACAACCCACCACTGTGAGCAACATGGCAATGACACCAAAACGATTGAATTCAAGCATGGCCCAAAACTTGCTTTGAACAGGTGCGTGTGAGGTTGATTTGCTGTGTGTAAAGGCAGCTGAAGAGGATACTGTGGTTTCCATTTTTAATTATCGGTTTAGGTTAATAGTCTCAACAATTTAACTTTACCAAAAGTATCGGCAAGATCAGGCGGGTCACATGACTACAGTCATTGCAACTGCTGATGGTCGTCAGGAAAATGAACATCTTCCGAAGTCGACATGACTGCGGCCCTAAATAATGCCTTTTGCGGGTTATTTCAGGTTGAGTAATTCGTTGATTTGAAAAATCAAATCGGTGAAAACGATTTTCGGATTTGCGTTGCGTTCGATGTACTGATAATTGCTATTGAACTCTTCGACCAGCCGTTCATAATTTTTCAGGTGCACAAAGGGCGCAAACTTCTCAAGAAAGGTGCGTTCTTGTCCGCTAAGGCGCACGAGGGATTTCTCGCCGTAATTATACATCAATGCGTCGCGAAACACCTCGAGTCCATATAAAAGAAATTGCTTGTGTTTTTCCCTGCCAGCCTTCGCAAAATCCTCCACCCAGTCCATGGCCTTCAAGGCATCAAAGCGCAACCCAAGCCGCATGAAACTTTGAAACTGGTTGAGAAACGAAACGCCTTCATCGTTTTCGTGAAGTAGTTTTTGTGCTTCACCATAAACACCCCCCGACAACATTGCGGCCTGTTTCGCTACTTGGCTATCGACATGGTACTGTTTCATCAGTGCTTGTGCCACTTCTTCTTCGTCCGACTTAAAAAAAGGCACCTGTTGCACCCGCGAAATGATGGTGGCTAAAAGTTGATCTGGTTTACAACTCACCAGAATGAAAATGGTTTTATCTGGTGGTTCTTCTAATATTTTCAGCAGCCGGTTCGCTGATTCGGTATTCATTTTCTCCGGCTGCCAGATGATCATAATCTTATAAGACCCTTCGTAACTGGTGTAACTAAGCTTGCGTAAAATATCAGAGGACTCTTCTACCGGAATAATGGGTTGCTTGTTTTCCGCATCAATCTGCATAAACCAATCACTCAGACTGGTATACGGTTGCTGCAAGAAGTGTTCGCGAAACTCCTTAATCAAGCTGTCGCTAGATTTCACGTGTTTACTTTTTGCAATTGGAAACACCAAGTGCAAATCGGGGTGCACCAACTTTGACACGCGTTGACACGGCGAACAGTGTCCACACGGCCCCTCGCTTGAAGGCTGCTGACAAAGCAAATGCTGAGCAAACACCAACGCTGCTGGCAAATTACCGCCACCGTCTTGTCCCGTTAACAAAAGCGCATGGGGAATGCGTTTTTCATTCACCATTTTTAGGAGGCGCGCCTTGGCTTCTTGATGGCCGACTATGTCGTTATAAACCATTATTTATTGTGTCGGTTCATGGAACGCTCAAGTCCTTCGAAAGCAAAAGCCTTCACAGCCTCCACCGCAGCATCGATGCGTTCTTGTAACGTTGTATTTTCTTCTTCACCCCATTCCCCTAAAACATAATTCACTTGAGCGCCCTTCTGAAAGGCATTGCCTATTCCAAATCGCAAACGGGGATAGGTTGAAGTACCAAGGGTTTCTTGAATGTGCTTGAGTCCATTGTGCCCACCGTCACTGCCTTTGGGACCGAGTCGAATTTTACCAAAGGGCAAGGCCAGCTCATCTACCAGAACGAGCAGGTTGTCAACGTCTATTTTTTCGGACTGTAGCCAATAGTTCACCGCTTTACCGCTAAGATTCATGTAGGTAGTGGGTTTAATCACCACCAAGGTACGTCCCTTGTACTTCACTTCTGCAACATCCGCCAGTCGGTCTGACTTAAAGCTGCCTCCTAAATCCTTTACCAGCTTATCAGCAATCAAAAAACCGATGTTGTGACGGGTGTTTTTGTACTCATCACCAATATTGCCTAACGCTGCTATAAGGAAGCGGCTCATTTTTTAGTGGATTTCTTCGCAGAGGTTTTGAAAGTGGATTTTTTGGTAGTGCTTTTTTTGATAGTCGATTTCTTAGAAGCGACCGACTTGGTGTCTTTATCCGTTACCCTTTTTTCAAACCCGTGCTTGATATTGTAACGAACACAGTCCCAATACTCCTTGGTGTAATTGACAAAAATCTCCTCTCCTTTTTCAATCTCACGACTGGAAACGATGAAACACTTGTCCCCAAAAATTTCATAATTGGCATTGTTGCTTAACCCTTTTACGCGACTGAGGCCCGCAGCGTCGTTAGCGTAGCGTGCTTTGTGTTGAGGAGTCGACCAGGCATCAATACAACGCTTATTGCTAATAAAGAACAAGTAACCATCCTTGTTTTCTTTTACCCGCTGTGTGTAGGCTTTCCAATCAATGATTTCGCCCTTGTATTCAATAACCTTTGCACCCTTTTTAATGGGAGTAGTAGTAAACAGACCCTTGCCTGCTCCTGGTAATTTTGACTTTTTTACAATTAGTGCCATATCTTCTAAAGGCACAAAAATAACACAATTGAGAGGCTAGTAGTGCAGTGTTAATAAGATGTGGGGATTGAAAGGTATCCCTCGCTTAACGCGATGAATTGGCTACTTTTTTGATGTTTTGCTTCTGCTTTTTTAAACGCAAACGCATGCTCTTCCAGTAAGAGGCAGTGTAGTTAACAAAAATTTCTTCCCCTGCTTTAATGTCCCTTGCTGCCACCACAAAACATTTGTCGCCAAATATCACATAGTCGCAATTGTTCCTCAACCCTTTCACCCGTTTGAAACCCATGGCATCATTAGCATAGCGGGCCTTGTAATGAGGCGTGTGCATTGCGTCAATACACAAGTCTTTTCGCAAATAAAACAAATAATGATCTTGTTCCTTCCTTGCTCGCTTGCGGTATTCCTTGTACCCAATAATTTCTCCTCGGTATTCAATCACCTTGCTATCCTGCTTAATGGCCCGTGTGGTAAATAGGCCCTTGCCAGAATTGGGAATGCGTGATTTTTTAACGATCAATGCCATAAAGAAAAGCGAAGATACGGATCACTTCTCAAATGCAACGCATACACTTCCTTACAATCGCCTACAAATAGCGACCGCCTAACGCCATGAATTTTTCGGAATCACGTGCTTGTGTAACGGCAAAATACTCTGCTCCTGTTGGGTCCAACAACAACACCTCATCACAGTACTTCATCACCAAATCCAAATCATGTGTGCTAATGAGAATGGATTTACCAAGTGCGGCTTGTGCTTTTAATAAGGCGAAGACTTCGTGGCGCGAAGCAAAATCAAGAAAGGCGGTGGGCTCGTCGAGCACCAATACAGGTGTTTGTTGTGCGACAGCTCTGGCGAGTAGGACCCGTTGGTACATGCCATCACTCAGTTGCTGCAAGGGCTGTTGGCTAAATGCCGTAATACCATATTGGTCCATGACGGCCGCAATTACTTGCTCATCTTCAGGTGAAAGCCGATTCATCCAATTGGTATAAGGCATACGTGCTGTCGCAATGACCTCCCGCGGTGTGAGATGAAACCCACTCAATCGGCCTGTAAATACAGCAGCCACGTGTTGTGCCAATTCCTGTACTGTCAAGTCAGCGACGTTCTTGCCGCTGATGAAGAGTGCACCTGACAATAGCGCTTGCTGACCGCATAGCGTTTTGATCACCGTGCTTTTACCCACCCCGTTTTTACCAACCATTGCCACCAATCTGCCTGACGGCAAGACATGGTCTAATGCGATCAATGGGCGGGAAGGATACCCAAATTGGGCTTGATTAAATATCACTCCCTCGTTTACCATTGCTTGTTTTTAAACATTAACCAAATCACCAACGGAGCACCAATTAATGAAGTTACCATGTTCAGTGGAAGTGGGGCCACGCTATAGGCTTGGTGACAGAGGATGTCCGAAACCAACAAAACCGTACTCCCTAAAAAGAGATTCATCGGCCATTGCCATTGTTGTTTTGCAGTAGGCAATACTTGCCGCGAGATAACGGGCACAGCTAATCCCACAAAAGAAATGGGGCCACACAAAGCAGTCGCTAATCCGGTGAGTAGTGAGGACAATAAGATGAGTTTAAAACGCGACCATTTAAAGGAAATTCCTGAAGCATTGGCATACGCTTCGCCCATCAACAAAGCATTCATGGGTTTGAACAAAAAAGTGGTTAGCGCTAAAGCGATCACAAGCAGCGGGAAATAAAAGGCAAGATCTCTCATGCTGGCATTTCCTAACGAGCCCATTCCCCACAACACAAAACGCTTGAGCGAAGAAGGATCGGCAAAATAAGCCAGAGACGTTTCAGCAGATGCAAATATTTGAGCAAGCATCAAGCCAATAATTAGCAAAACAACATTGCTCTGTATACGCGCAGCAATGGCCAGTACCAAGAAGGTAACCAATACGGCGCCGCTAATCGCCGCGACGGCTATGGACACAGGAAACACTCTGTTAACCGACAACAATAAAACACCTACAGCAAGCGAAGCGCCTGAACTGATACCTAACACATACGGTCCCGCTAAAGGATTCTTAAACACTATCTGCATCAATTGACCAGCCACCGCTAAGGCACCTCCCGCAATTAGCGCAGTGAGCATTTTAGGTAGTCGGATTTGATAAAAAATAAAATCGTTACTAGAAAAATGATGGTAATCCAATGGCTCTGTCCCACCCCATATCAAATTAAAGTACACCGCGAGCAGCAGTACAATAAATGCAATGAAAAGTATGTAGTAGTGATGGCGTGCCATGAGGCGGTAATATTACAATTAAATCACTGAAGGCGTCTATAATAATACAACTGTGTGGAGTCAAGTAACCCCTTGTTGTGAAAGATCAAAATCAAATCAGATAAAATGCGTTCGGGATGGTACATGCCTGTTTCCCAATAAGTGCTGTAACCAAGAGCATTGGTGACTTTGTTATTGTTGTACAACTGTCCCGTTTTAAACGCCTTGAAATAACTGTACCGCATGTCATGCCCCGTTAATTCCTTTTTCGATTTTACCAACGGAATGTTGAGCCAGAAATCTGCATTACCTGCCTTTGTATACACTTGCTCAAAGCTTAGAGGCAAACTTCCTGCGCTTTTGTTTTCTGACCAGGGGTAACGGGCTGCTGCATCTTGCAACAAAGTGGCCATGTTGCTCTTTCCCCCCGGCGTATACCATGCCTCACCTACCTTCATTTCAGTAAATACCAAGGGCAAGCTTGAAAAGAATTTAGCAGAATCACGCAGCCGCTCGTACCGCTTTTTAACATAAGAAAAAATAGTGTCGGCGGTGGACGATTTTCCTGCAAACGCAGCAAACAATTTTAGCCACTCTGCCCTTGACAACGGCGACGTTTCCAGATGATCTGTGCTTACCACAATGGGAATGGTAGTGCGTTTGAGTTGCGACGGTACATCGTCGCCTCCATTGCCCATACCGAACATAAAGATTACATCCGGCTGCAACTGTACTATTTTCTCGACATCTGGTTCGGGACCTTTTGCCACTTCAGCCACACGGCCTTGAGCAACGGCGTTGCGAAGGTCTGAGTTCACCAAATAATCCCCGTTATCTATTGCAACCACATTGTTCAAACACCCCAACTCATGCAACATGGCTGCATAAATACTGCTCAACACCACCATACGGCGACAAGGCGTTTGTATACGGGTGTATTTACGCGGCACCATACCCAAGGCCGAAGTATCGTTCGAGAGCACAAAAAAAGAAGTCGTGTCCAGGTTGTTTTTGTTACCCAACAGCTTCACATATTGGTAGCTTTCCTGTTCTTCAATAATAAACCGCTGGGCATGGTCCATTCGGTTTTCTTCCCGCTTTCTCTTCTGAGCAGTACTACAAGCTAACAGCAACAGCGCTGCTAGCAGACTAATGGTGTAGCGGAAGGTGTACATGAAATTCTGAACCGTTTGGTGAATGGTCGAGCACCTTAATGCTGCCTCCATGTTGTGAAACAATACGCTTAACAATATACAATCCAAGTCCCGTTCCCTTTGCAGAGCGGGTCGCCTCGTCCCCAGTACGATAAAACCGATCAAAGACTTTTAATTTATCTTCTACAGAAATACCCTTGCCTTCATCTGTTACCACTAAGCAGGCTTGCTGAGCATCCAGCGTGACTTTAATTTCTACTGGCCGTGGCTCGGGGGAATACTTCAAGGCATTATCGATTAAGTTAATCACAACCGATGTCAGATTGTGTGCATCGCCCAGCACAATGATTGAACCTTGGGCTTGAAGACGAAGGCGTGCACGTTGATTAGTGGCGTGAAAATACCTTTCTATGATACGCTCTGTTAGTTGCGTTAGATCCACTTTCTCAACCATAGGCGTCACTGTTGTGTTCTCAATGCGGCTGGCCAAAAGTACATTATCAATCAGTTGATTCAACCGATCGTTTTCTGCTAAAGCCGCCTCAAGTAGCTGCGAACGCTGCGACGCCTCAAGTGAAGGCCGTTGTAGCGTTTGTAATTGCAATTTTGTGGCCGCTATTGGGGTTTTTAATTCGTGGGTAATGCTGAGAAAAAAATTCTCCTGTTGGCGATTAAAAGCGTTTTCGCGTTCTTGCGCCTTTCTGATATAATTGGCTCCCAAAATTAATAGCAACAAAAACACTGTTCCCTCGCCAGTGAACATCAAAATTTGACGCACTCTTAATTGATGCAAATTTGCCAATTCCTTTTCGAGACGCGTAGGATCAGCAATGTTGAGCGCTGCAATTTTTTCACGCTCGTTGTTAATGGTATTGCTTTGCTTCACCAAAATCCATTGCCACCAAAGAAACTGCAATAGTATATACCCGAGCAGTAGAAAGAACAAAAGCTTTGGTTGCAATTTACGCTTCATAGGCAGTTGGCATTGCAGGCACTTGTGCTGAAATTTCCTCCAACACTTCACTCGCCCGTTTAATGGATTCTACATCTTCAACGGTTAAATATAGCTTATTGTTTTGTTCTTTGAGGGTGCAAAGTCGGGGATTCTTTTGGGCAAATAAAATAGACCCTTGGAATTCTGGTGAATTGAAATATTCACTTTGTTGACGACTGATAAAATAAGCCAACATCTTTTTATTCTTTAGGGTGATTTTCTCAAACCCCAGGCGCATGGCCTTCCAACGCATGCGCACCACATTAATGAGCTCAACTACCTCTACTGGCAATGGTCCAAACCGATCACGCAACCCCAATTCATACCGTTGCAAATCATCTTCCTTAGTAATGCTATCGAGCTCCCTGTATAACAGCAGCCGCTCAGTCAAATTGCTCACATAGGCATCGGGTATCAACAGCTGCAAATCGGTATCCACCACCGTTTCTTTAACAAACTGCCGCGAGAAAGCAGATTTGTCCACTTCCTCACCGGCTACCTCCTTGTACCAGTTTTCTTCCTTCAACTCTTCAATGGCTTCATTCAAAATTTTCATGTACGTGTCAAAGCCCATGTCGTTAATGAATCCACTTTGTTCGCCTCCCAACAAGTTGCCTGCTCCACGAATATCCAAATCACGCATCGCAATCTGAAACCCACTTCCTAAATCACTGAATTCGACAATGGCCTTTAACCGTTTGCGGGCTTCATCGGTCAGCGAAATTTGTGGTGGTGCCAATAAATAACAGTACGCCTTTTTATTGCTGCGCCCCACGCGTCCCCGCATCTGGTGCAAATCACTTAATCCGAAATTTTGAGCGTCATTGATAATAATGGTATTCGCATTAGAAATATCAATCCCGCTTTCAATAATGGTGGTGGCCACCAATATATCATAATCGCCTTCAATAAAGCCAAGCATCACGTCCTCCAATTTCTCCCCATCCATTTGTCCGTGACCAATGGCTACCCGAGCATCAGGCAACAACCGCTGTATCATGCCTGCCACTTCCATAATGTTCTGCACTTTATTGTGTACAAAAAACACTTGCCCGCCTCTATCCAGTTCGTGCGCAATGGCATCACGAATCAACTCTTCATTAAAAGTATGCAACTCTGTTTGCACGGGATAACGGTTGGGCGGAGGCGTTGAGATGACTGATAAATCACGAGCGCCCATCAAACTGAATTGCAAGGTACGTGGAATCGGTGTGGCCGTTAAGGTCAAGGTATCCACATTCGTTTTAATGGTTTTGATTTTATCCTTCACCCCTACGCCAAACTTTTGCTCCTCATCAATAATGAGCAACCCCAAATCTTTGTACTTAATATCCTTGTTCACTAAGCGGTGGGTGCCAATAATAATGTCCAGTTTTCCGTCGGCTAACTTACCTAAGACTTCCTTTTGCGTTTTCGCTGTGCGGAAACGGTTCACAAAATCGACATTGCACGGCAAGTCTTTTAACCGTTCTGAAAAGGTTTTATAATGCTGATAGGCCAATATCGTTGTGGGCACCAATATCGCCACTTGCTTGCCATCGCAAACCGCCTTAAAGGCAGCCCGCACTGCAATCTCTGTTTTTCCAAACCCTACATCACCACACACCAAACGGTCCATCGGATGCGGTTTTTCCATATCCCTCTTCACATCGCGGGTGACCTTCACCTGATCAGGCGTGTCCTCATAGATAAACGATGCCTCCAATTCATGTTGCAAGTAATTGTCACGCAAATAGGCATGTCCGGGACGCGCCTTCCGCTCTGCATACAATTTTATCAAATCGTAAGCGAGCTCCTTAACGTTTTTCTTTGTTTTGTTTTTTAACGTCTGCCAGGTGGTACTGCCCAACTTATCCACCCGCGGCGGTTTTCCTTCCTTACCCGTGTACTTACTAATGCGGTGCAAACTATGTATCGAAACATAGAGCACGTCATTGTCTCTAAACAACAGCTTCACACTCTCTTGTGTTTTGCCGTTGACGGTTAGTTTTTGCAATCCCGCAAAACGCCCAATGCCGTGATCAATGTGTGTGACATAGTCGCCCGGATTCAAGGCTAAAATATCTTTTAACGTAAATGCCTCAGCAGCTTTCTGTCGCGCTTCGCGCAATTTAAACCGGTGGTAGCGTTCAAAAATCTGGTGATCGGTATAGACGGCTATTTTTAAATCATCATCAATAAACCCCTCGTGCACACTAAACGGTAAATAGGTTATGAGCGATTCATACGTGCGGTGCTCCTTCACCAGTAAATCATTGAAGATGGTGATGAGGCGCGCGCCCTGTTTGCTATTATCGGTCAAAAAATAATTCTGATACCCCTTCGCCCTATTCTCCTTGAGATGCGCCACCAACAAGTCGAAGTTTTTATTGAACGATGGTTGTGGACGCGTGTGAAATTCAACCGGCTCACCCTTTAAAGCATTCTTGACGCCATATTCAATACAGCTGTAACGGTCCAACACACCATTGAGCTCCTCAGCAGCAGCATAAAGCTTCTCTGGAGCAAGTTGTTTCACTTCCCCCGTGTAATTATCAAAAGCTTCCTGCGCCTTTTCCAATTTTCTATTAAAAACTGCAAGACACAATTCTAAATCTTCGAAAACCAAAATGGTTTGTTCAGGGTCAAGGTAATTGAGCAACAACGATTTCTCATCACTAAATACCGATGAGTTGATATTGGGAAGAATGGTGACAAATTCAAAATTCGCCACACTCAGTTGCGATGCTGGGTCAAACGTGCGAATGCCATCCACGTCGTTGCCAAACAATTCAATGCGGTAAGGGTATTCGTTGGCAAAGGAATAGATATCAATGATGCCGCCGCGAATACTGTACTGTCCGGGCTCCGCCACAAAATCCACCTCACTAAATTGACAACTCAACAAAAACTCTTCGACAAAGGCCGGGGTCAATTTCTCCCCTTTTCTAATCTGTAGGGTATTCGCATGCAGTTGTTTGCGCAGTGCTACTTTTTCACACAGGGCTTGCGGATAGGTTACCAAGGCTCCCTGAAAGTGTCCGCCAGCCAGTAAACTCAGCGCCTCCGCCCGCTCCTGAATGCTAGCATTGGTTGTCCGCTCTACTTGATAGGGAAGGCGGTAGCTCTCGGGAAAAAAAACGGTTTTTTTGCCCCTTAAAATGGTTTCTAAATCGTTGTAAATGTAGGCCGCTTTTTCTTTGTCCGACGCCACCACCAACAACGTTTTGCCCAGTGACGCGAGCGGGGCTAGTGAAAAGGACAAAGCAGATCCGCTCAATCCCTTGAACCGGTAATTGCGAAAGTCGGTTAATTTGCCTGTAACAGAGCCATACAAGCCCTCGAGGGTTTCCCTTGAAAGCATAAGGTCGCAAAGGTACACACAAAGCGGCTGTGTTGTGGAGCGTTTTCAAAATATTTCAGTTACCACCTACTGTCTGCTTTATCTTTTTTCTGGGGCTTCCCCCTGCACAAAAGGGCGAATTATTTTTAGTTCAAGGTCCTTTTGTTGCAGGGGTCAGGCCATCCGCTATAGCTCGCTTCCCCGCTGCAAGCAAGGCAAGCGGCAACACGGGCAGGGTCTCTTGCTCATCAAAGAGCCCTGCCCGCTACGCCTTGCTAACAGCGGGCTGCGCGAGGCTGCCGCTCCTGTCCTTAAGCCAACACTACCACTGCCTTTTACACACCACACCTTCATTTTTGCCACTTAAAAAAGTACCCCCCCCTTAATTCCTAGTGGTTTCATTTGAAATTGTTTACATTTGATAGACTACTAATTCATCACACATGAAAAAAAATTTACTTCTGGGGTTTTTATCCGCCTCATGCATTATGAGCGCCCAGACGCCGCGGATGTCGTTGTTCGAGGAATTTACCGGCGAAACGTGTCCGCCTTGCGCTGCCACCAATCCTGGACTTAACACCTTATTAGCCTTGCCAGAAAACACGGCCATTGTTATCCCAATAAAATGGCAAGTGCCAATTCCTTCTGCACCTTCCAATACTTGGTCACTCTACCGCACCAACAAAGCTGAAATCGATTGGCGTTACCGCTCTTCCACTTCGGGTGGATATGGTTACCAAAGCCAGTGGACCCAAGGGGGTACAGTATCAGGTGGTATTAACTCGGCACCAACGGGACTCATTGATGGACAGCACCAGTGGGTGTTTGGAGCGAGCTCTGATCACCCTGCAGGATTGACCAGCGCTGTTCTAGCAACAGCCCACACGTATACCTCCGCTTTTTCGATTACAATGGACCGAAGCTGGACCGATGCCAGCGCATCAACCGTTAATTTAACCATTACCGTGAAGGCGACAGCGCCTTTTCAAGCTACTGGCAACTTGATGTTCAGAACCGTAATGGTTGAACGCTTGATTCAGTTCTCTGTGCAGCCCGGCACCAATGGCGAGAAAAACTTTGAAGATGCCGCCATCGCTTCCTTCCCAACTACAAAAACAGGAACCGTTGTAACCGGCATGGGCACAGCACTGCCTGGCACGTGGACGGTCGGACAAACCCAAACCTTTACCCTGAGTTGTCCACTTCCTGCGTATGTGCGCAAAAAAAGCGAAGTAGCATTCGTTGGGTTCATTCAAGACGATGGTAACAAAACAGTAGCACAAGCTGTGCGTGCTGACAAGCAAGGCACCGATGCCATCGATGCCCACGCGGTTTCAGTGAATGCTCCCGTTATTTATTGTAACAGCGGCTTTACACCCACGCTCCAAGTGCACAACAATGGCACCTCTGCCATCACCGACTTCACCGTAACGCCTTATGTTGATGGGGTAGCCGGCACACCATTTTCGTGGAATGGCAATTTGGCCAATGGCGCTTTCACAACGTTTACAATGAATACCGTTTCTGCAACACAAGCAGGGGGACATACCTTCTCCGTTCAAATCACCAATGTGGCCGGAGGCGAAAGCAATGTCACCAACAACGGCACCTCTACCAGTTTTTATCAAGGAACCGGCACCAAGGGCAGTTCTGTAACTGAAGGATTCGTACAAACCAGTTTCCCTCCAACCCTGTTTGGTATTAACAATGCGGATAACGGTTACACGTGGACCCGCTGTGGCACTGCCGGAGGATTTGGTAACAGCACAGAATCGGCTATGTACAATGCCTTTAAAAACTCTAGCAAAGGCGATAAGGACGAATTGTATTTGCCACCAATGAACATGAGCAATGGTGCTGATCCGGTGCTAGAATTTGATGTGGCTTATGCACAACGGCTTTCTACCAGCGCAGAACGGTTAGAGGTGTTTGCATCGGACGATTGCGGAACCACTTGGACCAAGTTTTACGATCAAACAGGAAACAGCTTGGCAACCTTGTTAACCTTGGCTGCTGGCTCGTACACCCCTGACCAAATGGATCAATCACAGTGGCGCACCGAACAAATTTTCCTCACCGGCATGAACAAGGCATCGGTATTGATCAAATTTGTAGTAACCAATGATAATGGCAACAACGTTTATCTGGATAATATCAACTTACACCAATCCCTAACCGGATTGAAGGAGCGGAGTACCGCCGCGTTCAATGCAGTGGTCTATCCCAATCCAGCCAACAACGCTGCCAACGTGCGTTTCACCGGTGCAAGCGGAACCGTGAAAATTACCGTTACCACCGTTGCCGGTCAAATTGTTTACACCGGTTCAGTTGAAGCCAATGCAGGTATTACCGATGCCAACATCGAAACCAGCCACTTAGCAAGTGGGCTGTACCAGATAACAGTCGAAACCAGCCAGGGCAAAGTAACCCGTAAGCTAAACGTAACGCACTGATATATAATAAATTAATTGAATAATCCCCCGCACCGACCGGTGACGGGGGATTTTTGTTTTAACATCTGTCTATTTCGTGTTAAAACATTCTTTTAATATATTTGTTATTGCAATTCAGGGATATAAATCAAAATCCAACCAAACAACATGAAAAAAAGTTTACTCGTTTTAGGACTTATGATTGCTGGCGGAGCATTTGCTCAAACGCCCCGCATGAGTCTTTATGAAGAATTCACTGGCGAAACCTGCCCTCCGTGTGCCGCCACCAACCCAGGCCTCAATGCTTTATTGGCTTCACCTACCAACACCCCAAAGGTTATTGCCTTGAAATGGCAAGTACCTATTCCTTCAGCACCAACCAAAACATGGTCCCTCTACCAAACCAATAAAACCGAAATTGACTGGAGATGGTCACAATATGGCTACGGCATCAACTCGGCGCCATCAGGCCGCATGGACGGACGCAACGTCACCTTCTACGGAGCTGCATCGGATCACCCTGCTAACCTTAACAACTCGATTATTTCAACAGCGCAATCGTACACTTCACCATTCTCTATTTCCATGACGCACGCATGGAACAAGTATTGTACTGCTATCAACGTCACCATTACTATTCAAGCAAGTGCTAACTACACTTCTACTGGTGCTTTGTATTTTAGAAATGCAATGATTGAGCGTAACATCAACTTCTCTGTTCAACCAGGAACAAACGGTGAAAAAGATTTTGAAGACATCGTAATCAAATGTTTCCCAAATTATATGGGCACTACCTTGCCAACGGCATGGACCACTGGGCAATCACAAACCTTTACCATGAGCTGCACCCTTCCTTCTTACACCCGTAAGAAAAGTGAAGTGGCCCTCGTTGGATTCATTCAAGACGATGGTAACCGCACAGTTCAACAAGCCATGCGCGCTAACCCGCTCCCAATGCCAAACATTCAAATCGGCATGTTAGGCGCTAAGGTTGCAGCTACTTGTAACAGCACCATCACCCCAGATGTGATTCTTCGTAACGATGGCACCAGCGCTATCACCAACATGACCATCACTCCATACATCGACGGTACAGCTGCGGCTGCCTTCCCATGGTCGGGCAACCTTGCTGCTGGTGCAACCACTACTATCAACATTCCTTCATTGGCTACTGGTACAGCTTTAGGTTCCCACACGTTCTCTTACAATGTTGAATTAGCTGCTTCACCTTACAACCTCACTGCACAACTCAATAGCGTTAATTACATGGTAGCTTCTACCATCGCCGCTGATTCAGTTGTACAAGGCTTCTTGTTGGGCACCTTCCCTCCTGCTGGCTTCGCGGCTATCAATCCTAACAACGGACCAGGTTGGTCACGTGCTACCAATGCTGGTGGTTACAACATCACCCCATTGAACAGTTTGAAGTATGACTTCTTCAACAACACTGTTATAGGTGATCAAGACGAATTCTATCTTCCTCCAGTAGACTTAACTGGTGGCGCTGATCCACTGCTTGATTTTGAAATTGCCTACAGCCAACGTACCTCTACTAGCAACGATAACCTTGAAATTTTTGCTTCAAAAGATTGTGGTGCAACATGGACCAGCATTTACCAAAACAATGGCTCAACATTGGCTACTGTTTCAGGTTTCACTGGCATCAACTGGGCGCCAAACGTTAACGATCCTACCAACTGGCGTTCAGAGCAAGTGGTATTGACCGGACTTGCAGCGAACAACGTATTGGTGAAATTTGTTGTAACCAACGACAACGGTAACAACCTCTACATTGACAACATCAATTTGAGACAAACACAACCGACTGGCATTTCTGAAAAAATGTTGTTGCCAGTGGTATCGGTTTATCCAAATCCAACCAACGGTATTACCAACGTACGTTTGAATGTAACCAGCTCACAAACAGCAACACTTAAACTCGTGAACATCCTTGGTCAAGTGGTAATGACTAAAACTGTAGCACTCAACGGTGGTGACAATACCATCAGCATCGATGCAACAGGCTTCACCACTGGTGTTTACAATCTCGTGATTGATAATGGCAACGGCACTGCTGTTGTTAAAATCAACGTGACTGAATAATTTTCTTGCACATCCCCGTTCCCTGATACGGAACGGGGGTTTTAGTACCAAAAACATGAAGAAACACTTACTAGCCCTTTTGACACTTGCCGGCTTCTCCGCCATGGCACAGTCCTCTATCAAAATTCTTGTACACTCTACTGGTAATCAAGTAGCGGCTAACGCTTCGTACCAAGCCACGGTTGCAGCAGAAGATGTATGCACCATTGAATTTGAAATTCAAAACATAGGAAGCGCCACCAACAGTTATAAGGTAAAACGGTACGACATTCAACTGAACGCCACTGCCACCGAAACAGCACAGGCCTATTTCTGTTATGCTGGCCGTTGCTTCGGTCCAACCACCATCGTTTCTGACGATGCACAAACACTTGCTCCAAACCAAAAGTCCTCCGACATTACCGGTCTCTACCAAATGTTAAGTGCTGACTTACAGGAGGCAACTGTAGCTGGAAAAAGCACTGTGAAATACACCTTCTACAATGTAGCGTCACCTAGCGATTCCGCACAATTCAGCATTGTATACAATGGCACACCTACCGGCCTATCGTCGCTTACCAAATCCAACGCTTCGTTGGCGGTATACCCTAACCCAGTAAAGGACAATGCCACCTTAAAACTATATGCCCCAGAAGCGGGTTCAGGTAAAATTGCCTTGTTCAATTCCCTCGGAGCAGTAGTGCTTGAAAAACAAGTTCAACTCACTGAAGGCAACAACACCATTCAAGTCAACACCGCTGCACTTCCAGCTGGCGTTTACTTCTGTAACTTTATCACTGAAGCGGGAACCGTTACCAAACGCATTGTGGTTGAATAAACACCACATCCACCATCAAAAGGCCGTCCGTTGGACGGCCTTTTTTGTTTTAGTCCCCCCATTCCCCTTCCGAATCCGCAAGGATGTCGGTTTTTTTTAGTTTCTTTACACCCTGAAATAATACCATGGAATTATACCTCGATTCGGCCAACCTGAAAGAAATTGAAGAAGGTTTTAAACTCGGCTTTTTAAATGGACTGACCACCACTCCCACCTTTATGCAAAAAGAAGGGATTACGGATATTGACGGTACCATTGTAAAACTTAGCAAAATGGTGCCAGTGCTGCAAATTGAAGCATTGGGCAACTCTGCTGAAGAAGTGTTGGCTGAAGCCGAACGCCAATTAGCGCTAGGACTTGACCCTAAAAAAACAGTTTTCAAAATTCCTGTTTCACTCGAAGGGGTGCGTGCTTGTAAATTGTTAAGGGACAAAGGATACTTGGTGAATGTACACCTCGTTTACACCCTTCAACAAGCGTATATGGCCATGCAGGCTGGCGCGACCTATGTTTGTCCCCTTGTTGGTCGCCTTCAAGACCAAGGTCACGATGCGATTGCCTTGGTAGAGCAATGTGTAAAAGCCGTGAACCATTATGGCTACAATACCAAAATCATGTTCTCTTCTGTACGTCACGCTGAACACGTGCGTAACGCAATAAACGTTGGTGTACACACCATCACTGTTCCATTAAAAGTAATGAAGCAGTTGACAGAAAACAATTTCACCACCTTGGGCACTGATCAGTTCATTACCGATACCCGCCTCATGATGGTGCGCGTAAAAGAAGCAATGAACAGTGTTAACCCAACTGTTAACGAGGCTACATCTATTTCGGAAGCATTGATCAAAATGACCGAATTTAACTTTGGGGCAATAACCGTTGTAACGAAGGATGGTCTTCTTAAAGGGGTCTTCACCGATGGCTCCCTCCGGAAATTATTAATGGAAAAAGGACGCGATGTGTTGAATTGGAACCTCAGTCAACTCGACTACCGTGAACCCATCAGCATCGACGCCAATGCATTGCTCAATGATGCCAACACACTTTTCCGTAAAACACAAGTTGACACGCTCGTAGTAACTGATAACGGCAAACCAGTTGGTATGTTGGACATTCAGGACATGAAACTGTAAACACCATGACAGAAATTGAGAACCTTTATGCAGTGTTAGGCGGCAGGTTCATCACTCCCGAGAGTGAGATCCGCCGCAAACTACACGACATAAAGGTTTTTTTATTGGATTGGGATGGGGTCTTTAACAATGGCGAAAAAAGCATCCACTCCAATGGCAGCAGCTTTAGTGAAGTAGACAGCATGGGACTCAACCTGCTTCGCTTTTCGTGGTTCCTTAAGCATGGGGACTTGCCCGTTACGGGCATTATTAGCGGAGAGAAAAATGCCAATGCTTTTCACTTTAGTGAACGCGAGTGCTTACACTACTCTTTCTATAAAATCCCCCACAAACACCTCGCACTCGATTATATCTGTAACGAGGGGGGATTCAAGCCCCACGAAGTGGCTTATTTCTTTGACGATGTGCTCGACCTCAGCATTGCCGAACGGTGTGGCGTACGGGTACTCGTGAATCAAAAATGCAATCCGCAATTTACCAGTTGGTGCATTAAACACCAGTTAGTAGACTACCTCACGGCATCACCAGGCGGCTCGGGCGCTGTGCGAGAATCAACCGAATTACTCATTGGGCTGCAAGATAATTTTGAGGCCGTTATTGAAAACAGAATGCACAATTCGCCGCGCTACCAAGAATACATCACGCGACGCAAAGCCATTCAACCTTCCTTTTTTACATTGACCCCAAAGGGCATTGAACCGCTTCGTCCCGAATAAACCATGATTAGCGACGACCTTGTAGTCCTTTATTCCGTTCCAATTTACACCCTCGTCATCGGTGCAGAAATGCTCTACTCGTGGAGAAAACACTTGCACCTCTATTCTACAAAAGGTGTTTTGGCCAACGTGTACCTGACCTTATTGAACATGGGTCTTGATTTGCTTGTGCGTGTGGCCTGCTTGGGCATTCTCGACTTTTTTTACCAATACCGTTTCACTGACCTCTCGTGGTCACCAGCACTATACTGGAGCGTGTTGATTCTTTCAGAAGATTTTATGTATTACTGGTTGCACCGCGTTGACCACTATTGCCGCTTCTTTTGGGCAGTTCATGTTACCCACCACAGCAGTGAGGAATTTAACCTCACCGTTGGTTTTCGCTCATCGGTATTCCAACCCCTCTACCGATTTGTCTACTTTATTCCCATCGCCCTGCTGGGATACAAAGGCATTGACATTGTGCTAGCCTACGCCATCACCCAAATCTTCGGCATCTTGGTTCACACCCAAGCAGTAGGTAAATTAGGCGTGCTCGAGTATGTTTTTGTAACACCCTCGCATCACCGCGTACACCATGCGAGTAATGTGAGGTACCTCGATAAAAACATGGGCATGTTGCTCATTATTTGGGACAAATTGTTTGGCACTTTTGAAGAAGAAACAGAGAATGTCAAATACGGACTCACTAAGAATCTAGAAAACCCTTCGGCTGTGCATTTAGTTTTTCATGAATGGAAGGGCGTGTGGCGCGACGCCACCCAAACTGGATTAACCCTCAAACAACGGCTGTTGTACATCTTTGGTCCCCCAGGCTGGAGCCACGACGGCCGTACACAAACCAGTAGTCAATTGCGCGCAGCGCTTAGGAAAAACAAGGCATGAGCATTACAGCGGTGGAGCGCCTGGTGCGCATGAAGAAATTGCTGAAGAAAGAACAAGACGAGGACTACAGGCAATACAAGGAATTATTTTTACGGGTTAACATTGATCAACGGCGCAAGAACGGTGTAACGTGGTTTCCCATTAAAATCAATAACGAAGAGTTGGGTGCTGGTGAATTAATGCACGTGGAAGTAGAGCGCACAACCTATACCGATTTACCACATCAATTTTCATCGGGAAAAAATGTAACGCTTTTCACTGAACGCGACGGTGAAACGCTGGAAGTGAATGGCACCATTAAACAAGTGAGTCGTAACACCATGCGCGTGGTGCTGCACACCGATGAACTACCCGACTGGTGTTATGAAGGCCGTTTGGGTGTTAATATTCAATTCGACGACCACAGCTACACTGTCATGCAAGAAGCACTCGACGAATTAATTGACGCCCGACACAACCGTGTAGCCGAACTACGCGAGATGATTGAAGGAGAACGCTCCCTTGCCTTTGATAATGAAGATGAGTCGCTGAGCGTAGCTGGCCTCAACCTTTCTCAAACCCGTGCCATCCGTAAAGTCATCAGCGCCCGTGACATCATGGTCATCCATGGTCCACCCGGTACAGGCAAATCCACCAGTCTGGCACACGCCATACGCGAAACACTGAAGCACGAAAAACAAGTGCTTGTTTGTGCTCCAACCAATACGGCAGTAGATGTCATCACCGAAAAATTAATTAGCCTGGGCATCGATGTACTGCGTCTTGGTCACCCTGCACGGATGAATGATGAATTGGTGCGAACCAGTGTGGATGGACGTGTCACCGCCTCTCAGTATTATAAAGAAATCAAAGACTTGCGGCGTCAAGCAGAAGAATATTTCCGCTTAGCGGGGAAACACCAACGCAGTTACGGTCCCCAAGAAGCCCGCGAGCGGGCCTTTCATTATTCAGAGGCCCGTAAATGCATAAAAGATGCCCGCTTATTGGAGGATTATATCACGGACGAGTTGTTTAAAACAGCACAAGTGATTTGCTGCACGCCCGTAACTAGCAAGCACAAAGGCTTAGCTCGGAAAAAATTCAAGACCTTGTTTTTTGACGAAGCCTCACAAGCACTTGAACCCATGTTGTGGGTGCCCCTGTTAAAATGTGAGCGACTCATTCTTGCAGGAGATCATTTTCAATTGCCGCCCGTGGTGAAGAGTCACGAAGCGAAAAGCGGTGGACTCGACATTACCGTGTTGGATCGGGTTGTAAAAAACGAGGCAGCGGTCGCCTTGCTCAATAAACAATACCGCATGAACGAGGTCATTATGGGTTTTAGCAACCGTTGGTTCTATGGCAACGAATTAAAATCCGATGAAACGGTCGCCACCCACACCCTTATCAATGAAGAGGGCTCCTTGCTGAACCAGTCCCTTGAATTCATTGACACTGCAGGCTGCGGGTATGATGAAGTTCAAAATCCCGAGACCCTTAGTTATAGTAATGCAGAAGAAGGGCGCATCGTATATCAGTA
>CANGWA010000002.1 GCA_947457335.1 Sphingobacteriaceae bacterium
ATTGGTCTCGCTCATGGCTTTGTGCATCTTCAAAAATTTGTTGCTGCTCTTCATGTAGGACCAATACGCCACAATGTCAACATAGCCAAACAAATTCGGATTGGTGCTCACTTCATCCAGCACCTTGATTTGTGTTTCAGCAGTTGTAATTTTTAAACTTGGCATGTAGTTTTTACGAATGCCTTCCATGTATTTGTAGTGGCTAGAATTACCAACGGCAACGCCACCACATTTTTGCAGCGCTGCGGTAATGTCAGTCGCGGTGCGGCTGCGCACAGTGGTTACCCCACCAGAAGTCACCAATACGGACACGTTGCGCATATAGGGTGGCGAAAACACTACTTCTTTTTCCCGTTCAGCAGAGCGGGCTACGGTGCCCACACCAACGTCTTTCGCTCCGCCGTTTTTAATGGCGTTGTAAAACTTGCTAAAATCCTGATACCCCTTGTACTGCACTACCACGGTCATGTTTTTTTTGAATTGTAACCAATTGGTGAATTCACGCAGAATGTCGGCCTCAATGCCCTTGTATACGTTGGCCTCAGCATAGGCAAACGGCGCGTTTTCGTAATAATTGATAACCAGTGTGTCGGGCTTTTGGGCGCTGATTTGGCCGGCGAAGCAAAAAAGCGAGAGGGCAAGGATAAAGTTTTTCATGCGATTTAACTGAATGACCAAGTTGGCAAATTTTTGGCGGATGCAGACATTAAATAATCTGGTTTTATACACCATAGTGGTTAATAACGCCCTGTTAAACCGGATTGTAAATTCTTAACTTTGTCTAATGAAATTGCTTTTCCTTCTTTTTTCCTTGTTCTTCTCGCTGCAGACAGGGGTTAACAATATTGATCCTGCTACTTTTAAAAAGATGGCTGAGGATAAAAACGTTGTAGTGATTGATCTACGCACGGCCGATGAAATTGCGCGCAAGGGCAAGATTGCAGGTGCTCGGGTGATAGACTACCTCTCTGACTCTGCTCAAGTAGTGATTAAGAAACTCGATCGAAGCAAAACGTACCTCGTGTATTGCGCAGGTGGGGGCCGCAGTTCTGATTGTGCCCATGAAATGGTGGGACTGGGTTTCAAAAACATTTACAACCTCACACGTGGTTTCGATAGCTGGAAAAACGCTGGCTTACCCATCGAAACTAAAAAATAGTTCGTGCCGATGGACGCGCGTGCTCTCCTGAAAACCGGTGTCAAGGCGGCCTTGCTCGCTGGCGAAGAAATTCTACGCATTTACCTGACCGATTTTCATGTAGAAACAAAATCTGACAACACACCAGTAACCACTGCAGACAAAGCCTCTGGAGCCATTATTGCCCGGGAGTTAGCCTCAACCGCTATTCCCCTCATCAGCGAGGAAGACACGATTGCGCCCTATGAAGAGCGGAAAAACTGGAGCAGGGTGTGGCTGATTGATCCCCTTGATGGCACCAAGGAATACGTGAAACGCAACGGAGAATTTGCCGTGAACATTGCCCTCGTTGAGAACAACCTACCCACCATTGGCATCATTTACTCGCCAATACTAAAACAGATTTATTTCGGCGCAAAAGGTCTTGGCAGTTTTCGCATCACATGGAATACCAGTATTACCGAACTCACTCCAGACCGCATCGCCGATGCGCTTTTTGAATATGGGCATCCCCTCCCCCTTCAAATAACACCAGCCGTATACACAATGGTGGCAAGCCGTTCGCACCTCAGCCGCGAGATAAACGATTACCTCGACAAACTCAAGCGTTTATATGGAGAAGTGACCCTTATCAACGCCGGCAGTAGCATCAAACAATGTTGGGTGGCAGAGGGCAAGGCGCATGAATACCCAAGGTTTGGTAAGACGATGGAATGGGACACTGCTGCTGGGCAATGTATTCTCGAAGAGGCTGGGGGGGCATTGTTGCATTTTGAAACGGGGCAACCGTTGACCTATAACAAAGAAGACTTACAAAATCCCTACTTCGTTGCGAAGCGCCTCTGACAACTGTTTGACGAATCACTGAAGCATATCCTCATCAAAAATCGTTGGCCTTAACGTGCGTCAAGTGTTTAAGTAGAATGTACGCCCACTTTTGCAGCTAATGCCGCAGCGCGGTTTTTTAACGCAGTCGTGTCGGCGGTCACCTCATCGTTTACCAGCACTACACCCATGCGGCGATAAGGCCGAGTGGTGGGCTTGTTAAACAGCCGTATATCGGTTTGTGATTCCTTAAGCACCTCTTCAACACCAGTAAAATAAGGCTTTTCGCCATTAGCATGTGCCAGAATGACCGCAGAAGCGCCAGCCCTTAGTTGAACAATTTCAGGGATTGGCAATCCTAAAATAGCACGGGCGTGCAATTCGAATTCATTGAAATTTTGAGTGCCGGCCAATGTAACCATTCCGGTATCGTGTGGACGGGGCGATAGCTCGCTGAAGTACACCCCTTCATTGGTTAAGAAAAACTCAATGCCCCAGATGCCATTGCCGCCCAGCGCCTTGGTGATTTGCGCGGCCATTTCGCAAGCGTGTTGGTAATCGTCCTCCTTTACAGGAAAAGGTTGCCAACTTTCTTGGTAATCGCCGCGTTCTTGGCGGTGACCAATGGGCGCGCAAAACAACGTATTGCCATTTTGTTGTGTGACGGTGAGCAAGGTGATTTCTGCATAGAAATTCACGAACCCTTCAACAATCACCTCCTTGTAATCGCCACGAGAACCCTCCATGGCGTATTGCCACGCCTTATCAATATCAGCAGCTGTTTTCACAACACTTTGTCCCTTGCCGCTGCTGCTCATCAATGGTTTCACCACACACGGCATGCCGATGGTGTGAACCGCCTCTCTGAAGCCTTCGGCAGTAGTTGCATACAAATAATTCGCGGTGCGTAATCCCAATTCCTTAGCGGCCAAATCACGAATGGCTTTGCGGTTCATGGTAAAATTCGCTGCGCGTGCACTTGGAATAACGGTGTATCCCTCTTGTTCGTATTTATAAAACTGTTCGGTGCGAATGGCTTCCACTTCTGGTACGATTAAATCGGGGCGGTGTTTTGCAATGACCCCGTCCAGGGCAGCACCATCCAACATGTTGATGACCTCGTGCTCTTGCGCCAGCTGCATGGCTGGAGCGTTTTCGTAATTATCTACCGCTACAACATAGTGGCCCAACCGTTGCAAGGCGATGACCAATTCGCGGCCCAATTCACCGCTTCCCAACAACACTATTTTCTTTTGTTTCATATGCATTACTTACCCAAGTTAATGGATTCAGGATAGGTGTTTTTAAAAATAAAGTAGAGTCCAAAGCCCAGCACCAGTCCCGCAGTACCCGATGCTAACGAATACAGTTTTCGTTTTTGTTTGGCTACGCGTTCATAGCCCAGGAGGTAGGAGTCGAAATCCACCGCATTGGGTTGACTGATGGTGGAATGTTTGATTTTAACTTTTGGAATGCCACTCAACGCCATGTAACTGTAAGGCAGCAAGGGTGCCCAGAAGAGGCCGGTAAGTCCTCCTGTCAATCCAAACAAGCCTGCGCCAATGACAGAACCCTTTGGTTTGAAGCCTTTGCGGGCATCGCGTTCGCCGAGCATGTAGTACCACATTTCCTCGCGGGTAAACCAATTGTTAATGGTCGTGTCTTGTTCGTAGTAGAAGCGCTTCAGGCCAGAGGCATACTTCACCATGTAGATTTGGTTCCACTCGTAATAAATTTTCTTGTCGGTGTTGTCGGGGTTTTGAATCGACACGCCTGCGACGGTACTATCGAGTACTTTGTGGGCCGCTATTTGGCCATTCATTAAAAAGATGGTGTCTTGACCTTTTTTTTGTTGCGCGTTTATCCCGCTCAGGCCCAGCAAGAAGATGAATAGAAGGGTGTGTGTTTTCATCAATAATTAATCACTTGTTCTTCCATGTTAATGGGCAGGGCGCGTTCTTCGTACTGTTGGTTGCGCAATTGCGGCTCGAAGCCGGCTTCGCTGATGGCGGCTTGTATTTGTGAAGCAGTGAAGCGGTGTGGGGCGCCGGCAGCGCTGACCACATTTTCTTCAATCATGATGGAGCCGAAGTCGTTGGCGCCAGCATGAAGGCAAAGTTGAGCCGTTTCCTTACCCACAGTGAGCCAACTCGCTTGTATGTTTTGAATGTTTGGGAGCATGATGCGGGACAGCGATAGCATACGGATGTATTCTTCGCGGGAGACGTTGTTGCTGATGCCTTTTAGGCGTTTCAGCAAGGTGCCATCGTCTTGGAACGGCCAAGGTATAAAGGCGAGAAAGCCTTTGGCCTTTTCAGGTTTTTCAGCTTGTACCTCTCTCAGCCAAACCAAGTGTTCGAAGCGTTCGTAGATGGTTTCGACGTGACCGAACATCATGGTAGCGCTGGTGGTGAGGTGGAGTTGGTGTGCAGCGCGCATCACGTCAAGCCATTCCTTTCCGTTGCATTTTCCCTTGCTGATGAGGCGGCGCACACGGTCGTTAAGAATTTCGGCACCAGCGCCGGGAAGGCTGTCTAGTCCAGCCTCCATCAGTGCTTCAAGTACCTTTGAATGCGTACTTTTTTCCAGTTTGGTGATGTGAGCAATTTCTGGAGGGCCAAGGGCGTGCAGTTTCAGCGTTGGGTAGAGGTGTTTGAGCTCTTTGAACAGGTCCACATAGTAGGACAATCCCAAATCAGGATGGTGTCCCCCTTGCAAGAGCAGCTGTTCTCCCCCGTATTTGAATGTTTCTTCAATTTTTTTCTTGTAGGTCGCGATGCTAGTGATGTAGGATTCAGCGTGACCTGGAATGCGGTAGAAATTACAGAATTTGCAATTGGCGATGCATACGTTTGTGGTGTTGACGTTACGGTCGATGATCCACGTGACCTTGTTGCTATTGTTTTTCTTTTCCTTTCTCAGTTCGTCGGCAACATAGGTCAATTCGGCGATTGGCGCATGGTGGTAGAGGTGCACCCCTTCTTCGATGGAGAGGAATTCCGATGCGCGGGCCTTTTTTAGCAATTCGGCGGTAATCATAAGGGGCGAAGGTAGGAAAAAAGAGAGAGAAGGGGGGCGACCACTCTCTATAATCCAATGCAAAAGCGAAACTCACGCTTGCAGTTCTTTGCGGATTTTAGCCGGGAGGGCATTAAAAATCAATTGATAGGAGTCGCGGATGAGTTCTTTGATCAGTTTGTTGGGGAGTGAGCCATCGCAAACCACTGTGTTCCAGTGTGTTTTATTCATGTGGTAACCCGGCAGGATGGCGGGGTGGTTTTCGCGCAGATCGATGGCTTTTTGCGGTTCTGCTTTGGCGTTGAAGCGAGGCGGCTGGGTATCGAGGGAGAGGAGGAGGAATATTTTTCCAGCGACACGGAAGACCAGGGTCTCTTCACCGAAAGGAAAATCAGCTGTAACGTGAGGCAGGTGCGTACAGAAATCCGTTATTTCCTCAGTATTCATAGGGGGTGGGTGAATTTTACCCCAAATATGCTCAAAAAAGTGCCAGATATAAAGTCCGTCACCCCTACATTATCTTTTTGTAAAATATTTGCGTTGAATTGCCCGTTAAATCGAAAAAAGAGCGGTGTAACCGTTTTTTGGTAGGAACAAAATTTTGTATGTTTGGCAACTCAAAACACAAAAATTAATTAAACAACAAATAGTAAAACAATGAGTACAAAGAAGACATCGGGTGGTTTCCCTTTGATTATTTCAGCGCTGGCAATTGTCATTTGCATTGGTATTGGTCTATTCATTTATTCCAACATTTTGGGCGCATCCTCTAACTTCGAAGGCGGTAACCGTGATTCACACAAGCCTATCAACATCTTAGGAACCATGTACATGGGCGGATTCATCGTGCCCATCCTCATTGGTTTCCTATTAACCGTATTAACCTTTGCGGTTGAGCGTTTTGTTACCATTCAAAAAGCAGCAGGACGTGGTGCAACCGATAAATTCGTGGCCCGCATCAAGACCTTAATTTCGAACAAAGATTTCGCTACTGCTATTGCTGAGTGCGACAAGCAACGTGGGTCGTTGGCTAACGTTGTGCACGAAGGCATTCAAAAGTATCAGTTTGTAAAGAACGATACAGTAATGGACAAGGAAGCGAAAGTTCACGCCATTCAAAAAGCGTTGGAAGAGGCGACCGCTTTGGAATTGCCAATGCTTTCTAAGAACATGGTGGTGATTTCAACCATGGCGTCGATTGGTACCCTTGCTGGTCTGATTGGTACGGTTGTGGGTATGATTCGTGCGTTTGCGGCGCTTGCGAACGCCGGTGCACCAGATACCGCTGCGCTTGCAACAGGTATCTCTGAGGCGCTTGTGAACACTCTCGTAGGGATCTTGACCTCTGCGTTTGCGATCATTTTCTATAACTTCTTCAGTAACCGTATTGACCAAATCACCTATGCAATGGATGAGGCGGGTTATACTATTGTTGAAGAATTTCAATCGAGCGAAAAATAATTTTTCCACTTGTGTGGAATTTGCATAAATCATTCATCTAAATAGAAAAAAGAGATGTCAAAGAAACCATCAAAAGGAGGAGCACCATCGTTGGACATGACGCCAATGGTGGATTTGGCGTTCCTTCTGGTTACCTTTTTCATGTTGACAGCCTCTTTCAGAATGGCAGAGCCGGTTACGGTGGATCCCCCATCCTCAATAGGAAAAGTGGATTTGCCTGATAACCACATTATGGTTACGATTGATGATAACGGACGTGTTTTCTTCGGTATCAGCAATAGTACTGCCAAGACAGAGGCGCTCAAGGAAATGGCGGCGAAATACCAAGTCCAGTTCACTGAGCAGCAAGTGAAAAAATTCAGTGGTCTTCCGAGTTTTGGAGTGGACATTAAGGACCTGCCGAGGTACCTTGATGCCAGCGAACAAGAGCGGACCAAGTTCCAGCCTCAAAAGGGCGTGCCGATGGACACCATTACACCGAACAATCAATTGAAAGATTGGATTGCGATTGGTGGCCGCAAAGCGGTAGAGGTGTTTAACGCAGCGAAAGCAAAAGCCGAAGAGAGCGGAGCAGAGTTTAAGAGTGAAAAACCCCGTTACGCTATTAAATGTGCATCAAAGACCAAGTACATTTATGTGAAGGATGTGGTGAGTACGTTTGGTGATCTGAAAATTTATCAGTTCAACCTCATCACCAGTTTAGAAGGCGGGGGAACAGTTATTAATCCCGAATAATTTGCCAAAAGGCTAAATAAGAAACGAACATGGCAGAAATACAGGATAGTGGTGGCGGTGGCCACAAAGGCGGGAAGAAAAGGGCCAAGAAATTATCGACCAAGGTGGACATGACCCCGATGGTTGACTTAGCGTTCCTTTTGCTAACCTTCTTCGTACTGACGGCGACGTTTAGTAAGCCTAAGTCAATGGAGTTAACCTTCCCTGTTCCACCAGACGTAATTGAAAACCAGCCTCCCATTAAAAATGGTATTACCTTTTTGTTAACCGGCGACGATCGCATCTTCTATTACGAAGGTGAGTTTCGTGCAGCCGACGATGCGAAGGGTGCAAAAACCGTATTACAGGAGTTGAATTTTTCACAAACGAGTTTGCACAAGTACTTGTTGGATAAGAACAAGGACATGCACACGCAGATTCGCGATTTAAAAGACAAGTTTGAAAAGAAGCAGATGGCTGACACCACCTACAAGCGCTTGGTAAAAGAGCGTAAGGCGGATAAAGCCTCTTACACTTACTTGATTAAAACGGATGACAAAGCCACCTACAAAAACGTGATTGACGTAATTGACGAATTGAACGTGAACGTAGTGGGTAAATATGTCATGGTGGATATTACCAAACCGGAGCTAGACATGCTAATTGCAGCAGCTGGCACCAAATAAATTGAAAGATGTTAAAGAGCTGGAATAATGTAACTTTTGACGAGCGCAACCACTTGGTGTTTGCGCATCGTAACCAGGCTTACGGCGCTTACGAACTTCGCACGAATTACAACAAACGTGTTACCTTCATTATTGGTGGGGTGATGGCGTTTGCGGGCATTTTATTCTTGTTGAAGCTCTTTTTAGACCGTCCCCAAGAAGTAGAAGTACAGGAGCAAATTAAAGTGGAGCAAATTGATTTGACGCCGCCGCCGCCGCAAGAAGAACAACCGCCACCACCACCGCCACCACCACCACCACCAATGGTTGAGATGGTGAAGTTTACACCGCCGGTAGTAAAAGATGACGCTGTTGAAGAAGAGCCTCAGAAACTACAAGAAGAAGTGGTTGAAACCAATGTCGGCACGAAGGACCAAGAAGGTGACAAGGATTTGGTAGCACCTCCGTCGGAACCCACTGGTCCCGTTGAAGCGGCTGCTCCAGAAATTTTCACCATCGTAGAAGAGATGCCTGAACCAGAAGGTGGTATGTCTGCCTTTTACAAGTACCTGAGTCAAAACATTCAGTACCCACCAATGGCGCGTGAAGCGGGCATCAATGGGAAGTGCTTTTTGAAATTCGTAGTGAATGAAACCGGCACCATATCTGACATTCAGGTGCAGAAAGGTGTCCCCGGTTGTCCTGATTGCGACAAAGAAGCGATTCGCGTTTTAAAAACCTATCCCAAATGGAAGGTGGGCAAACAAAACGGTCGTCCCGTTAAGGTTTACTACAACTTGTTCATCACCTTTAAAATTCAGTAAGCAGGCTCGTCCTGCTTACTTTTTTACTTATGGCTAAGGACGTTTTTGCATGGATTGGACTTTTCCTCGCTGTTGTTGTTTTAGCAATGGCGGTTGGGATTTTGACCACCGAGATGTTGCCAAATCTTTTCGGCACCAAGCGTATTTTGTTTGTTGTACTGCTTTTCGCCTACTCTGCTTACAGGGGGTTTCGCGTGTATGCGTATTTCAAGGACAAAAGGAGTGATCGTGCGTAGTGTTGTAATTGCCTTGTTAGTTCTGATTTTACAGGGCTGTGACAATTACTTTACGAACGATTACCGCGACAATTCCCCTACCTCAGGCAAGCTCAATGTGTTTTATGATGAAGGCTTGCAATTGCATGTTGAAAATCAGATTTACACCTTTAATGCCTTGTACCACAATGCCGAAGTAAAAGGTTTTTGTCGCACGGAAAGCCAGGCTGTGCAAGGCCTTTACAAAGATTCGTGCGAGGCCATTGTAATGGCCAGGTTATTAAACGATGAAGAAAAAAAAGCCTTCGCCAGTAAGCGGTACACCCCACTCTATTCCCACGTAGCGAGTACAGGCGTGGCCTTGATTGTGAGCTGCCAATCGCCGCTGTACCGACTCACCGTTGCAGAAGTACAACAACTATTAAAACATGGAGAAGCCGCTGATACACTGGGAGTAAAACAAGCCTACCAGGTAGTGTTTGATGCCAACAATTCGTCTGTTCTTCATTACACAGCTGATTCCATTTTAAAAGGTACTCCTGCTACCCATTGGGCTTCGATGCGCGACACCCGTGCCTGTATAGACTTTGTGACCACGCACACCAATGCCGTTGGGTTTATTGATTTTGCTTGGTTGAGTGATAGCGATGATAGTTTGTACAAGGCCAACACCACAAAGCTTCGTTTTTTGGCCATTGGGAGGAACAAATCCTTGTACGATCCGCCCCACCAAAGTTCCTTTAAATTGGGCACCTACCCCTTTACACGGCACGTTTACGTGATACGAAAAACAGGTGAATTTACCTTGGCCAAGGGTTTTGAGAGTTTTGTAGCTGGTCCGAAAGGACAGCTTACCTTTTTAAAGCAAGGCCTCTTACCCGCCCATCAAGGCGAGCGGTCCATTGAAATGAAGGTCGAGTAAACCGCTTGTGAACCATTACCAACCATTACCGTCAATTGCAGGCAACAAAAAGCCGACAGCCTGCGTTAAGTATTGAGGCGGCAGCTGGCTTTAAAAATTGACCAATGCCTGTTGTGCGAGGAGGCGGCCCGGCACACTTGCCCGGAAAGCCACCGCAGCATTACAGGCATGGGAAATTTTAAAGCCACTACAGCCGAAAGACTGACCCAGCAGCGAGACCAGTATTGACGACAATTCTTTCTGGCTGCGGGGAAACGCCCAACACCACTAGAATGTTAAAATCTTATAATACCAGAGCCAACACTTAACACGGCACCCCCTTTGTAACCAAGTTAAATAGCTATTTTTGGCAACTCATTTACGCGTATGAAAAAGTTGATTTTGGGTTTATCCCTCTTACCGATGCTGCATCAAGCACAAACGTTGCAGGATGCCATTAAAAAAACAGATGGTGAGAACTTTGAAAGTGCTGCAGCAGATTACCGCGCACTGCTTACTAAGGATCCGACCAAGGGGGATGTGTATTTTCACTTTGGCGAGAACTTCATTAAGAATGATTTAGCGGACAGCGCTCTTGTATACTATAAAAAAGGCATTGAGGTGAACCCTACCAATCCTTTAAACTATGTTGGTGCAGGTAAGGTATTGTTGATGAACAACAAAACCGACGATGCGAAGGCACAGTTTTACAAAGCCACATCGCTTTCAGCGAATAAAAACGCAGAAGTCTTTAGGAGGATTGCAGAGGCGTGGTTAACGACAACGAACAAGAACGCAGATGAAGCCATTGCGCAACTCAACGTAGCCATTAAACTTGAGGGCAAGAATGCCGAGAATTACATTTTGATGGGTGATGCGCAGTTGGAAAAAAACCCCACTGACGGGAGCACGCCTGTGAAAAGCTACCAGACTGCAACCTCGATGAATCCGAAGAGTTCAAAAGGATTGTTGCGTACCGGTAAATTGTATCAGCGTGCGCGCAATTATCCATTAGCGTTAGATTTTTACCGCCAAGCCCTTGGAGTAGACGCTAATTTTGCGCCCGCTTACAGAGAAATTGCGGAGGTGTACATGTTGTATAACCAACCCGCTAAAGCCATTGAAAATTGGAAGAAATATCTAGAACTCAACAACAGTAACGATGCGCGTTACCGTTACATGAGCGCTTTGTACCAAAACAAGCAATATGCAGAAGCCATTACCGAATACGAAACGTTGGCCGCAGCGAATTATAAAAACCCCTACTTGTACCGATTGGGTGCTTATTGCTATGAAGAGTTAGGAGATAAGACCGATAAAGAAGCCTATGTAAAAGGACTAAAAGCCATTACCACCTTTTTCAGTGTAGCAGGTACTTCATTCAAGTACCTAGCCACCGATTACCGTTATCAAGCCTTATTGCTGTTAAGAAACGGTAAGGATGCCGAAGGAGAAGCAGCGTTGGCGACTGCGCTATCTATGGATGCCGCAATGGGCAATGAAATTTACCCGAAAATTGCGAAGATTTATGCCGATGCTAAAAATCCAGCCCGCACCGTTTACTTCATGGATAAAAAGCGCAAGGGGAATTTCGCCAACTTATCGATTACCGATGCTTATGAAGTAGGCCGTGCTTACTTTAAACTTGGTGAAGCAAAAGCCATTGAATTGAACAACATGAAGCTGGCGCTTCAAAAAAGCAAGAAGCCGTTGGACAATTCAGAGACCAAGGTGTTGCGTCAGCGTACAGATTCATTAATGAAGCTGTCTGACTCTGCGTTTATTCGTGTGGTTACTGTTAATCCGACATACATGTTAGGCTACATTTTCCGTGGTCGTTCTAACAACTACTTGGACACGGATGCTGGTAGGGATACCGCAAAAGTCAATTATGAGAAAGTAATTTCGATGAGTAAGCCAGAAGAGAAAACGGGAGCGTATAAAAACTATGTGACCGAGGCATACGAGTACTTGGGGTATTACTATGTGCGGACGAAGAATGATGCCAAGGCCAAGGAGATTTTTACAGAATTAAAAAACTTGGATCCGAATAACGAAAAGGCAAAAGCTTACTTCAATCCACCAAAGCCCGCTGCAGCGCCAGCGGCACCAAAAAAATAAAAACCTAAATTGTTGTCATTAATTTAAACCACTCATTTCTGCGGATTTGAGTGGTTTAGTTTTTTTTATGCCCGTTAAAACACTATTTCAAAGGTGTAGACGCGCTTTCGGCACTTAGTTTTACCAAGTTATGGAAGAAGCGGTGTGCAGAATAGGCCTCACCTTGATTGAAGGCGTTGGGGATGTGAATGCAAAAGCCTTATTGGCTTACTGTGGAAGCGCTCGGGAAGTGTTCTTACAGAAAAAAGCACATTTATTAAAAATTCCGGGGATAGGTCCCGCAACAACTAGCTCCATTTTAAAAAGCAAATCTGTACTCAAGCGAGCAGAAGAAGAATTGGTATTTATAGAAAAGTATCAGATAACCCCCTTGTTTTTTACCGATGAAAATTATCCGTTACGGTTAAAGCAGTGCGATGATGGTCCCTTGATGCTCTACTATAAAGGCACGGCTAACCTCAATGCAGAGAAAGTGATTGCAATTGTGGGCACACGTTCGCCTTCGGAATACGGAAAAGAAAAAACAGCAGAGCTGGTAAGCGACTTACAGGCGACGGGTGCTTTGATTGTGAGCGGTTTGGCGTATGGGGTGGATACGTTAGCGCACAAAAGCGCCTTGGAGGTTGGACTAGAAACGGTTGGGGTACTAGGTCATGGGCTAGACCGCATCTACCCCATGGCGAACAACCGTTTAGCTAAGCGCATGCTTGGGCATGGCGGATTATTAACCGATTTCAGAAGCGGCACCTTGCCCGAGGCGGTTAATTTTCCGAAGCGCAACCGCATAGTAGCCGGTTTGTGTGATGCATTGATCATGATTGAGAGCCGGCGTACAGGCGGTAGTCTTATTACGGCAACCATAGCCAATAGTTACAATAGGGATGTCTTTGCACTGCCTGGACGGGCCGGGGAACCCATGGCAGAGGGAGGAAATGGACTGATTAAGCGCAACGGTGCCGCGCTGGTTGAAACGGCGGAAGATTTGTTACTAGCCATGCGTTGGCAGGCCGATGAAAAACCAAGGAAGTCGGTTGCCCAACTCAAGCTTGCTGTCAATTTAACCCACGAAGAGCGGTTGGTATTGAGTTTACTCTCAGGCAACGAGGTGTTGCACATTGATGAGATTTGTGTAGCGGCCCAGATGCCGGTGAGTAAGGTGGCCGCTATTTTGTTGCAATTAGAGTTTTACCAACTCGTGCGGAGCAAGCCAGGAAAAATGTATAGTGTTTGAAGGGCCTTTCATTCCCCATTTTTTGGGAAGTAATGCTAAGCCGCGGCGATTTCTAAATTCACGATAATTTGGTTTTATTGCATTTGTAAAAGTAATACCTTCGAGGAAGTGCAGGCAGTTACTATGCAAATTGACTTAGAAGCAGAACGTAAAGAGATTTTAAACCGTTACAGAAAACTCATAAAGGCGTGTAAGCGCCGTTTAGAGAGGGGTGATAAGGACATTATTCGCAAGGCCTTTGAAGTTGCTGTAGAGGCGCATAAAGAAATGCGTCGCAAAAGTGGTGAGCCCTATATATACCACCCCATTTCGGTAGCACAGATTTGTGCGGAAGAAATTGGCTTGGGCACAACAGGCATTGTATGTGCCTTGTTGCATGACACGGTAGAAGACACCGATCTTACACTAGATGACATTCAGGGGCTATTTGGTGAAAAAGTTGCACAGATTATTGATGGTTTAACGAAGATTTCGGGTGTGGTGGATCAATCCTCATCCATGCAGGCGGAGAACTTCAGAAAAGTGTTGTTAACGATGAGTGAGGACATTCGTGTCATCCTCATCAAGATAGCTGACCGTTTGCACAACATGCGCACTTTAGAGCACATGAAGCGTGACAAGCAGATCAAGATTGCCAGTGAAACCTTGTTTTTGTATGCGCCGTTGGCCCACCGCTTAGGTTTAAATGCCATTAAAACGGAACTTGAAAATTTGGGACTAAAGTATACAGACAGTGATTCCTTCAACGACATTGCCAACCGTTTAAAAGAAAGTGAGCCAGAGCGCAAACGGTTTATTCAAAAGTTTATCGAACCTTTAAAGGAGATTCTCTCAGAGCAAGGCTTTAAGTTTAAAATTTTCGGCCGGCCGAAATCCATTTATAGCATCTACAACAAGATGCGCACCAAGCATGT
Source organism: Sphingobacteriaceae bacterium (assembly GCA_947457335.1). Lineage (GTDB taxonomy): Bacteria > Bacteroidota > Bacteroidia > B-17B0 > Aurantibacillaceae > Aurantibacillus. Next base: position 14,028 of record CANGWA010000002.1, read on the forward strand.
AGCATACGAGGAGATTTACGACTTGTTTGCCATACGCATTGTCATTGATTCAGCGGCAGAGAATGAAAAGTCGGATTGTTGGAAAGTTTACTCAATCATAACTGATTTTTACCACCCTAGTCCCGATCGCTTGCGCGACTGGATTTCTACTCCCAAAAGCAATGGTTACGAAAGTTTGCATACCACTGTAATGGGTCCCCAAGGGAAATGGGTAGAGGTGCAAATTCGCACCACAAGAATGGACGATTTGGCTGAGAATGGTTATGCCGCTCATTGGAAATACAAGGATAGTGCGGCTGAGAAAGAAAATCAATTTGAGAACTGGATCAACCGTGTAAGGGAGATGTTGGAGAACCCTGACCCGAATGCGCTTGAGTTCATGGATGATTTCAAGTTGAATCTGTTTGCGGACGAGATGTTTGTTTTTACGCCGAAGGGTGACATGAAAACACTTCCGGTGGGAGCCACCGCATTGGACTTTGCCTTTGAGATTCACACCAAGGTAGGCGAGCACTGTATCGGCGCAAAAGTTAACCATAAATTGGTGCCACTGAGCCATGAATTGGCCAGCGGTGACCAGGTGGAGATTTTGACAAGCAACAAACAATCGCCGAAGGACGATTGGTTGAATTTTGTTATTACGGCAAAGGCCAAATCCAAAATAAAAAGCAGTCTCAAGGATCAACGCAAAAAAATTGCAGAAGACGGAAAGGAAATTATGCATCGCAAATTTGAGCGGCATAGGCTTTCATTCGACAACAACACCATCAATGAGTTCTGCAATTTCCTTAAACTCCCTAGTTCACAAGAACTTTTTTACAGAGCCTCTTTGGGGAATGTAGATATTAAGGAGATAAAGGACTTTGTAAAGCACCGTCAAGACGGCCATAAGCAAAGAAAACAAGACACCAAAATTGAACAGCTCGTTACCAGTGCTCGTGGCAAAACAGACATGCTGGTAATTGGAGATGACATGCAGAAGCTGGATTACAGCATAGCGCCCTGTTGCAATGCTATTCCAGGAGACGACGTTTTTGGCTTTATAACCATTAATGAAGGCATTAAAATTCACCGGGTGAATTGCCCAAATGCCATCAAACTTTTGTCGAACTATGCTTACCGTGTGGTAAAGGCGAAGTGGACTAATGACCAATTGATCTCGTTCTTAGCGGGATTAAAGATTACCGGCACCGATGAGATTGGCATTGTGAACAACATCACCAAGGTTATTTCAAACGAGAACAATGTGAACATGCGTTCGATTAATTTTGACACGGATGACGGATTGTTTGAAGGTACGATTATGGTATTTGTGCACGACACCAAGCACTTGAATCACCTCATTGAAAATTTAAAAAAAGTAAAAGGGGTAGCGAAGGTTGAGCGGATTGACCAAAAATAATTTACTCGCTTATTACACGTTGCCTGACTTTTATGGCTGGATTACCTTGATAGATGCCATAGGGCTCAAGTGCTGATGTAGCCGTGCTGCCAGCAGTAAGCAAGCTGTGGGACCCGAGACGAACACCAGGTGTAACAAGACTTCTGGCACCAACCCAGGCACCTTCTTCTAAGTGTATTTCCTTAACAATTAGATCAAAAGTCGCCTTTTTATAATTGTGATTGCCACACAGTAGCATTGCGCCTTGCGAGATGCAACAGTTATCGTGAATGGTTACATTAGCAAGGTTATCAATCCACACCTGTTCACCAATCCATACCTGATTACCCACAACCAATCGCCATGGGTACTTGATCGAAACGTGCGGTTTGATAACAACGCCCTTTCCCACCTTTGCCCCGAAGAGGCGCAGCAGGAAGCGCTTGGTGCCATAAAACGGAAAAGCCGATTTAAAAAAAGCGACAGAGACGATGTACCACAATCCCCTCCTAAAAGGTGATCCTCCCGGCTTGTACCAGGTGTTTTTATAAACCGCGAGATTTGTTTTTAGCTGACTCATAAAACATGTCCTTGTATTGAGCTGCCAACAGCCCATGATCTGTTGCTTGACGAATATAGTTAATTGCCGCTTTTGATCGGGTATCAAAAGCCGATTGATCTAATTCGGCCAACTCCTCAATCGCTTTGGTATAAGCACTCACGTCGGAGATTGCCAAATCGTAACCCGCCCCGGCCACTTGCAGGTGGCGCCAAGGTGTTTGATCGCTTATGATAACCGGACAACCTGAAAAAAGACTTTCCACGATAGAATGGCCAAAATTTTCGTTGGTCGTTGGGAGCAAAAGCGCATGGTACTGCGATACCACTGATTGTACTTCGTTGAATCCTAACTGTCCTTTATAATTTACATGTATGTGCTTAGGCAATTTGTTGATGATGCTTTCACACATTTGCCAGTAGGCAGGATCTTCTTTAGATCCAAAAACATCGTAAGTTATTTCTATATCCGAGCGAACAGCCTTTAAGCATTGAAGTGCCATGTGTAAGTTTTTAACTGGAGCTACGCGAGACAGATAAAACAATCTAAGTCTTCCCTTCTCTTTTGGGCGGATGGTTGCTACCTCTTGGGAGTGGTTCGCGTTGGCCACGTTAAATATTCTTGCTTTTGGGAAGCGCCTTTGAATGTCTTTCACCTCTTGCTCATTCGTCGCATGAAAACAAACATTGGAGAAGGCACTCGACCATTGTAAGATTTTAAGCACCAATTGTTTCTTAAACGGTTTAATGGACATAGCGCCCTTGCCTAACATGCCGCGAGGCGCCAGCAAGAAGGGTTTGTCGATAGCATTTTTCATTTGCACCACTTGCAACGCAAAGGGAAAAGACCAAAAACTATTGAGATAAACTAAATCCACATTCAATTGTTTCAACACAAGCGCCATTTTTTCTTTGTTCAAACAGTCGTTGCTAAAATAGTAATACCCTACCCCATCGCTTTCGAAGCGTTCGTTGGGGCGGATGTTGGCATATGGTTGTCCACTCCCTAGATCCGTATTGCGTGTGATAACCGTGATACTAACCTCGTGTTTCAGTAATTGAATGAGGGCGTGAATGGACCGAACGGGTCCGCCTGCATTCGTCCCGGGTAAGTACCAATCCGTGAGTATGGCCACGTGTAATTTAGTCAACTGAAATTTGATTTTTATTGATCCAGTCCGCAAGTGCCACCAAGTGCCAAATACGCCCGGCATTAACGCCATTTTTGCCCGCTTCGAAATTTTTCCAAATCCGTTGAATGCCTACTTCGTTAGCAAAAGGCATTTGAGAAAGCAGGTTGAGATTTTGCACACAAAAAGCATGCAATTCCTTCTTCATCCAATGCTCCCACGGCAGAGTAAAGCCCATTTTTGGTCGGTGGATAATTTCAGGAGGTAATAAATCGCCCAAGCTATCTGTGAGTAGTTTTTTTGGGGTGTGTGGGTATTTCCATTCATCGGGCACATTGAGCACGTACTCGATTAGCTGGTGATCGAGAAAAGGCTCACGGACTTCGAGAGAAACCGCCATGCTCATTTGATCCGCATCCCGTAACAGAACGTTTTGAAGATACGTTTTATGCTCCGCCACACTAACCGCACTCAGTAAATGATCATTTGCTTGCGGTACAGTATCCATGATGGCTCTCAGTTGATTGTGATAATTTGACTCTTTAACTAAGGAACGTAGAACCTTATCTGGAAAAAGAGCGCGGTTCAGTGGATAAGTGCTTTCAAAGTCAATCTTAGACAGTGCAAGTAGGTCTGCCTTGCGTCCAGAATTTATATCCGAACGCAGCAATCGATAACCACTCGCTGCCATTTTTCTTAAAGCGGGGGGGAGATTGCTTACCCAAGAGCTAGACGCCAGTTGGTGCATCCGTTTAAACACGCCGTAGCCCGCAAACAATTCATCTCCTCCCACACCGCTAAGAGCCATTGTAATGCCAGCTCTTCGTGCGGCACGTGAAACAATGTAGGTATTCGGGCCATCGCCACCGGGATGATCTATAGCCGCAAGTGCTTCAGGCAAAGCCTCTAAAAAATGATCTGGAGAAAGCACAATTTCCTCATGCACCGTGTTAAATTTTTTTGCGATGAGTCGTGCGTAATGTGATTCCGAAAATTCCGATTCATCAAAAGCAATATTAAAAGTACGCACCCGTTCGGTCGAGGCCTGACTCATTAACGCTACGATGGCACTTGAGTCGATGCCTCCAGACAAAAACGCGCCAAAAGGTACATCGGCATTGAGGCGTTTGGCAACTGCCGCATAAAGCAACTCATATACCCTTCGGCAGGTCGCCTCGTATGTTTCTTCCTTATTGGACCCAACTTTAAACCGGTACCACGACGACTTCGTTAACTCGCCATCCCGCAAGGTAAGATAATGTCCCGGCTCCAATAATTGAATTTGTTTGACAATGGTATTGGGTGCATGTATGGTTTGGTACATGAAGTACTCGGACATCGCCTCGTGGTGCAGTGTGAACTTGGAAAAACCACTTTTTAAAATTGCTCTTAATTCACTTGCAAAAACCAATCCTTCCTTGCCAAAATAATAATACAGAGGTTTCACACCAAAGCGATCTCTTACCAAGAACAGTTCACCATTTTGTTTATCATAGATCGCAAAGGCAAACATGCCCTGGAGGTATTGGAGACACTCCTTTCCCCAGCGGAGATAGGCTGCCATGAGGACTTCGGTGTCAGAATTTGTCTTAAAAAAATAAGGCGTTGTAGCGGTGCCGTGAGGTGCCCGTTGGAGTTCTAACTTCAGCTCCTTGTAATTGTAAAGTTCGCCATTGTAAACCATTACATAACGCCCACTGGGCTCATAAAACGGCTGGTTACCATCTGCGCTCAAATCGATAATGGACAATCGGCGGTGTCCCAAACACAGCTGTCCGTGCTGAAAATGTCCGTCATTATCTGGCCCACGATGCGCCATGCAGCGATTCATGGTCGCGACCAACTCCCTTTGTTTATCGGGTGAATACAGCGCGCTGAACAAACCACTAATGCCGCACATCAGCTAATTGAAGCTAAAAATTTTTCACTTTGAAGCATTTTACGGATGCCATCTTCAACCGTGATTAAGGGTTTTCCGAGAATAGTCTTCATGTTACTATTATCAGGTTGACGGCGGGTCATGTCACCATCTTTTAGCGGATCGAGATAAACAATTTTTGAAGAAGAGCCGGTTAAACGAATTACCACCTCAGCGAGTTCTTTTACGCTCAGAAGCTCATCGTTTCCAATGTTGATGACATCGTTTTTCATCAATCCGTTTTCAAAAATTTTATTGCACACCTCAACTGTATCGTCCACATAAGTAAACGTCCTTGTTTGCAGTCCATCACCATAAATTGTAATGTCTTGGCCTCTGAGCGCGGCGGCTAAAAAGCGAGACACCACGAAGTCGGTGCTTTGTCCCGGGCCATAGGTATTAAAAAAACGAAAAATGGTGTATGGTAGATTGTAGACTTGCCAGTAACTCCTGAAAAAACTTTCGCCAACATTTTTTACCACGGCGTAAGGCACTCGGCTATTGAGTGGTGTGGTATGTTCGTGTTGTGGTAATTGCACAGGCTCTCCGTAAACCTCGGAACTTGAAGAAAAATACACGTGCTTTACAGAAGAATTTTTAGATAGATTAAGTATGTGTCGGAACCCTTCGATATCATTTAAGACGGCGATAGGATTCGCTTGTGTTCTGGCCACTCCAACGACGGCTGCAAAATGAAATACGTAGTCAAATTGCTGGGACTGCATCACTGCAGAGATGTCTAAAAAATTATTGACATCGGCGCGAATAAATTTCCAATTTTCAAACAACGCGTCGGGCAATTTCGCCATCATACCTGTTGAAAGGTCATCGACAATCACCAGTTCATTGCGTTCATTTTGCACAAGTTTAGCCGCCAACGCACCGCCAACATTTCCAGCGCCACCAGTGATGAGAATTTTTCTTTTATGGGTATTCATAGAGTTTTAATAGATTATTCACCCAGCTTTCGGGTGTAATTGTTTTAGACAGACGATTGCTTTGTTGCGCCATCGTCGTTAATTGGAGTTGGTTGGCCTCCATCATTTGCCGCATTGCTTTTTCAAGAGCTCCAATGTCGTTGGGTCGAATGAGGTATCCATTTTTCCCATTGATTACAAACGCATCAGCAGCACCAACAGCATCCGTAGTAATTATCGGGAATCCCGCCGCCGCATATTCTTGAATCACTACACCCCAAGGCTCGAATAGACTGGGGAGTACAAACACGCCCGTTTCCTGGATGATGTCACCAAGTTGCTGCGGCTGAACAAATCCCAAATGTTTGATCGCGGGATGTTGAACTGGTGCCATGTCGCCTTTACCAATACACCAAAGCTCCCAATCGCCGCCAACAGTTTCATGCAGCTTGACAAACGTTTGCCAAAGGTGTTGAATTCCTTTTTCAGACGCATAGCGGCCAGCAAACAAAAACCGTTTAGGAAACTGCCGCTCTTTTTTTTCTTTATTCCTTTGATAGTAGGTGTCGAACAAATTCAAGTCACAACAATAAGCTCCCGTGGCAACTTGGTTATTAGAAAAGCCGAGTTGTTTTGCGAAACGCGCTTGCCTATCCCCTGGAACAAACGCTCCGTATACGTATGGTTTTAGGCGCCATTTGAAATAAAGTGCACCGGCTAATTGACGCACAGAACCGTTGTGTTGATTATCGAAACCAATCACCGTTTTAATCTTTTTGAACCGTCTGATAATGGCCAGGTATGGCTTGTAAGCCCATCCTCCCAAGTAAATGGCATCTGGATTAAATCCAATGCACGTCGTCATCAACGCCTCTGCCGAGAGCATCTCGCGATTCAAGACAGAAACATTGGGATGGGTTTCAAAATCAAAGGGAGCAACCGCATTTATTTTTTTAGAAATAACTAGGACGGTCGCTTGGCGACTACTCGCCAGTAGATTTAGCGCGTTGAGAAAATATCCTGCCAATTCTTCGTATAGTACAAGCACCCGCATCTTATCTTTTGTACCTTTAGCTCTTCAAAAGAGCTAAATTTACTAATTATTATGGCACTTTCCTTTGCTTTATACGCGCCATGGATGGAAGATCAAGTGATTACCATGTTTTGCGAAGAATACGGCAATCAGCCCCAGCAATTTCGTGACTATTACAAGGCCTTCTATGCCACCTACCAGGCAAATAAAGCCAAGCGATTTGTGATACTGGACAATCAAACGGTTGCTGGTTTTGTGTCCTTTAGTTATTGGCCATACAAGATTGACCAACAGCCTGTGCAATCCTATCAGTGCGGGAACGTTATCATCAACAAAAACTACCGTGGCAAGGGGCTATATAATCAACTACTCAATTATGTAAATGAACATGCCCACGAGCATGGTATGGATTTTATAATTGGATTTCCAATTAAGGAAATATTGAAACTTTATTTAAAAAGCAATTGGAAAAACCCAATGAACTTGAATTGGTATGTTTCCGTGTTAAATCCACTTGGAAAAGCTTTTCCTGTATCCGAGACCTCTCTTAATAAAAGATTTCTAACTGAAAAAAAACAGCCCTCCTCTAAAAACAGTGGGCGTATTACGCTGGACGTGACACCTGCATTTTATGCTTGGAACAAGGCCTACAACAATCTATCGCAACACTTTTACTTTTGTGTGGACAATGGAACAACGTTTGTAGAATTTGGATTGAAGCTGAATAAAAGAAAATACCTTAACGAATTAGTAATTGGTGAAATCAACACCAACACCACTGATCCCTCTATACTCAACAACGCGCTTGGGAAGCTAAAAGCTAAATGCCGATGGATTCCCGGCATATCAATGCTCAGCTGTTGCTTGAATGACCAACAAATTAACGCAACGCTGATTGCCTTGCAAAAAAAGGGCTTCAAGAAAATTAACAGGGATATTAAATTTATCGTCAACCCGCTTAACTACTCTCCTGAGTTAATTTGTGATCCCTCTGCTTGGGAATTGTACCGAAGAGACATTGATACCTGGTAGTTACTGTGGCCAATATTGCAATTTTAATAAAACGTTTGCTTGGCTCTGTTCTATACAGAGCGGGGGATTTAAATTATTCCAATAACGAGCTGTTGGTGGTGAATTATCATAGTACCCCAAAAAAGTTTATCCCTGACTTCACTGCGCAAGTTGCTTTTTTTGAAAAGCATTTTGATATCCTGCATCCCAACGACCTCACGAATTATTTCTCTGGCGAACTGCCTGTGGGAAAAAAACCGCGCCTTCTTTTTACGTTTGATGACGGACTATTAAATAACCTTCATGCAGCGCAAGTGCTGGAGGAGCGTGGACACCGAGGGTTTTTTTTTATTGTGCCCTCTTTTGTCAATGCCCCACCATCAGAACAAAAGGACTTCTACCTACAATTCATCCGGCCCGTTATTGACAACTCGATTGATGAATTAGAAGAAGATTTCACGGCGATGTCGTGGTCACAATTGCAAGAACTCCTTTCCAAACAGCACAGCGTTGGTTGTCACACCATGACCCACACCATGACTGCAGAGGATCAGGATGAAAAAAGTGCAGAAGAAATTGTTTACAGCAAACAATATCTGGCCTCCGTTTTAAACACCACTATTGATGCTTTTTGTAGCATTAACAACACGTTGTTTTCTGTAAACACTAAACAAAAAGCAATGATTGCATCTCACTACCGTTTTCACTTCACCACTTTACCAGGATTAAACTGTGAGGAGGCCAATCCCCATTTCATCCTCCGAAGAAACATAGAGTGTTACTGGCCAAAGGGACAAGTGCTTTTTGCAATGGGTAAAATGGATTTAAAGCGGTGGGCAACAAGAAGAGATGCTTATCGGCGAATGCGTTAAATAATATTCACTTCGCGTTCTAACTCCACGCCGAATTTTTCATGCACCGTTTTAAGCACGTGGGTCGAAAGATCAAATACGTCCTGCCCGCTACACCCTGCTTTATTTACCAAAACCAAGGCCTGTTTATCGTGTACGGCTGCTCCATTATGGAGGTGCCCCTTCAATCCACATTGTTCAATTAACCAACCCGCAGCTAATTTATAATGGCCATTTTCGAGTGGATACCCTACCAAATCGGGGTAGTGTGTCTTGAGTGATGTGTACTGATCTGCTGGCACTTCAGGGTTTTTGAAAAAACTACCAGCATTGCCCATTTCGGCGGGGTCGGGGAGCTTGCTGCGGCGGATGCGAATCACCGCATCTGAAACATCCCTTATACCAGGGCTGGTTATGCCCATTGCTTGCAATTCATTTTGAATCGCCCCATATGTGGTACTCAATTGATGCCGCTCACTCAATTCAAAAGTCACCGAGGTAATAAAATATTGGTCCTTGAACTTTCTTTTAAAAACACTTTCGCGGTAGCCGAATTCACAGGCTTCGCGGTTAAAAACCCGCTTCTCCCCTGTAACCATGTGAAGTGCTTCCAGTGAAACAAAAACATCCTTTATCTCCACACCATAGGCACCAATGTTCTGCATGGGCGAAGCACCCACGCACCCCGGAATCAAGGACAAATTCTCTAATCCCCCAAGGCCCTTCGCAATGGTCCACATGACAAAATCATGCCATACTTCGCCAGCAGCGGCTTTGACATGGACGGTTGAATCCTCCTTCTTTACAATCTCAATACCTTTAATGGTGTTTCGGATAACCATGCCCTTAAAGTCTCTGGTGAGTAACACATTACTGCCTCCTCCCAGAATCAAATGTCTCTGCGTTTGATAAATGCCGTTCTCTAATAATTCAATAAAATCCGTTTCGCTGGTGATTTCTGTGAAGTAGTCACAATAAACCTCCATACCAAACGTATTAAAGGGTTTTAAACTGATGTGTTCTTTTATTGCGGGCATGTGGCTAATTTACCCAATATAGAGGCGCTTTATCTCTATCTTTATAGCAATTTCAACAAAGTTTGTGTTTAAAAACAAAACAGCAATTGTCAGTGTAATCAACGACCTGGTCACCGACCAGCGGGTTTACAGGACCTGCGAGGTTTTGCACGAATTGGGATACGACATTACAGTAGTTGGTCGGCAACTTAGTTCCTCTCCACCTCTGCCTCAATGGGCTTGGAAGGCTCACCGCATGCGCCTTTTGTTCACCAAAGGCCCTCTTTTTTACCTGTTCTTTAATGTGCGCCTGTTCTTTTTCCTACTGACGCGAAAAAGAGCCTTACTAATCGCCAACGACCTGGACACACTGTTACCCAATTATCTTGTGGCCAAACTAAAACGTGCCCCCCTCGTTTACGATAGCCACGAATTGTTTTGCGATGTGCCGGAACTGCTAAACAATCCACTAAAGCGACGCATCTGGCAGTGGCTAGAGAAGCAACTCGTGCCGCATGTTCACCACTGCATCACTGTAAACGAAAGTATTGCCACCCTATTTCACGCCCGTTATCACGTACCATTTCATGTGGTTAGAAACGTTAGTAATGCCCCTGAACAGATCGTGCCGCCCGATAAAGCTTCGCTAGGTTTTGCAGCGGAATGGCCCCTACTTATTTTACAAGGAGCAGGAATAAACGTAGGAAGAGGCGCCGAGGAACTCATACTCGCCATGCACCATGTAGCGGCAGGCCTACTCATCATTGGTGGAGGAGATGTCTGGCACGCGCTTGAAGCCCTCATCCAAAAGGAAAGATTATCGCATAAAATCAAAATGATTCGTCGCCTTCCTCGGCACGAATTGTTCGGATATACCCGTTTAGCGGCTGTGGGACTAAGTATAGATAAGCCCATTGCGCTGAATTATGAACTAAGTCTGCCAAATAAGTTGTTTGATTACATACAAGCGGGAACGCCCGTTTTAGCAAGTAACATGGTAGAGGTCGCAAAAATCGTCAACGGCTATGGGGTTGGAAGGTGCATTGATCAAGTAAATCCCGAAACCATCGCTAATGCCCTTCATGAAATGTTGCAACCCGAAAATCAAGCGCGCTATCGCGCAGCATGCGAAAAAGCCGCCGTTTCACTCAACTGGAATCAGGAAAAATACGCGCTAAAAGAAGTGCTATTAAAGGCCGTTGAAGCGCCTTCTTTTTAGTAATTTTGGAGCCACACCTATGCAGTTCACAGCACAACAAATTTCCGCAATGCTCAACGGCACCGTTGAGGGTGACGAAAATGCCGCCGTTAATGGCGTTGCCAAAATAGAAGAAGGCTCTCCTGGAAAGCTTGCTTTCCTTGCTAATCCAGCCTATACAAACTATATCTATACTACCGACGCCACCATCGTCCTGGTAAATGAATCCTTCAAAGCAGAAAAACCGCTTAAGTCCACTTGCACCCTTATTCGCGTTGCCAATGCTTATGAGGCATTTGCTAAACTGTTGCAAGCATATCAGCAGTTAAAGGGGCATAAATCGGGCATTGAACAACCATCCCATATTTCCACCAGTGCCACTATTGGTGAAAACTGCTACGTTGGCGCATTTGCCTACGTGGGCAACGGTGCAAGGATTGGTAACAATGTGAAAATCTATCCTCATGTTTATATCGGCGATAATGCCGTAGTGGGGGATAACACCACTTTGTACTCAGGAGTAAAGGTTTACCACGAATGTATCATTGGCAACGACTGCACCATTCACGCCAATACAGTTGTTGGCAGCGACGGTTTTGGCTTTGCGCCAAACTCAGAGGGACAAGCATTTGTGAAAGTGCCTCAAATTGGAAACGTTGTCATTGAAGACAACGTGGAAGTGGGATCAAACACTTCTATTGACCGTGCCACCATGGGCTCAACCGTTTTGAAAAAAGGCGTGAAACTCGACAATCTTGTTCAAATTGCCCACAACGTAGTAGTGGGCGAAAATACGGTCATTGCCGGACTAACTGGCGTGGCGGGCTCTAGCAAAGTCGGTAAAAACTGTATGATTGGCGCACAAGTTGGCGTAGCTGGACATTTGAGAATTGCCGACAACGTAAAAGTTGCGGGACAGTCGGGCGTAGGCAGCCACATAGAAAAAGAAGGTGAAATTGTGCAAGGATCCCCAGCTATTAGTATCGGCGACTTCCGCCGTTCATATGTGCTGTTCAGGAATCTTCCAAAAATGAATGACCGCCTCTCTGAACTTTCACGCAACCAAAAAAACGCGCAATGAAGACCGATATCCTAGCGATTGGTGTACACCCCGATGATGTTGAATTGAGTTGTAGCGGCACCCTTGCAAAGCACATTGCCGAAGGTAAAAACGTTGTTGTCCTCGATCTTACCCGTGGTGAACTCGGCACGAGGGGTAACGCTACCTTACGTACAGAAGAAGCCATGCAGGCCGCTAAAATACTTGGCATTGCTCACCGCGAACAATTGGACTTAAAAGATGGTTTTTTTCAAAACAACGAAGACAGCCTAAAAGCCATCGTTACTCAGATTCGTCGTTTTCAACCAGAAATTGTTCTTTGCAATGCGATAAGCGATCGGCATCCTGATCACGGGCGATCGGCACAATTGGAAGCAGACGCCTGTTTTTATAGCGGCCTTCGCCGAATTGAAACCGTTTACGCGGACGTGGCACAATCGGCTTGGCGACCAAAAGCAGTATATCACTACATACAAGATGAATTTCTCCACCCTGATTTTGTAATTGATGTGACGCCGTTTGTGGACATCAAGAAAAAAGCGATTCTCGCTTTTTCATCCCAATTCTATTCTCCCAATTCCGTTGAGCCAGCAACCCCTATCTCTGGTGAGGAATTTCTTGAGGTTATTTATAGTAAAATGCGTGTTTGGGGAAGAGCCATCAACGCACCCTTCGCCGAAGGCTATCAAACCCGCCGATACCCGGGAGTAAAAAGTTTTTTCGATCTTATTTAAGGAAGGATAAAATCGCTTCGCAGACGATTGGCACTTTCTCCAGATTAAGGGTGTGCCCCGCTCCCTTTATGGCATTGAAAACAGCCCCGGGAATACTCTCAGCAACCGTTCTTCCCAATTCCAAAGGAAACAAGCGATCCATCTCCCCATGCAAAACCAAAACAGGTTTTTTAATCTGTGACAGTTTCTGCCGGTAATCTTCGCGTTCTTTTGTGGCGCGCATCAATTTAAACAACGCCTCGCTGCCAACGCTCATGTCGCGACGGTTTTGCTTCATTTGTTCAATTGGTATGATAGGATTTGCAAAGTACTGCTCGCTCAATACCATTGGCATCATGACGTCCAGCATCAATGAAAATCCACCTGTTTCAAGCGCCGACCACCACGATTTTTCCACGGCTTCATAATACGGTGTTTTATGTGCAATTCCCGACATCAGTACCGCCCTTTTTACCACCGCAGGATAATTCACAAGCAGGTGCTGTGCGGCAATAGAACCATAAGAGAGTCCAACGACACACACTGGTTCTCCGCACACGTGCTTAATCAACCCCGCTACGTCAGCAGCGTGTTGATCAAAGTTGCGCCACTCCCCCTCCTTACTGCTTCGGCCTTGAAAAACAAAATCCATTAATACAATCCTGTACTTCTCCTGAAAAAAAGGCACAAACATGCTCCAAGACAAGACCGACTGTGTGAGTCCATTCAAAAACACAACCGTCTCCGATGCCGCTGCATTTCCTGCAACTTCATAATAGATCGCTTTGCCGTCGTTTGTGTAATGAATCATTAAACGTATTCCAAAATAGCGCCACTTTCAGTCACCTCCAGCTGCGCATGCTTTCCAAAATAAATGGCATTGTTCTCGTCAATGTGCCCAGCCGGGAAACCAAAACAAACAGGAAAGCTGTATTCTTCTATGGCGCTTCTGATAATCTGCTCAGCAGATTGACCAAATGGTACAGCATTGTCCTTCATGTCCGACATTCCCCCAACAATCAACCCAGCAAGGTTTTTTAATTTGCCTGCGCGCTTCAACTGCAGCATCATGCGGTCGATGTGGTACAAGTACTCGTCTAAATCCTCTATAAAAAGAAGTTTACCTCCCGTGTCCACATCCGAAACGCTTCCGCTCAAAGCATAAAGTAGTGATAAGTTGCCCCCCGTTACGATGGCCGTTGATCGCCCTGCGCGGTTTAGGGCATGGTGAGCAACGGGATAGCGCAGGGGCTCCCCTTGTAGGGCATTCAAAAGCGTTTCCACAGCCCCAGCGTGTTTGGTAAAATTTATGGGCATGGTGCAGTGCAGGGACGCCCAATTGAGTTGATGCAGGTGGCTGTGAAGGACCGTCACGTCACTATAACCACAAATCCATTTAGGATACTGCCGCAAGACATCAAATTGAACGTTATCAATGATCCGAACGGTACCATATCCCCCTCTGACGATTAAAATGGCCTTGGCGGTTGGGTGCGAAAGCGCCCACTGAAAAGCAGCAGCGCGTTGAACATCGGTGCCAGCAAATTGATGGTGTGTGTCAAAAAGGCCGGGTGTAAAAAGGACCTCCAATCCCCGTGACTGCAAATATTCCACAGCAGGACGGAGCTCATCTGAGGAGATTTTTCGAGCAGTGGCAGCAAGGACCACCTGATCGCCCTTGACCAAATATGGGGGAATATGCAGCATTCGTAAGTTTCCTTATAAAGGAGGCCCTGTTTTAAATGATATCGGCTACCTTTGTATAAAAGTAAGGAATTCAAACAATTGCTTTGCTAAGGTTGAATCCCCGAAAGGTTTTATTTTATGAAAAAAGAATTTAAAAGAACGCTTGTTACTGCTGCATTACCATACGCTAACGGCCCAGTGCACATCGGTCACATTGCGGGTTGTTACTTGCCAAGCGATATTTATTGCAGGTTCTTAAGAGGAAAAGGGGCAGACGTGAAATTCATTTGTGGAAGCGATGAACACGGTGTACCAATTACTATAAAAGCTAAAAAGGAAAACACAACGCCACAAGCGGTAGTAGACAAGTACCACAAAATGATGGGGGATGCGTTCAAAGAATTTGGGATTTCTTTTGATGTTTACTCCAGAACGTCTTCTAAAATACATGCAGAAACCGCAAGCGCTATCTTCCGCGAACTATACGATAAAGGCATTTTTACTGAAAAAGAAACTGAACAGTACTATGATGAAACTGCCAAGCAATTTTTAGCCGACCGTTACATTACTGGCACTTGTCCCCGCTGCAGCAACCCCAACGCCTATGGTGATCAATGTGAAAAGTGCGGTTCATCACTCAACGCCACTGACCTCATTCAACCAAAATCGGCATTGTCTGGTAGCACCCCTGTATTGCGCAAGACCAAGAATTGGTTTCTGCCCTTAGACCAGTTGCAGCCTAAGATCAAGGCCTATATTAGTAGTCACAAGGAATGGAAACCCAACGTATATGGCCAATGCATGAGCTGGATGGAAAGTGGAGAGGGTTTACAGCCACGCGCAATGACCCGTGATTTGGATTGGGGCATTCCTGTGCCTGTTGAGGGCGCTAATGGAAAAGTACTATACGTTTGGTTCGACGCCCCTATTGGCTACATCTCTGCCACTAAGGAATTATTACCCGATACTTGGGAACAGTATTGGAAAAGTGACGATTCACGCCTCATTCATTTTATCGGTAAAGACAATATCGTCTTCCATTGCATTATTTTCCCAAGTGTTTTAATGGAACATGGCGGTTTTGTGCTACCCGATAACGTGCCCGCCAATGAATTCCTCAATCTTGAAGGGGATAAAATTTCAACCTCTCGCAATTGGGCCGTGTGGCTGCACGAATACCTTGAAGACTTTAAAGGTAAACAAGATGTTTTACGTTATGTGCTCTGTGCGAATGCGCCAGAGACCAAGGACAATGATTTTACGTGGAAAGATTTTCAAACCCGGAACAACAGTGAACTCGTGGCCATATTTGGCAACTTTGTCAACCGCGCCCTTGTGCTGACTCACAAATTTTACAACGGCAGCGTACCTTCTGCCGACATTTACACCAAGGAAGATTTGCTCGTTTTAGAGGAATTGGCGGGGGCTCCTGATAAAATTGCAGCCTCAATTGAGCAATTTCGTTTTAGAGAGGCATTAAGCGAGTTGATGAACGTTGCACGGTTGGGCAACAAATATTTGGCCGATACTGAGCCGTGGAAATTAATTAAAACCGATCCCGCACGTGTAAATACCATCATGAATGTGGCGCTACAGATTTGTGCCAACCTCGCCCTACTCTGTGAACCGTTTTTACCATTTACTGCCAAGAAACTCGCAGGCATGCTCAATTTATCGGCATTGTCGTGGAACGATGCCACTAAAACCGACAATTTAAGCGCGGGGCACACAATAAATAAGGAAGAGCTGCTGTTTGAAAAAATAGAAGATGCTGCCGTGGAAACACAAATCGCTAAACTTAAAAAACCGGAGCCTATTGCAGAACCAACAACTAGCAAACCGGTTAAAGAAGCAACAACGTTTGACGAGTTTAGCAAAATGGACATTCGCACTGCCACTATTTTAGAAGCAGCGGTTGTTCCAAAAACCGACAAACTACTAAAACTGCTCTTGGATACCGGGGTGGACCAACGCACCGTAGTGAGTGGTATTGCACAATATTACAAGCCTGAAAACATCATCGGACAAAAAGTTTGTTTACTCGCCAACCTTGAACCAAGAAAAATAAAAGGGATTGAGAGCAAGGGAATGATCTTAATGGCAGAAAATGAAAAAGGAGAGCTATGCTTCGTTTCACCTATAACAACCGATTTCTCGAATGGGTCAATGGTTAAATAATTTTTTGGCCCTAGCACTACTGATGACGCTTGTGCCAGAGTTAAAGGCACAATCACCCACTATAAAAACCCGTGAATCGGATTATAAGGACGCCGATCAGTTTGCGCACTTCGGCCGTAGAAGAAAGGCTGTATCCGCTTGGCAAGTCCACCAATTGCACAATGGTGCACTGGTTATAAAATTGCGCACCAATGCAACTGCAATTAATCAATTGCGAAAAGAGGGACAAATTGCCCTAGCGGATCAAAAAATGCTTGAAACCGCTGCCATGAACAAAAACCTCATGGACGCGTTTATAAAACACTACCGGTTCAGTAAAGTCTATTTTATCTACAGCCACTCCAGTGATTCGTTATTCCATGGTGTTCGCGAAGGTATTTTTCTTGATTCTACGTTAACCGTAAACAAGTCTATAGTTATGCCAGAAGCCTTTTACCTGGTGGCAGAAACCGATCGCATTTATAATTCCGCCATCGGTTTCGTGCCCGAAAGATTGGCTCCTTCGCAAGTTGAAAGGGGCAATCCAACTGGTGGCGACGCCTTAATCGTTATTAAAAATAAATACGGACATCAACTAAAAAGGCCTTTTCCTATTTCAGCTGGCGAATCCGTTGTCATTAAAAAAGTTCCTCCAGAATTAAAAATGAACCTCTTTGGCGCAACCGTAAGCTTTAATGTTGGTGTGGCTAACAAATTGGCTGGCGAAGAGACCTACTCTGTTTTCAACGGCAATAAAATAAAATTACAGCTGTCAAAACTATACTCTCCGTTGGTGTTAGAGTCCATCGTGAACATGTTCAACGATGAACTCAACACCTACTATAACAAATGCTCGCCTCCTCCCGAAACATCTCCGCTTTATTCAGAGATGCAGCCCTTTTTTTACTGAAAGGGTCTGTCGCGAGTCTGCCTTTCTTCTTTAGACCTATCCGTTGGTTGTAATGCCATCTCCTCCGTGATCGATTATAAAATCTACCAAAGAGGCGTGTCATAAAATCACGAGCACCGCATTGCATGACACAAATCAAATTGTTGCCACCACATGCACCTTGTGAATGTATTCTCTATCTGAAGGCCGTCATAAAAATCAATTCCCCTGTATTGTCTTTGTTTCTTTTTTCGCACCCGAGACCACTTTTCTGCAAAAGAATTTTTACTTTTATTCATATGAAAAAAGTTTTACTTCTGCTTGCTTTGGCGATAAGTGTTGCCTCCTCTGCACAAACCTCCGCTGATGCCGCCGTCCAAATCACGGCTAGCGTGCAGTCAACACAAATCGTTTTGTCGTGGCCAGCCTATACACTCACGTCGCAATACCAAGTCTTTCGTAAACTTAAATCGGCTCAGTCCTGGGGAACTGCACTCACCTCCCTCCCCGGCTCAGCAACAAGCTTCAGTGACGCGTCTGTAGTGGCTGGTATAAATTACGAATATAGAATTCAACGCACCGTCTCGTTAAATAATTACTACGGGTATATCAATACGGGTATCAACGTGCCCGCCATTGAATACCGCGGCCGGTTAATTCTTGTTGTGGACTCCTCCTTCTCTTCTTCCCTGGCACCAGAAATCAAACGGCTCATTACCGATATGGAAGGCGATGGCTGGGAAGTATTTCGTCACGATGTGCTACGGTCCGCCTCCGTCTCCCATGTCAAAGATGTTATCGTAAACGAATACCGCAACGACTCCCTTCCAACCACTGCTGTTTTTTTGTTGGGACATGTTCCGGTTCCCTACAGTGGATTTATAAATCCCGATGGACACCCCGATCATTTCGGCGCTTGGCCTGCGGATGTTTACTATGGCGATGTGAATGGAACATGGACCGATACGCAGGGACCTGCCACCTCAACCGCATCGCCCGCGCGCACTAAAAATCTTCCAGGCGATGGTAAGTTTGATCAGTCCATCGTGCCGGGCCTTGTTGAATTGCAGGTTGGTCGAGTGGACCTCTCGCGCATGTCTAATTTCTCTTCCTCTGAATTACAATTGATGAAGGATTACCTTGACAAGGACCACAACTACCGAAAAAAAATATACCAACCACAAAAACGCGCAGTGATTGATGACAATTTTGGCTACTTCAGCGGCGAAGCCTTCGCTGCCAGTGGTTATAAAAACTTTGCGCCCCTTGTTGGTTATAACAACATAACTGCTGCCGATTACTTTACCACCATGACCGGTAATAGTTACCAGTGGTCTTACGGCTGCGGTGGCGGTTATTACAATTCTGCAAGTGGCGTAGGTACTACCGCTAATTTTGCGGCATCCAACCTGGATGGTGTGTTTACTTTACTGTTTGGCTCTTACTTCGGTGATTGGGATACCACCAACAGCTTCTTGCGCGCACCATTGGCTCAAGGAAAAATGCTGACGTGTATTTGGTCGGGAAGACCCCACTACCAACTCCACCACATGGGCTTGGGCGAAAACATCGGATACGGTGTGTTGCTTACAGAAAACAATGTCAACGGTTTGTATTATGCTAGTCCAACCAACATCACCGGCCGCTGGGTGCATAACGCTCTAATGGGCGACCCCACCTTGCGCAACGACATTGTGGCGCCCGCTGCCAATGTCATAGCCACTCGCAACGGATACAATTGCACCATCAATTGGAGCGCATCTACCGAAACCGCTATCGCCGGTTATAACATTTACCGCAAAAACGATTCACTTAAAACATATGTGCGCTGCAATACCAACCCTGTAACCGGCACTTCTTACGTGGATAGTTGCCTTGTTTATTCCGGCATTTACACTTACATGGTGCGCACCGTTAAACTTGAAAACACACCGTCGGGCACGTATTACAATTTGAGCGAAGGAATCACCGACACCGCACTGTCTGTACAAAACCTCAATTCTTTGGCCAACTTCACCTACGCCGTTACTGGCAACACGGTTGCCTTTACTCGCACCAACCCCATCACCGCCACGTGTTTCTGGGACTTTGGCAATGGCACGGTTTCAACAGCACAAAACCCTGTTGTGACTTATACAGCAAACGCGTCCTACTTCGTCTTCTTAATTGCAAAACACCCGTGCATAGAAGATACGGTTTGGGCGGGCATAGAAATCGATCAAGTGGGACTACCCACCATACAAACGTCCCGCATCAGCGCAAGCCCTGTGCCAAGCAGCGATGAGGTAACCCTCTCTGGTATCCGCCCCGGCACCACCATCCGCATTGTATCGCAAGATGGCAAAGTGGTCTACTCGGGCCCACTCTCCGAAAACAATAAGGTGAACATGAGGGATTGGAGCAGAGGCCTCTACTACATTTCTGTTTCTGGAAAAAAAGAAACAGTACGAATTGTGAAGGAATAAGCAGGAATCAGTAAGCGCGCTTTAAATTTCGCGGCGCATTCTTCCTACGGGAATGTCGAGTTGCTCGCGGTACTTCGCTACTGTTCTGCGGGCAATGTTGTAGCCCTTTTCATTCAAAGCTGCACACAACTCATCGTCGGTTAAAGGGTGGCGCTTGTCTTCTTTGTCTATCAAGTCCTTAAGTATGTTCTTGATTTCGCGGTTGCTTACCTCTTCCCCGCTATCGGTACTCATGCTTTCAGAAAACAACGTCTTTAATAAAAAGGTGCCATAAGGCGTTTGCACATACTTGCTGTTGGCCATGCGCGAAACCGTCGATAAATCCAACTCTACCTTTCCTGCAATGTCCTTTAAAATCATCGGCTTTAATTTCGACTCATCGCCCGTTGCAAAATACTCGGACTGGTATTCCATAATGGCCTGCATACACAACAACATGGTCGTGTAGCGCTGGTGCAAAGCATCAATGAACCAACTCGCACTTTCAATTTTACTTTTTATAAACCCGGTCGCATCCTTGCTAGAACGGTCCTTGCTACGCGAGTATTCCTTCAGCATCTCGGTGTACTCCTTGCTGATCTTTAAATCAGGTAAATTCCTGCCATTAATGCTTAACTCTGGTTTTCCATCCGCCACGGTCACAATAAAATCTGGTACCACTGCAGCATTCACCGCCTCACGCGAATCGTTGTTACCCGGACGAGGGTTCAAGTGCGTAATCTCGGTGATGACCCCCTTTAGTTCCTCGCCTGAAATGTCGAGTCGTTTTAATATTTTATCGTAGTGCTTTTTCGAAAACTCCTCCATGTGATCACGAATCACCGCAATGGCCAATTGTACCTCACGCGTTTTATCAGCACGCCGCTCTAATTGCAGCAATAAACACTCCTGTAAATTCCTGGCACCAATGCCCGGAGGGTCAAATGACTGCACAACCTGCAAGGCTTGTAAGACTTCCTCGTGTGTTACAGATAAATTGTAGTTAAAGGCCAAATCATCCGAAATCAATTCCGTTTCGCGACGCAAGTACCCATCTTCATCCAAACACCCAATGATGTAATTGCCAATCGTGAACTCCGTTTCCGAAATATCCCTCAACCCTAATTGCTGCTCGAGCGTTTCTTTGAAATTAAACCCTTCTACTACCACAAACTCGCGGGAATCGTCATCGGGGCCTTTGTTAACTACTTCGTATTTGTATGAATCCAACTCTTCCGCATCCATGTAGTCTTCCATTTCTACATCGTTATCCGGAGCAGCATTCTCTTCTTCTTTCAATTCACCATTTTCATCAAACTCTTCTGCATCCTCCGTTTCAGCACTTTCGTATTCCTCCTCTTCTGTTGCGTCTGTATCTTCTTCTTCAAGCGCGGGGTTTTCTTCCAATTCTTCCTTGATACGTTGTTCCAATGCAAGTGTAGGCAATTGCAACAATTTCATGAGCAGAATTTGTTGTGGCAATAGCTTCTGTGAAAGCTTTAAATTTTGGGTCTGTTTGAGTGCCATTTACTGAATGTAGCAGAGGTAGTATAATTTCTTGCCACGTTGTATTAATAAGTACTTCTCTTTTATGAGTGCATCGGTGGTGTATACTTTTTCAATACTCTCCACTTTTTCTTTGTTCACGCTCACCCCACCGGCTTGAATCAGTTTGCGGGCCTCGCCCTTGCTCGGTAAAATAGTGGTATGGGTGGCAAGCAAATCAATAATGTTGGCGCCGGAGGACAAATGGGTGCGGCTTATTTCAAACGAAGGCACCCCTTCAAAAACTTCCAAAAACAACTGTTCATTCATGGCCGCCAAATCGGCTAACCCTCCACGAAACAACACCTCACTGGCGGCCAATGCCGCTTCATAATCTTCGCGTCCGTGCACGAGTACCGTCACCTCTTCGGCCAAACGCTTTTGAAGCAACCGTGCACCTTTATCGGTGCGGTGTTTTTCTATGAGCTGTTCTGTTTCTTCTTTCGGCATAAATGTAAAGTACTTGATAAAGTTCTCGGCATCTTCATCCGAAGTATTGATCCAGTACTGGTAAAATTTGTATGGAGATGTCTTGGTGCGGTCCAACCATATATTACCCCCTTCACTCTTACCAAATTTTGTGCCATCTGCTTTTTTGATGAGTTGAGTCGTGAGCGCAAACGCCTCCTTCCCCGATTTCCGACGAATCAATTCCGTTCCACTGGTAATATTGCCCCATTGGTCCGACCCCCCCATTTGTAATTTACAGTTCATGGTGGTGTTGAGGTGGTAAAAATCAAAACCTTGTAATAATTGGTAGCTGAATTCTGTAAAACTCATGCCCGTCTCAAGCCGGTTTTTCACCGAATCCTTGGCCATCATATAATTCACGGTCAAGTGCTTCCCAATGTCCCGAACAAAGGCAATAAAACTATAGTCCTTCATCCATTCATAATTGTTCACCAGCTTGGCCCCAGTGGCCGCGTCAGAAAAATCAAGAAAACGTTCCAGCTGAGCGCGAATACCGTCAACGTTTTTTTGTAATTGCGCCTCATCGAGCAGCGAGCGTTCAGCCGTTTTACCACTCGGATCACCAATCATGCCGGTTGCACCACCAACAAGGGCTACCGGCACATGACCCGCCCGCTGAAAGCGCATCAGTGTGAGAATTTGCGATAAACTACCAATATGCAACGAGTCGCTGGTCGGATCAAAACCAATGTACCCCACCACCTGTTCTTTATTGAGCAATTCTTCGGTTTCGGGCATAATGTCGTGCAACAATCCCCGCCAGCGTAATTCTTCTACAAAATTGGTTTTCATGACCCGTAAATTTACAAATAATCCCTAGGGCATTTCACCCTTTTGACCAATATTGGCGCTAAATTCCCCCGTGGTAAAGCCGCCAACTCCCTCAATTCCTACCCGTCAAATAAATTGATGTTACAACACCCTGTTAAGTGCGTAAATTGCAGCATGTTTATCTACAATGTCACGGTGAATGTCGATGCGGGCATACACGACGCCTGGTTAGCCTGGATGCGTCAATCCCACATTCCCGATGTATTACGCACCGGCTGTTTCACGGGCTGTAAATTAGTCAAGGTTCTGTTTGTTAATGAAGAAGGATTCACCTATTCTGTACAATACACGTTTAAGGAAATCAAGGACATTGAAACCTACCAAGGCACGTTTGCCAAGAAACTCCAAGCCGAACATACTGAGAAATTCGGACAAGGCACCGTGGCTTTTCGCACCATGCTCGAAATTATTGAGACGTTTGAATAAGTAGATATTGGGCATGTCCCCGCACCGTACACAGCAAACCACACCTCCGTGCGGGGTCGTGCTTTCACTCCAACCCGCTTCGCCGTGGCGCGCCGTGCGGTGCTCCGCGGTCTTTTTTTCAAAAAGCCTGCTCGCTACACGCTCGGCGCCCCGCCGCGTGCGCGGGGTTTCCGTTCAATCACTCATGCAGGCTCACTCCTCCCGCTTGCCGCCATTCCCGCAGGATAATTGTCGCACGTTCTTTTCTTCTCGAAACATGTGGTTGGCTCAAAAGGCTTAAGGGCGCCGCACATGGCGCTGGATCAACCGGAGTTTACTGATGGTAACTGAGATTTCAGCCTACCCCTTGCAACGACGTAATTATGCCTATCCCCTCTATTCCGTTGTTTTGTTTAAAAGGCTTAAGGACGGCGCGAATGCTGCTGAATCAAACAGGGTTGACTACTGGAAATAAGGATTTATCTAGGCTCATCCAACGAAGTAATTAAGGCCGCCCCCCATGTCAACGTTGTTTTATTTAAAAGGCTTAAGGTCGGCGAGAATAGCGCTGATTAAATCGAAGTTGACTAATGGTAAATAAGGATTTATCTAGGCTCATCCAACGTAGTAATTAAGTCCACTCCATTGTCAACGTTGTTTTGTTTAAAAGGCTTAAGGACGAGGCGGATGGGGATGGATCAACCGGAGTTTACTAATGGTAAATGAGGATTTATCCATCCCCATCCAACGAAGTAATTAAGCCTTTTAAACAAATCAAAAAAGGGTGGGAACCACCCCACCCTCTTAACAAAGTAACCCCAAATTGTTTAACCCTTAACTATGACAATTGTGTTACTTATCTCTTAAAACAACAAACCACAACTAGTTCATTTTAAATGGAGGGATTTTTCCATCCTTCATCATTTGCAAACTCTTCTTTTTGTGCTCTTCAAAATTGCCAAACGCTAAAGCGTCAAGCATGTCCTGACGGGACATATTAGGATTATTAAATTGTTTCTTGATTTCATCAGAGCAACGGTCTACGAACTTTTCAAAACGGTTCGGTGCCCATACGTACTCTTTGCGCACTGCATCTTTGTTAAACGAAAACTCCTTCGGCAGCGTTCCCTCTATCTTCGCTTTAATGTCCAACCCCTCATACGTCTTGGGCAACTGACGGTTGTCAAACATAAACGGCTTACTCACCAAAATCACATGCTTCTTACGCTTAGGATCTATCATCGAAAGCCCCTCTATACGAAGGCCTTTCTTCTTTAGCATGCCATACTTGCTTTCAAATTGTTTTAGTATCTCAAACATGATTCCGCCAATTAGGACTTAAAAGTAGTCATAAAATTGTTAATAACTTGTTTTTTTGTGGTAATACGGTCGTTAAAATATTTCAATACGTTTGCGCCCCCGTTAAAAACAAGTTCACAAGTCGGTTTATTACCGGTTAATAAGCTTAAATTCAGGTTGTTAGGGGTGTTAGAAAGTCCTCAGTCTTTTTTGTAAACCAATACGTTAAATACGTAAGGGTTTATCTTTTTGATCTGATCGGGACGGCGAATTTGCCTGATCTGTGATTTTTTGGGACTTCCTTTTAACAAATCGAGCTTCAGCGTGTCGTTACCATTCTTTTCAACACTACTCAAGATGTTGACCATCTTTACAGCAAATCCGGTCCCCTCTGCACTGCTCTCCTTGCCCCTTATCACGCCGATAACTTGACCATATTCGTCCAACAAGGGACCGCCGCTGTTACCGGGATTCACAGGAATAGAGATTTGATACATGGCGGTGTCGTTGCCATAACCACTTAACGAACTTAACGACCCTTCGCCATACACCATGTCGTTGCGCGGGTAACCCAATGTAAATACCTTCTCACCAATTTCTGGCGCTGTTGAACGCACACCATACGGCACGCGCCACGTGGTAATCACAGAATCGTTCTTTAGTTTCAAAATCGCTAAATCAATGGTAGCATCGGTATACACCACCTCAGCAGCGGTTGGCTCTAATAAACTGTTGCGCACATAAATGCTGTCAGCCGATTTTACCGCATGGTAACTGGTTAAAATATACCCTTGGTTGTTCAATGCAAAGGCACTGGCTTCTAAATTCGCCGGCGCATACGTGCGCTTCTTGCTGCGCGTAATGCCTTCAACAATGCCTTCGTTGCTCGCTCGCAACTCGCCCACCTTGCGGTTGAGCTCTGTAATCTGATTGCTCCGCGAGGTCAACAAATACCCGCCCTTGCTCAATATCAAAATGGTACTCATCACCGCCACAAAGGCAGTGGCTGCCGCTACGCTGGCCGTTCTTAAATAAAAAACCGTGCGCGCTTCTGTCTTCGCTGGCATCACACGCATCCGCGAAGCCTTCACCTGCTCCTTTATCACCAAACGTTTCTGCAACAACACCAAATCCGACAACAGATCACAATGCTGCTCAAACGCCAAACGAAATGCTTCGTCCTGCTCCAAACGCTCTTCAAAAGCCGTCCGCTCTTCCGCTGCCAGCGTGCTCTCTAAATAAGCATCAAATAATTTTTCGTCCTTCATCGTTTATCCTCCCTGGCAGACTTATGTGCCTGCTCCTATCATAATTTTTTTTAACCGCTGCAAGCATTTGTATTTTTGGTTCTTCGCATTGTCGGCATTGGTGTAGCCAAACTTCTCCGCAATCGCCTCCATACTCATGCTCTTCGCATAATAATCGTTTAATAATGTGGCACAAGGCTCTCCCAACAACCGCATCCCCTCCTCCATCTTCTGCAAACGGCTCTCCTCTTCTACATACTGCTCCGCTATTGCTCCAGCATCCTCACTCATTGCATCGTGCTCCTCCCGAATCAATCCCTTCCGGCCTTCGTCGCGTAAATGCTTTAACCACAACCGCCGACTCACCGAATAAAGAAAGGTCGCTATCGCACACTCCAACGTAAACCCAGCATCATTTACCTTCTCGTACAACACAATCACCGCCTCCTGGTATATGTCCTGCGCCTCTTCCCGCGTACCACTATTGTTGACAATGAACTTCTGTACCAAACCAAAATGACGCTTGTACACTGTATCAAGCGCCCAGCTATCCCCGCGTCGCATCGCTTCTATGAGTTCCTCGTCGGTATACGACGCAGATTTTCGCATGGCCTTGTGTGTTTAATACCTGTTGATGACCAAAGGTAACCCTTGGTAAACGATTTTTTTACTTTTTTATGTGGTAGCCTTTTTCTTTTTTAATTTTATTTGTCTCATTTTCAGTGGTTTATGTGATATTTAGAAAATAGTTCTGATTTTTTGGGTGACCTTTTGCCCTTCTCGGGTATAAACGTTCAAACAATTAAAAAAATGAAAAAAGTATTCTCAATCGTAGCTGTGGCCCTCGTTGCTGCATCATTCGTTGCTTGTGGTCCATCTGCTGAAGAAAAAGCTAAAATGGAAGAGCGTGAAAAATTCATGAAAGACTCTATGGCTGCTGCTATCAGCACTGACATGGCTGCTCCTGCTACTGATTCTGCTGCTGCTGCTACTGAAGCGCCTGCTGCTGAAACAGCTACTCCTGCTGCTGAACAGCACGCTCACTAAAATATTTGTGTTTAGTTAGCTGAAAGGCCTCAAAGCTTCGCTTTGGGGCTTTTCTGTTTTTTGACTAGTTTTGCGAGACTGATCCAAACATTATGCGCAATTTATCTGCTATACTTTTCTTGTTCGTTGCTTTTCTAACGGCATGCGGCCCAGCTAGCGAAGACCGTCAACTCATGCACGAACGTGCTAAACACGTGCAAGACTCGATTGCTGATTATATCCATGCCCGCATGGCTGAAGCAGAAGCCCCAGGGCCAATGAACTTGCCGCCACCAGCAGCACCTCAAGCTACTAACGCTGTTAGCCCTAATCCGAACAAATAGTCCTACTTATGGAGATCACAGCAGAACGCGTAATCGATGCGTTACGCTATGTCGACGACCCCGATCTTAAAAAAGACCTGGTCACCCTCAACATGGTGAAAGATGTTGCCGTCGATGGCAACAACGTTTCGTTCACTGTCGTGTTAACCACACCGGCTTGTCCTATGAAGGACATGATTCACAATGCGTGCGTCAACGCCATCCTCCACTTCGTTTCTAAAGAGGCAGTAGTCAAAATCAACATGACCTCTAACGTCACGTCAAAAAAAGAAAAGGATGAGACCACCCTTCGCGGTGTGAAAAATATTATCGCTATCGCCAGTGGTAAAGGTGGTGTAGGCAAAAGCACCATCGCCGCCAACCTTGCTGTAGGACTCGCCCGCATGGGGGCTAAAACAGGTATTGTCGATGCCGATATCTACGGCCCCTCTCAACACATTATGTTTGGGGTAGAAAATGAAACGCCCGGCTCTGCCGACTTCGACGGCCAACGCAAAATGGCTCCCGTCGAAAGTTTAGGGGTGAAAATCAATTCAATTGGTTTTCTGGCTGGACCCAATCAAGCCATCGCCCTCAGAGGCCCAATGGCCACCAAGGCCCTTTCACAATTGTTCTATGACACCGCTTGGGGCGACCTCGATTACCTCATCGTGGACCTTCCTCCAGGTACCGGCGATATTCAAATCTCTTTGTGCTCACAAGTACCCGTAACAGGGGCAATTGTGGTGTGTACACCGCAAGACGTGGCCATCGCTGATGCACGCAAAGGCATTGCGCTGTTCACCCTGCCACAGGTTAACGTGCCGGTACTCGGACTCGTTGAAAACATGGCCTGGTTTACACCGGCAGAACTGCCCGAAAACAAGTATTACATTTTTGGTAAAGACGGAGTGAAACATTTGGCCGAAGAAATGCAATTGCCGTTGCTGGCTCAAATTCCACTGGTACAAAGTGTACGCGAAGCTTCTGACGCCGGACGTCCCGCCGTGCTGCAACAACACACCCCACAGGCCCTCACGCTAATGGAAATGGTGCAAAACGCTGCACAACAAATTGCGATTCATAACGCGGCTTTGCAAACAGCGTAAACTTCTTTTTTATCTAATTTAAAAATATCATCGCCAATATGAGGCGATGAGTAACTATCCGTTCACAATCGGCGATGCTCGAATAAACAAGAGGGCAGTCTATGGCGTCGTTTTGACCCTACACCGCCTTCACCTGCATTTCCTTCAGGTTCACGAGCATGTTCTCTACCAGACCTTTCAAATCGTACTGCTCCTTCCAGCCCCAATCGGTGCGGGCATGGGCGTCGTCAATACTTTGTGGCCAACTGTCGGCAATGGCTTGACGAAAATCGGGATTGTAGCTGATTTTAAATTCGGGGATGTGTTTCTTAATCTCTTCGGCAATTTCAGCGGGATTAAAGCTCATGCCAGATACGTTGTAACTGCCCCTGATTTTTATTTGTTCAGATGGCGCATGCATTATTTCAATGGTGGCACGAATGGCATCGTCCATGTGCATCATGGGCAGGGCCGTTTTCTCCGAAAGAAAACTTTCGTAGGTGCCGTGTTTCAATGCTTCATGAAATATGTGTACAGCATAATCGGTGGTGCCCCCGCCCGGTGCGGTTTTCCAACCTATCAAACCCGGGTAACGCAAACTTCTTACATCCACGCCAAACTTTTTAAAGTACCATTCACACCAACGTTCACCGGCTTGTTTACTAATGCCATAAATGGTCGATGGCTCCATCACCGTGTACTGCGGGGTGTTGAGGCGCGGGGTGGTTGGACCAAAAACAGCAATAGAGCTTGGCCAGTAAATACGACTGACGTGTTTTTCCTTTCCTAAATCCAACACATGAAAAAGACTTTCCATGTTGAGCTTCCAAGCAAACATCGGGTTTTGTTCACCCGTGGCCGACAACAAGGCGGCCAAATGATACACCTGGGTAACCCCGTGTTTCTTCACCAAATCAAATAAAGCTGTGCGGTCGAGTGCATCAAGTTTCTCAAAACGATAAGGCGCTAACCCCGGCGATTCGCGCAAATCAGAAGCAATCACATGATCACGACCGTATAGGCCGGCCAATCGTTCTGTCAATTCCACCCCAATCTGTCCACCGGCTCCGATGATCAGAATGTTTTCTGCCTTTTTGGTCATAATTAAGTGTTCTGAAAAGTTTATAGTATCTTTGCAAACCTACTGAAAATCACACGTATTTGAAAGTAAGTAACACATAAAATAACCGGCCCTGCCGGATGTTCAACTGATACAATAACCTGCAATTATTCTTATCAAGCAACATGGCATTATTAGTCAACCGCATTAGCAAGGAGGTTCTGAAACAACGCCTCCGCGAAGAAACCATCGCCCGAAAAACCGTTTCGTTTTACCGCTACGTAACCATTGAAAATCCACAAGAGCTGCGTGACCGACTGTACAAAGAATGGTCCGAACTAAATTGCTTTGGCCGCATCTACCTGGCCAACGAAGGCATCAACGCACAAATGAGTGTGCCTGAAACCAATTGGGAGGCCTTTGAAAAACAACTATTCGAAATTCCAGAGTTCAAAGGCGTTCCGTTCAAGCACGCGGTCGACGGCAATGGCAAATCATTTTACAAACTCATTATCAAGGTGCGCGAAAAAATTGTTGCCGATGGCATCGTTGATCCGTCCTTCAACCCCTCCAATACAGGCAAGTACCTCAATGCTGATGAGTTTAATGCGGCGATTGAAAATCCCGACACCATTGTTATCGACATGCGCAACCACTATGAAAGTGAAGTGGGCCGCTTCGACCGAGCTTACTGTCCTGATGCAGACACCTTCCGTGAAGAATTGCCAGAAGTTATTGAACATTTAAAAGGGCAAGAAGACAAGCCAGTAATTATGTATTGCACCGGCGGTATACGCTGTGAAAAAGCCAGTGCTTATTTAAAACACAAGGGGTTTACCAATGTTGGGCATTTGCAAGGAGGCATCATACAGTACGCAAAAGAAGTTCGGGAAAAAAATCTGGAAAGCAAGTTCCGTGGTGTCAATTTTGTGTTTGATGAGCGCATTGGCGAGCGCATTACAGAGGATATTATTTCAACTTGTCATCAATGCGGTGAACCGTGCGACCACCACGTAAATTGCGCCAACAACGATTGCCACTTGTTATTTATACAGTGCAAAGCTTGCTCAGAAAAAATGCAAGGCTGCTGCACACCAGAGTGTGTTCAAATAATTAGCTTGCCTGAAGAAGAACAACGCCGGTTACGAAAAGGGCGTGTAAAAAACGGCCCTGAATGCCTTGCTGTATATAAAAGTCGCCTCCGGCCCAACCTGCGGGAGGTATTGAAAAACAAACTATCTTTAGGAGAAATTTAATCCCATGAGAATCCTTAAATCCCTAATTGCCCTATCCTTGGTGACGCTATTTTGGAGTTGCAATAAAACAACGGAAGAGGTCAATAAACTCACCGAATTCGACATGAGTTACTCTTCTGAATCCGCCGTACCGGCAACAACCTATACCGCTAACGTGCCGGTAGATATTTCTACCCCAGAAGTGTCCACCAACGCCACCTCGCGTTTTAGTTCCGAGAACACTGCGGCAAATTTGATTGATGAAATCAAATTAACCCGGTTCAACATCACGGCGCTTTCAGGTAATCTTGATTTTCTAAAATCCTTTACCATTTTCATTAAAACCTCTGCCGGTGAAACACAAGTTGCCTCTAAAACCAGTATCCCTGCAGGAGCAACATCCGTAGCAGCCGATTTGAGTGGCACCAATATTAAGGACCACTTGACCAAGGATAAAATTTCTTTCCGCATCAGTGCTATTTTCACCACGGGCACTTCTCAGGAAATCAAAATTAAAACCGACCAAACCGTACACGTTAAAGCCACCTTGCTCAATTAATCTATGCCGATCTATCACAAACTCGGAAAATTTCCCCAAAAACGCCACGTTGTCTTTCAACAAGAGAATGGCCGCCATTACTACGAACAGTTATTCGGCACCGAAGGCTTTAGTGGCATGTCGTCATTGCTCTACCACGTGGCGCGACCTACACAGGTTAAGGAAATTGTTCGCAGCTACAGTGTTGCTCCAGAAATTGCGATAGATAAAAACATCAAGGCCTTGTTGTTAAAGGGCTTCCAAGTGCCCACCACCGACGATTTTTTGGAGAGCCGTAAAACGTTGCTGGTCAACAGCGATTGTGCTATCGGCTTGGCGGCTCCTAAAAAAAGCCTTACCTCGTATTTTTATAAAAATGCCGACGCCGACGAAATGCTTTTCGTGCACAAAGGCAGCGGTGTGTTGCGCACCTTCATGGGCAACATTCCTTTTGAATATGGGGACTACCTTATCATCCCACGCGGAATGATTTGGCAAATTACGTTTAATACAGAGGACAACCGTTTGTTGTTTTGCGAAAGCACCACGCCGTATTATACCCCCTTGCGTTATAAAAACTCACAAGGCCAATTGCTCGAACATTCTCCGTTTTGTGAGCGGGATTATAAATTGCCAGAAACATTAGAAACGCACGATCAAAAAGGAGAATTTCTTATTAAGATTAAGAAGGAAGGCATGATGCACGAAATAGTGTTTGCTACCCATCCTTTTGATGTCGTTGGTTGGGATGGATACAATTACCCGTGGGGCTTTTCTATCCATAATTTTGAACCCATTACAGGGCGCGTGCACCAACCACCTCCAGTGCACCAAACATTTGAAACCGCAGGTTTTGTGGTGTGCAGTTTTTGTCCCCGCCTTTACGACTACCACCCACAAGCCGTTCCTGCGCCATACAACCACAGCAACATCGACAGCGACGAAGTATTGTACTATGTGGATGGTGACTTCATGAGCCGCAACAATATCGAACAGGGACACATTACGCTACATCCCAAGGGCATTCCACATGGTCCTGCCCCTGGCGCCATGGAGCGCAGTATTGGCCAAAAAGAAACCGCTGAGTTAGCTGTCATGATTGATACCTTCAAACCATTAAAGGTCACAAAAGAAGCCATGGCCATTGACGATGGCAAGTACTATAAGAGTTGGGTCGAATAGCTCTTTCTCTTCATTCAGGTTACTTACCGTACTCCCGTAAAGCGTAATCGTTTGTTGCAGGCGTGTTGTTTTTATTTAACTTGCAGTAAAGTTGCGCACCATGAATATTAAACTTTTCGCCCTCACGGTCCTTTCCCTTTCGTTGTTCTCTTGTAAGAAAACAGAAATCGAGGCTCCGTCACAAACCATTGCCGAATCAAGTAATTTCAGCAATGGCCTTCCTTCAGGTAAAATAAACGGGTACTTGTATGCCTGTGATGCGAATTATGGCAGTTTTGGCTATCTCTCGACCTATGCCACATTCGGCGACCCAGCACGTTTCCTCTATGCCAATTTTAATCACCGTGACGAACGCACGGTTGCTACAGGCACAGATAACGTTGGCAACGTCAGCGTGGGCTCGCTTCAATTCAGTGGTTACAGCGTTTACTCGTATAACCAAGGGTCGAATACCCTTTCCTATTATTACTTAAACTACGCCTCGTATCAAAACGGATTGGCAGCAGCGTGGAATTCAACGGGGAATAAATCTTTTTCGGCACTCAACCTGAGCGTTGCCCGAGGGTTTCCTGTTCTTGAAGACAGCCTTATTCTAAGTGTACCGAACAAAAGCATTAATGTGCCGAATGGTTATACCATTGGACTAAACAAATTCATTAGTAATTATGATTCTCTTTACGTGCGCGTGTCGAACAGCAACGGTGAAGGGATAGAGAAAATGGTGAACAGTTCACAGTCTCCCTCCTTTAGTGCGGACGAATTGCGTACGCTGTTCAGAGGATCGGGAACAAATTATGGTTTTGTTGAAGTTGCCGCCTTTAACTACTCCAACAAATTGATCTCAGGAAAACGTTACGTGTTTGAGCTGGGCAAACGGCGCGAAAACCTGATGGTGATGGTTTACCAATAATGCCTCAGGCGTAGGTCGGCACGATTAACGCGTGTTCTTTTTTCTGCTGTTGCTTTTCGTTTTTCATTAGCAACAACTTGCGGTCTTCACTTCTCAAAAGAGTTTGTGTACTAATCCCTGATAGCCTACCAGATGAAAGGCACAAAAAAGCGTTCTCTTTTACTAGCTCTCTTTTAAATACATCTCAATAAAAAAGCCATCACAGGCGTGATGGCTTTTCATAAAATGCTTCTGCTTTTTAATTTGCGAATGGATCGCTAAAGCGTTGATCCGTGAAGATCTTATTATCCGACAGCGTTTTTAAAAACGCTACCAGGGCTGCTTTATCCGAATCGGTGAGATTTAATTTCTTTGGTTGTCCGTTAAAGTCCCGTAAACGGAAGTCCAAATTCGGGTGGTTTTGAATTTTACTGTTGTAGTGTTCCACCACCTCTTCCAACGTTTTAAAACGACCGTCGTGCATATACGGTGCGGTGTGTTCAACATTCAACAAAACAGGCACCATGAACTTTCCATTGTCAGAAGAATTGCCAGTAAGTTTACCTCTTCCTTGATCTTTGTAAGTAGCATCGAGGCCAATATTGGCATCGGTATCGGCCACACCATAACCATTGCCAGTTGACCCGTTGTCGTCAATGTGGTGGCATTGTGCGCAAAGCGCTTGACCGAAAAACAAATCCTTGCCTTGGTTTTCTTGTGCAGTCAACACCGCCTTACCCGATTTGCTTTTATTGAACTTGGTGTCAGAAAAAGTAAAATTATTGACAAACGCCGCAAGCGCTTCACGGATACGGGAACTATCAATGCGTGACGTGCCGAAAGCGTTCTTGAATAATAATGGATAGTAATCAAGGGACGATAGGCGCGAACACAATGCTGGCAGATCAGAAAAATCCATTTCTACAGGATTTTTAACTGGACCAAGGGCGAGGTCGGCAGAGTTGCCTGCGCGGCCATCCCAAAACATTCTTCCCACTTTTGAGAAAATACTTGGGGTGTTGCGATCCGTTAAACGCTGGTGTGTGCCGGTAGAGAATTGCATGTTATCACAAAAAGCATTTTCTTGTTTGTGACAACTGCCGCAAGACACGCCGTTATTGATGGAGAGGTTTTTATCATAAAACAAAACACGACCAAGAGTGGCCTTGTTGTCATCGCCGTTCGGGTAATCATACGGTTTTTCAGGCAGAACAGGACCAGTTGTGTTTTGCGAAGGCGTTGCATTGGTAATGCCCTTATTTTGGCAATTCCAAAACATTGCTGTGCTTAACAGCCCTGTGGCCATGAGGATGAGTTTGGCTTTCATTTTATTCAGGATTAAAATCGATAGGTTAAATAAACGGTGGCGGGTAGTATAATATTGCTATTCCACCCTTTAGAATCGGAACTGGATTTTATTTCTGGCGACCCTGTTTCAGAAATAAGGGATTCGGAGTGGGCTTTAGAAAAACTCATGATGAAGGGAACTTCAGCATACAAACTCAATTGCTTGTACAATTTCACTTTTACGCCCATGCCAATAGCCAATCCGTTGGATAGGCTCTTGTTTTCATTGAGCATGTACCGTGTAACAATCGGGTTGGGAAAGGACTGTACCGTTACGCTAGAAACCGTTTGGTAATAAAAATTGCTAAACACATAATCCACATAACCATTCAAGGTCACACGGCCCGCCGTGTAATAGTTGTAATTAAACCCTAGTCTGAAATTGATTTGGCGCTGCGTGGTGGTTGCCGGCACGGTTTGTGTGCTGGTGCTCGACTCATTGTAATTATTATTCCACCCCAGGCCAGCACGTATGCCGTACTTGTTTTTATACCACCCGTTATACATCACATCCCACGGCAATTGATTGGTATTAGTCAAATCAAAAACCGTCACTTGGCGCAAAAGCGTCATCGTGTTGAACCCAAGTTCATGCGTTATTGTTTTAGTACTGTCCTGTGCCTTTGTCAAAAATACAGACACTAGCAGTACGCATAAGAGTAGCCGTTGGCGCATAATTGAAACCAAAGCTAAGAAAATTTTTCGCTGGAAAGACGGCCGTAAACGGAACAATCGGTTTATTTTACAAGTGGCAATTGTTCATCACCCGGTCGGTACGGCATAAACGTATACATCAGCTGGAACATTTCTTCGCTCGTCTTCATGCTCTCGTTGCCACTTCCTTGGGTAATGAGTCGGGGTGGTTGAAAAGGATTGTTGGGATTCGCGGAGGTGTTGTCAAACGTCCCAACAGCGTAGATTACCGAGCCAGATGGCAGTTTAACTGGATTTTTGAAGGTATAATAGTATTGCCAGCGAAAATCCCATTTGTTAATTCGGATCAACCGAATGGTGTCGCCCTGGGGAGTTATGGCAAAACTGAGGAAAGTTTTCCCAATGAGGTGCATGTGCGGATTGAGCGACAACAACGAAATAGCATCAGGCACCCGATAACTGGTCGTAAAAGTTTTAACGGAATTGGCAGGAATGATGAATTCCGGCTCAATTGTCGACAGCCCAAAGGTGCCCAATTGGCTTTCACTAACGGGACGTGTTACGGGGTCTTTGCGAAAGAAAACATTGATGTAACTACTATCATACGTGTCTACCGCCGATGGACCATAATGGATGTTGTTGATTAAAAACAACCCGTTCTTGCGCAAATAATACCCCCCAATACCATTGGGATATGCTGGTGGTTCATAGCCCGGTAAATAATAAATCGTGTTTGGTGTGAGCATGGGGAACCGTGGGTTTTTACCATCAGAATAAGGCACGTGCATTTGCTCATAGATGGTCATCATTTTTGAACGGTCGTCGGTGGTCTGACTTATGCCTGTTTCGTAATTAAACTGCCTTTTCGCATCGTATGAGACCAAATGGCCGTTCACATGGTGCACCAATTTGCGTTGGTTGGGAACGAACTCCACAAAGTCAACAATCGTGTCCCTGCTGATGGAATACGGGTACTTTAACACATAAAACGCATCGGTACCGTTGCCAATGATTTTCATGGGTTGTTGGGGACGAATGACGAGATCTGGTTGCCGAAACACGGAGCCTCTAAAAAATCCAGGAGGTCTTGGTTCTTTCGTACTATCGCCTCTTGGCGTGCCTTGCTCCACCCACTTACTTATCTGTGCAATTTCTGTATCACTTAATACCCGCTCATTGATAAAATGAGAATACGCCGGATCGGCCGGCCACGGTGGCATGTAACGGGTAGTGGTTACAAAACGAATTAGGCGGGCCCGCTTCACCGCATCATGAAACGTCAATAAACTAAAGCCCCCCGCTTCACCGGGTCGGTGGCAGGGGGAACAGTTTTTAAAAATAATTGGTGCAATGTGCTCACTCCAAACAGGCGCGGCAACTTCTTTTACCGGTTCGTTTGAATTGCAGGCTGCAAGCAGCAACAAGCAGCTCCAACGAAAAAAGAATTTCATCAAAAATTGTAGTAGGGCGAAATCATGAGGTACACGACCACACCAGTAATTGTCACATACAACCAAATAGGGTAGCTGAACCGTGTGAGTTTACGGTGCTTGTCGCGCTGGTCGGTTAAACCATAATGAAACGACAACAAGACCATTGGTAGTACAATCACCGCAAACAAAATGTGACTCAGCAACAAAACAAGATAAACAGGTTTGATGCCGCTCACGGCCAGTTTCTCAGCCTCACTCATTATCCCGTTGTGATCGGTATCACCATATAATGTATCAGGAATGAAGTAGTGTGCGGTCACGTAGGACACAAGGAACAAAGAACTCAACACAAAGGCGGTAAGGTTCAGTCCCCGGTGCAAGCGAATGTTGCCCTTTTTAATGGCCATGAGCGACAAAATCAATAGCACACTGCAAGTGGCATTGATAATGGCATTGAGCGCAGGCAAACGAAACACAAACGCCGGCGCTTGTGGATGAGGAATCCATTTTTGATTCAAGGCCACAACGGCCACGCAAATGACCACCGTTAACCCGTAAACAATATTCCTTACTTTTTTATCACTAATAGAGAGCAGCAGATTTGTCACGTTGTCTTTATTTCATAGCCTCCAATTGCTCCATGCTCACGCCGGTGAAGGAGTATCCGCCGTCGTGGAAAAGGTTTTGCATGGTTACCATTCTGGTCATATCGCTAAACATAGCGATACAATAATTAGCACAATCTTCGGCGCTGGCATTACCCAACGGTGACTGTAAATTGGCAAAATCATAGAACTCGTTAAAGCCCTTGATTCCGCTGCCCGCCGTTGTTTTGGTGGGCGATTGAGAAATAGTGTTCACCCGCACTTTGTTGCGTTTACCATAATGATACCCGAAGGTGCGTGCAATGCTTTCTAACATGGCTTTGAAATCAGCCATATCGGTATAAAACGGATACGCCTTTTGCGCAGCAATGTAGGATAGCGCCACAACACTGCCCCAGTCGTTCATGGCATCCAACTTCCATGCGGTGGCCAACATTTTATGAAATGACAAAGCAGAAACATCAAAGCCCTTGCTCACGTAATCGTAGTTCAATTCGGGATAAGGTATGTTCTTGCGGATATTAACACTCATGCCAATGGAGTGCAACACGAAGTCAAACTTGCCGCCCAGATGGTCCATGCCCTCTGTAAACAGCTTATTCAAATCCTCAACATTGGTAGCGTCGGCGGGAATAATTTTAGAATTGGTTTGTTCGGCCAGTTTGTTGATTTCGCCCATGCGCATGGCAATGGGGGCATTGCTTAAAACAAAAGTTGCGCCTTCTTCATGCGCACGCAGAGCCACTTTCCAAGCAATTGAATTTTCATCCAGCGCACCGGTAATGATGCCGCGTTTTCCTTTTAATATACTATTAGCCATGTTTGGTTTTTAACTGTGCAAATATAACAATATGAATGGTAGGGTCACCTCAATACCAACAGGAGGCTAACGACCTCTTTCAGCCTACGTTACTAATAAAACACTTCCTTTTAATCCCCCGCTGCCAACATTTCTGCTGCGTTCTTCAAGGCCGTTGCTGAAGGTGTTCCCGTACTCAGCATTTTGGCAATCTCTTCACGGCGTTCTTCTTTTTTCAACTCCCGCATACACGAGGTCGTTTCATCACCCGCCACCTCTTTATAGACATATAAGTGGTGTTGCCCTTTTGAAGCCAGTTGTGGCAAATGTGTAATGGCAATCACTTGCATCTTCTTCCCCGAATCGGCTAACAAGCGCCCTATTTGTTCTGCAACACTTCCACTCACGCCCGTGTCTATTTCATCAAAAATAATGGTCGGGAGTTTGGCGCTTTCTGCTAAAATGGACTTAAGACAAAGCATTAAACGGGACAATTCGCCGCCACTCGCGGTTTTGCGAATATCGTTCAATGGTAGCCCTTTGTTGGCGCTAAACAGAAAGTTGACTTGGTCCATACCATCTGCTGTTGGCACCTCCGTTTTTTGTAAC
Organism: Sphingobacteriaceae bacterium; assembly: GCA_947457335.1. Lineage (GTDB taxonomy): Bacteria > Bacteroidota > Bacteroidia > B-17B0 > Aurantibacillaceae > Aurantibacillus. The sequence continues at coordinate 52,576 of CANGWA010000002.1, forward strand.
TGAATGGCAAAGGAGGCGTTTTCGAGAGACAAACCCTTTAAGCGCTTTATCACCTCCTTGTTTAATCCGTCAACAGCCCCATGCCGCCGTTCTGAAATCACCGCAGCGTGTTGCAAGGTCTTTTTATGCAGCGCCTCTACCGCCTTGGTCGATTTTTTTATATCGTCCGCAACCGAGAGAAATGCATTGGATTTTTCTTCAAAAACATCGCGCAATTGTAGCAATGCTTCTTCGTTTTGTACTCCGTGTTTTTTGAGCAGCCGGTTCACTTGATCAAGCTGCACAGAAATCACACTTAAACGCTGATCATTGGTCTGCACCTTTGTTTCTTCGTGTTCAGCAGTATTGGCAACATCCTTCAACTCCACAAGGACATCGTTGAGCCGATCAGCTAATTCCTGAAAAGCCTGCCCGTATTTAGCAATTGTTGATGCGTGCTGTTTCAGCCGCGCCAATTGATTCAAAATTGCCGCATCATGGCCGTTGAGTTGGTACGCCAAAGCCGTCAACGCCTCACGAATGGTTTCGGCATTACCAAGGGTGGCCACCTCCTCTTCCAACCGTGCAACCAATCCCTTTTTAAGGTGTAGCTCATTAAGTTCGTTGAGCTGAAATTGAATGTAATCTTGTTCCCTTATGGAATTCGCCTCAAGCGTTTTTAAAGCGGCCAAATGCGCAACGGCTTGTTGCCATTCTTTGAAAACCTTGCGGTATGCAAGTAGCGGTTCGTTGTTTTTTGCAAAAGCATCCAAAAGTCCCGTTTGAAAAGAAGACTGATTGAGTAAAAGCGTTTGATGTTGTGAGTGCACATCAACCAACCGCTCGCCAAATTTTTTCAAAACAGATAGGTTGACCAGGGCGTCGTTAACGAAACAACGGGACTTTCCGTCTGCCGATAATTCGCGGCGCAGCAACAAGTGTAGATCCGG
>CANGWA010000003.1 GCA_947457335.1 Sphingobacteriaceae bacterium
ACGGATTTATTTATGTGCGCCGAAATGGTGGCTCTGACCACCAAATCGCCCCTTCGAAGCGGGTCAACATTCACACTGAAAAAGGCATGGTGACCGGCGTTTTTGGCTGGCCAGCCATTCACGTGCGCGATGCCGCTAAGGAAGAATCGCCTTCCCTCAAAAATATTTTTATTGATGTAGGCGCTAAATCCGACAAAGAAGTAGAAGAGATGGGCATCCACGTGGGTTGTGTGATCACCTATCCTGACGAACTCATCGAATTAAACAACCGTTATTACGTTGGCCGCGCACTCGATAACCGCATTGGTGGCTTTATGATTGCAGAGGTGGCCCGCTTGTTGAAGCAGAACAAGGATAAATTGCCCTTCGGCTTGTATATTGTCAATTCTGTTCAGGAAGAAGTTGGTTTGAATGGGGCTACTATGATCGCTCGTAAAATCAATCCAAACGTTGCCATCGTCACCGATGTGTGCCACGACACCCAATCCCCGATGATGAATAAAATCACCAGCGGCGATATTGCGTGTGGTAAGGGACCAGTGGTGAGTTATGCCCCGGCCGTGCAAAACAATCTATTGAAGCTCATCATTGAAGCAGCAAAGAAAAACAAAATCGATATCCAGCGGATGGCAGCCTCTCGCTCAACAGGCACCGATACCGATGCCTTTGCTTATTCTACCGATGGCATTGCTTCTGCCTTAATCTCCCTTCCATTGCGCTACATGCACACCACTGTTGAAACGGTGCACAAGCAAGATGTTGAACGGGTGATCCAATTGATTTATCACTCCCTGAAATCCATCAAAAACAATCACGATTTCAGGTACATAAAATAAGCGATAGAAGTGCCAATACTTGGTTCAATAATAAAAGGGGCGATTGATATTCGGTCACGCATCCCCTCCAGAAAAAATGCCTACCGCCAACAGGTCAAGCAACTCAAACGGTTGCTTTCTAAAGCAGAGTACACCGCCTTTGGTATGCACTACAATTTCAGCGAATTGCTTTTGCTGGAAGACCCTATCAAGGCGTTTCAAAAACGGGTTCCGATTTTTGATTACCAAAGTCTCTTCGATGCCTGGTGGCACCGCACGCTGAAAGGGGAGAAAGATGTGTGTTGGCCGGGCAAAATAAAATACTTTGCGCTGAGCTCTGGCACCTCCGAATCCTCCAGCAAACATATTCCCGTGACCAAGGACATGATTAAGTCCATTCACAAGGGAACCATGAAACAAATTCTCTCCACCCGCCACTTCAACCTTAGCAAGGAACAATATGAAACAGAAATATTGTTTGTGGGAGGCAGTACGAATTTGAATTATAACGGCACGTACTTTAGTGGGGACTTGAGCGGAATTACGACAGGCACCCAGCCGAGATGGTTTCAAAACTTTACCTTGCCTGGCCCTGAGATTAGAACCCTTAAGGACTGGGAAAGCAAACTGCAGGAAATCGTTGATAACGCAAAGAACTGGGACGTAGGCTTTATATGTGGTGTGCCAGCTTGGATTCAGATTTTATTTGAACGGATCATCAAACACTATAACCTTACCACCATTCACGATGTGTGGCCGAATTTGGCAATATACGTGCATGGTGGCGTGGCCATACACCCCTACAAAAACAGCATAAACGCTTTGTGCAGCCACCCACTCATTTTCCTCGACACCTACATGGCTTCTGAAGGATTTTTAGCGTATCAAGAGCGACCAAGCGAGCAACAACAAATGAAACTGATTACAGACAACAAAATGTTGTTTGAATTTGTTCCCTTCAACGAATCTAATTTTGACCCAGACGGTAACATTAAACCCGACGCGCAAGCATTGACGATTACTGAAGTGGATGAAAATACCGAGTACGCTGTGGTGATCTCTAATTGCGCAGGTGCTTGGCGTTACTTAATCGGTGACACGCTACGCTTCACTGATTCCAATCAATGCGAAATATTAATTACAGGTAGGACAAAACATTTCTTGAGTTTATGTGGCGAGCATTTGAGTGTGGACAATATGAACCAAGCGGTGAAACTGGTGTCTGAAGAATTAGGCATTACCATCAATGAATATTGTGTGGCTGGCGAACCATTTGAAGGTTTGTTCTCTCACCATTGGTACATTGGTACCGATAAACCCGTGGATTCGCAATTAGTGCGGAAAAAATTAGACGACCATCTAAAAGTACTCAACGACGATTATGCTGTTGAAAGACAACACGCCCTCAAGGAAATTGTGGTAGAAATATTACCCAACCAAACGTTTATTGATTTTCTAGCGAGTAAGAATAAGCTGGGGGGACAAAGTAAGTTTCCACGTGTCATGAAAGGCAAGCACCTTAATGACTGGAATGCATTTATTAAATCCATAAAATCCCAGCAGTGATATTTGCATTAATCTCCCAAACTATATTGCTGGTATTGTTGCTAACGTTTTCGTTCGGCCCTGCTTTTTTTGCACTCATCAACATTGGCATCAAGTACGGTTACCGCGTTGGTTCTTGGTTAGCGGTTGGTGTGGTATTAAGTGATTTTTTATTGTGCATGCTGATGATAAAGCTGGTGTCGATTGGTTCGACCAGTTTTATGGACGACCCCAAAACATTAAAGTTCATGGGGGTATTAGCGGGTGTGATACTTATTGTGTTTGGTTCGTTGTACCTGCGTAAACCAGTTGTATCAACCGATGCAACTATCGAGATCACGGCGCCTTCTCCAAAATCGATGTTGTTAAAGGGACTGCTGCTCAATACCGTTAATCCAAGTGTCTGGCTGTTGTGGTTGACGTATGTGACCAATACGAGTCAAGAGTTTTCCTTCTCTAACCGCAAACTCATTATCTATTTTGGTTCTGTTTTATTGATGGTGTTGATGATTGAGTTTGCCAAGGTATCGCTAGCCGACAAATTGAAACGCAGCCTTACTCAAAACATCATGCAAAAGATCAACACCATTACAGGCATCTTGTTAATGGGCTTTGGTTTAATTCTGATCTATAAATACTATTTTGCCAGCAGATGACAGACGAAGAGATTGAACGCTTTCGGCAGAAACTTCAGGAAACGTTAACCTTTCCTACCGTTTACATGTATAAGTTCATTGTGCCAAGTGAGCACAAAAAAATAGCCCTTGTTGAAAATTTATTTGAGGGGGATACGGACATTCATCACAAAGACAGTCGTAACGGCCGCTACGTGAGCATCACCGCTAAACAAGTGGTGATGGGTGTAGATGAAATCATTGCTATTTACAAAGGCGCCCTTAAAATAGAAGGGATTATGTTTTTATAATGATCACACTGCTATCGGATAAACTAACTGTTGAGGTATCCGCAATGGGTGCCGAAATTACTTCAATAAAAACACCAGGTGGCAGTGAGTTTCTTTGGCAAGCCGGAGAGGCCTGGAAACGACACGCTCCAGTATTGTTTCCAATTGTAGGGCGATTGAAGGGGGATGCGTATTCGTATCAGCAACAGGCGTACACGCTCTCACAGCATGGCTTTGCAAGGGATATGAAGTTTTCTGTGCTGGGTGCAGAGCCGGATCATTGCTTACTGTTGTTAATGGATTCGCCTGCAACACGCGAAAAATACCCGTTTCCTTTTGAATTGGAAATTTCACACCAACTCAAACGAAACGAACTAGAAACGGTGTACACCATCAACAATCCCGGTCGACAACCCTTGCCATTTAGCATTGGTGCCCACCCAGGCTTTCGCTGTCCGATCGAACCACACGAATCGTTTGAAGATTACTACCTTTTGTTTGAAAAGGAAGAATATCAGTTGACGCAACTTAATGGTGGATTGCGGACGAATGAAACAACGCCATTAAAAGTACCTGGGAAGAAATTAAAATTGACGGCGGAATTGTTTGCTAAGGACGCCTTGGTGTTTGAAGGAGCACAGCTGAATACCATTACGCTTGCTTCTTCTCGGAGCAACCGCCGCATTACCATGCGCGCGAATCAATGGCCGTATTTTGGCATTTGGACCAAGCCGGGACAAAAAGAATTTATTTGTTTAGAGCCGTGGTATGGTATTGCTGATCACGAAAACCACTCGGGTGCACTTGACAAAAAGGAAGGGTTGCAGTGGTTGGAAGCGGGGGAATCTTTTTCGTGTTTTTTTAGCACGGCATTTATTTGATTACTGGTAGCCCTTCATCATTCGCGCAACATACTTTCCAATTACATCAAATTCGAGATTAACCCGGTCTCCTTTTTTTAAGGTCCCAAATCCAGTATGCTCTAAAGTAAAGGGGATAATGTGGACAGAAAACAATCCTGGCTCAGAGCGCACGACCGTGAGGCTGACCCCATTTACCGTGATGCTTCCTTTTTCAACCGTGATGTGGGTGGGCTCTTGTTCGTACTGGAACACAAATTCGGTACTACCGTTCAAATCATTGATTTCAATGCAGGTAGCGGTGGTGTCTACGTGCCCTTGTACAATGTGTCCATCGAGTCGTCCGCCTGCCACCATGCACCGTTCAAGATTCACAGCGTTGTTTACCTTTAAATCACCAAGCGCAGTGCGCTGCAATGTTTCTTGAATGGCGGTAACTTTGTACTGGTTGCCGTTAATAGCAACTACCGTCAGGCATACACCGTTGTGTGCAACACTTTGATCAATTTTAAGTTCAGCGGTCAAGGGGCATTCGAACCAATAGTGCTTATTCGTTCCCTCTTCGGTGCAGTTTTTTAAAACTGCTTTCGTTTCAATAATTCCAGTAAACATTATTCGCGAATTAATTGTTCGATGAATTGTTCGGTGTGGCGGGTGAAAGCGGCGTACACTTCGCCAGTAGCGGGACCACTAAAGCCGGTGTGGACTTTTACAGCTTGGTGTGCACGGTTTAAAAAGATAGTCGTTGGAAAGGCGGCCACTTCACTGAGCCAGGGTAAGGCAAGCGTAGCTGCGTTTTTCCCACTTTTTCCAGATAAAAGCACTTGGTAGGTAATGCCGGTACGCGTGGCCATACGGCTTACTTGCGCTTGACTCTTTTCAAAGTCCTCGCTTTTCTCAAAACAAATCGCCACCACTTCTAGTCCCTTTGCTTGGTACTGTTTATACAGTGCACTGAGGTAGCGGGATTCATCCAAGCAATTAGGACACCAGCTCCCCATCAATTGAATAATGACGGGTTTGTTTTTGTAACGTTCATCGCTTAAAGCAACCGTTTCACCCTTCAGGTTTTTAAACGTGAAGGCAATAGGCGTGTCTTTTTTAACGAATGAAATATTTTCAGGATCGCGCAGTTTGAAATCAGCATTGCGTCGTGCTGTCCATGTTTCTTGATAATGCCGTCCACTGCGAAACGAGCCCTTCAAACTGCCGTCGTCTTGCAAAACGGCATGAAACAAGTAAGCATGGTTGCCGTCGAAACATGCAAGCCACAATTCTTTTCCGCTCACACAGCCTTCTAAAAAGCGGTAATCGCCTGTTTCAGTGAGAAACGTGCCATACACTTCATTGGTTTTTGTACCCTTTCTAAACACGCCAATGGCGGGAGTTTTGGCTTCATCCTGCCCAAAATAAACTTCCCATTGACCTTCGTAAGCAAACGCTGCGGGGGCAGTATTTTTAAACAACGCTTCAGCGGTTAGGTTAGCAGAAAAAGGAATGGAGTTGTCGGTGGTGCGGTAGTGGTTGATCCACACACCGCTCAACTGTGAGCCCTTAGCAACAAATTGCAACTCTGTATCAAACTCCGGCATTTTTGCTACGAGCGTGTCGTGTGTGTAATGAATATCATCTACCACAAAACGGTCTTCAGCGTTTGAAATAAGGAGTACTGGTTCACCTGCCTGCAATTTAATTTCCAAATGAAAAGGAAGCTCAACCTGTTCTGCCAATTGAAGTGTGGCACGGTAATGACCCGGTGTGATATTAGCAGCGGTTGCGGACATGGACAAAAGCAGAAAGAGGTAACGGACTAATTTCATGTTTTAGTCTGACTGAATGCTGCTAGGTTAGCGATGCGGTAAAGAATTCGTGCAGCAACATTGGCGTCCCAGTCGGTTTCACCCACACCCACTTCGTTGAGGTCAAACGCAATAATGGTGCGGCCACTGAGAACAATTTTTTCAAGCAGGTACATTACTTGTTCAGTTTCAAAACCCCCAGCTACAGGGGTGCCAGTATTTGGACATAATTTGGGATCAAGACCATCGATGTCAAAACTCAAATAGATGTTCTGTGGCAACGTCGCTACTATGCGGTTACAGATTCTATCCCAGCTATCGCCGTTGAACTCAGCACGTTTAATGTCTCTGTCAAAAAAGGTCACCACACGTCCCCCGCTGTTTTGAATCAATTGAAGTTCTTCTTCACAGTAGTCACGTATGCCTACCTGTACCAATTTAGAAACCGCTTTTTCTTTCAGTGCATTGAACATGATGGAGGCATGAGAAAACTCAAAACCTTCATAGGCATCGCGCAAATCGGCATGAGCATCAATTTGAAGGATGGCAAACTCTTTGTTTAATTGTCCAAGCGCCTTTATCATGCCAAGTGGTGTGGAGTGGTCACCGCCCACTAAACCTACGTGTTTGTTTTGTTGGAGGTAGTGCAGGCATTTGTTGTACACCTGATCGATCATCCATTTACAGCCAGCGTGTATGGCGTCAATATCGTTTTTTAGGGAATCAGGTTCGGCTCCGTTAGCTTGTGCCTCAATGCATTTTTCTGCAAGTGCCCTAAGCGCATCGCTCTTCGCCATCATATCAATAGGCAGTTCGTCCATTGCAATGCCCTTCATCCACGCATCTTTCACCAAGGGGTCATAAAGATCCACTTGGTAGCTGGCTTGAAGAATGGCTTCAGGTCCCTTAGCGGTTCCGCCGCCATAACTTACCGTGACTTCCCATGGAACAGGGATGAGCACGGTGTCGGACTCTTCAAGGGTAAAGGGTAAACCATACATGCCATCGTTGACCTGTCCGATATTGTTAGGATTGAAATTTTTAATCTTTTCTTGCTTGTTCATATTCACTTACACCCACTTTGAATCCATAAATCTATGACTTTTATTTCACACGAATCCAGTTGCTTTTTAGGTGGCGGCGGCATGGTAATTTGTTGTGCACCGCCAATGATTACACTCAACAGATCGCCCGACTGTGCCTGTGCTTTCACGTCATTCAAGTTATCGAGGTTGATGCCCCCGCTGCCGGGAGAGGCGTGGCATGGAAGGCAGTAATTCTGCAGCAAAGGTGCCACAAAGGCGCTGTAGGTGAGGCGATTGGTGTCAGGCAATTGACAGAGCAGAGTGGTTGGGGCCGCTATCGGAGTATGGGGCACCGGCGTTTTAGCCTTTTCACACCCTGCAACCAAGATCAAGAGAAAGTAACAGAACTTCATTTGGCAAAGTTGCCAAGTGACTGTTAGGGGAACATCATTGAATTGTTAAGGAGAGAGCCGAGATTTCACCCACAAGTCGTTTTCTAACCGGTATTCGACGCGGTCGTGTAAACGGCTTTTTCGGCCTTGCCAAAACTCAAACCGATTGGCAATTAAGGTGTATCCGCCCCAGTGGTCAGGACGGGGCACGGGTTTGTCCTTAAATTGCGTAGAGAGCTGAGTGACTTTTTGTTCTAAAAATTCACGGGAGGGAATGGGTTGACTTTGGTTGCTGGCCCAAGCGCCGATTTGCGAACTCACGGGGCGACTGTTGAAGTAGAGGTTGCTTTGTTCTGTTGGCGCCACCTCTACAGTACCCTCGATGTGTATCTGCCGCTCTAAATCTGGCCAAAAAAAGGAAATAGCAGCAAATGGATTTTCTTGAAGTTGCTTGCCTTTGCGGGAGAGGTAGTTGGTATAAAAGGTGAAACGGTTTTCTTCAAATTCCCTGAGATAAACGACGCGCGAGGTGGGCTTACCATCAGGTGAGGCGGTGCACAGGGTCATTGCCTGCACTTCTGGGGTTTGAGCGGCAACAGCCTGTTGCATCCAGATGGAAAAAAAAGCAGCAGGCGATTGTGGCATTTCAGCCTCATTTAGAGAGCCCTTCATAAAGTCTTCACGAAGATTTTTGATATGCGCTGATAACGGATCCATAATACAAAGATGCAAAAACGAATTACATCAATAAGTTTTGTTTCGAAGGAAGCGACTGGAGGTCCAGAATTTCCGCGTTAGTGATACCGTCCAAGTCATCGATGATGGATGCTGCACTGATGGCACGGTGTTCGTGTGCTTTTCCCTTCAGGGTCATAAAAAAATCGACATCGGGAAGTTCTTTTACCAAGCGAGCAGTTTCGTCAACCGCTATCCCAGAAAAAAGGCCATCGCCAGTTGATTGAATTTTACTTGCTGGGAGCAAGTTGCTGGTGTTGGAGATGAATTGAAATTCCATTTCCATGGTGTTGTTTTCGTATTCAAACACAGCGAATTGAAATTCATGGCCATGGCTCAACGGAAAAGGTAAATTAACGGTGTATGCCAAATCAATGTTTAGTGCGCGGTTGATGTGGGCGAGCGTTTCATACAAGTTCATGCGTGTTGAAATACCGATGACGCTAAAGTCGTAGGATTCAAACGTGTTATTGAGTAAATGTTTAGCCATTGGCTACCTGTAATTGCTCGAGGGTGAGTTGAGCCGCTTTTTGTTCTGCTAAGCGTTTGCTATGACTTTCAAAAGTGACATAGGGCACTTGGTTAATGTGCACTTGAATGGTATAAAGTTTATTGTTACCAACTTTGACCTCGCTGAGCACTTTGTATTCAAGTACCGCTTTGTTGCGTTGGCAGTAAATTTGAAGTTGACTTTTGTAATCGTCGTTCGTGTTTACGAGTGTATCGAGGTCCACGTGCAATTTAATCACGCGTGTAATGACAAATTTACGGGTGCGTTGATAACCCAGATCGAGGTATAGAGCACCGATAAAAGCTTCGAAGGCATCGCCAAATGCGCTTGATTTCGTTTTTTCATCGCGGTTGAGAGTTGCTTTTAAGAACACATCGAATCCAAACTTAATAGCCAGTTCACGAAGATTCTGTCCATTAACAATTTTACTGCGCAATTGTGTCAAGAAACCTTCGTCTTTATAAGGGAAGATGGAGAAGAGGTAGTCGGCTACAATTGCACCGAGAATGGCGTCACCGAGAAACTCAAGGCGTTCGTTGCTAATGGTGGTGCCACTTTTTTTAACCGATGCACTGCTGTGTGAAAAGGCTTGGTGATAAAGGGCGATGTTTTTTGGGGTTTGCCCAGTAAGGTCCTTGATCCAATTTTTCAAATCATTATCACCCTGACCCGTCAAGGAAAGCAGTGATAGTAATTTTTTTATGGCCAAGGTTTAGGGATTATACTTCCGGATGACCACAGCGGCATTGTGTCCGCCAAAACCAAATGTGTTACTGATGGCAACATTAACAGTGCGCTTTTGAGAGGCGTTCAATGTCAAGTTAAGCGCCGGATCAATTTCAGGATCTGGGTTTTCGTGGTTGATTGTTGGTGGTACGGCATCGTTTTGCACGGCAAGAATCGTTGCAATACCTTCAATTGCGCCAGCAGCACCGAGTAGATGGCCGGTCATGCTCTTAGTTGAGCTAATGTTTAGTTTGTAGGCGTGTTGACCAAAAACATTTTGGATTGCTTTCAACTCTGCCACATCCCCAAGCGGGGTACTGGTGCCGTGGGTGTTGATGTAGTCAACTGCCTCTGGGGTTATGCCCGCATCGCGCAGTGCGCGGTTCATTACCAAGGTTGCACCCAATCCTTCCGGATGTGGAGCTGTTATGTGGTGTGCGTCAGCGCTCATGCCGCCGCCAATGATCTCAGCGTAAATTTTGGCACCTCTAGCCAGGGCGTGTTCTAATTCTTCCAACACAATTGCTCCGCCACCTTCACCGAGTACAAACCCATCGCGTTCTTTGTCGTAAGGACGAGATGCTTTATCCGGGAAATCGTTACGGGTACTCATGGCTTGACAAGCGTTGAATCCTCCCATACCACTTTCATTAATGGCAGCTTCTGAACCACCTGAAATGATGGCAACAGCTTTACCTAAACGGATGTAGTTAAACGCATCAATCAATGCATTGGTAGAAGAGGCACAAGCCGAGACGGTTGTAAAGTTTGGTCCACGCAAACCAAACCGCATGGAGATATGACCGCTACAGATATCAGCAATCATTTTTGGAATAAAGAAAGGGTTGAAGCGGGGTGTACCATCGCCTTTTGCAAACGCAAACGTTTCCGTTTGAAATGTGTCCAAGCCACCGATACCGCTGCCCCAGATCACACCCACCTCGTTAAGGTCAACACTTCCTTGGTCCAATCCGCTATCCCTGAATGCCTGCTCGCTTGCGGCAATGCCGTACCACGAGAAGGCATCCAGTTTGCGGGCTTCTTTCTTTTCGAAGTAATCTTCAGGATTAAAACCTTTTACTTCACACGCAAAGCGTGTTTTGAACTTAGACGCGTCAAAGCGGGTAATGGGTGCAGCACCACTCACGCCATTAAGGAGATTCTGCCAATAATCAGAGACTGAATTACCCAATGGAGTAATAGCACCGAGTCCGGTAACCACAACACGTTTCAGTTGCATAAGTAAAAGAAATTAGTTTTTAGCGTTTGCTTCGATGTAGGCAATGGCGTCACCAACGGTGCCGATCTTTTCAGCCTGCTCGTCAGGAATTGCAATATTGAACTCCTTTTCGAATTCCATAATCAACTCTACAGTATCCAATGAGTCAGCTCCAAGGTCGTTGGTGAAGCTGGCAGTTGGAGTTACTTCTTTTTCATCAACGCCCAATTTGTCTACGATGATGGATTTCACTTTGCTTGAAATGTCAGACATTCTTCTAGAATTTTAAATTTGCCACAAAAATAGAAATATCGGCTCTAAAACAAAATTTTAAGAGGGGCTTTTAACCAGCAAAGCCATGTAAAACCCGTCAAACCCTGAAGATGGGAGCAACGTGCTGTCTTTCAGTAGTTTAAATTCTGGATGGCTCTCTAAAAAGGCGTTTACCTGATTTTCGTTCTCCGAAGGAAAAACGCTGCACGTGCTGTAAACGAGTGTCCCGCCCGGTTTAACCATCCCAGAATATTCGTTAAGTATTTGATTTTGAGTAGATTTTGTTCTTTCTAGGGATTCTTCCGATAGTTTCCACTTGGCATCGGGGTTGCGTCGAAAAACGCCACTTCCGCTGCAGGGAACATCCAAAAGCACTTTATCTGCACTGTTTTTCATGGAGGCAATGGTATCTTTTTCAATGAGTCGGGTAGTGATTTGGTGGACACCTGCTCTTTTTGCCCGTTTTTTCAGCTCATCCAATTTCCACTGCTCTACATCCATACTCACAATACGTCCCTTGTTTTGCATTAACGCTGCCAATTGTAGGGATTTTCCTCCTGCTCCTGCGCAGGCGTCAACCACTACTTCGCCTGCATGCGGCGCTAAAAACAGTCCGATTTGTTGAGAGCCTGCATCCTGCACTTCTATCCATCCTTCAGAAAAGGCTTCCGTTTTAAAAATGTTGGCTCGGTTCTTCAAAACCAGTGCGTGGTTGATTCCCAGCACGGCTTCTGCAACAATACGGTCCTTTGCTAGACTCGCTATCACTTTCTCCGGTGTTGCTTTTAGCGTGTTCACTCGCAAAAACACCCGTGCTTGTTCATTCATCGCGGTGGCTTCTTGTTCCCAAACCGCCGGGGTGAGTTCCCTTGCACCTAGTTCCCACAACCAATCGGGAAAAGATTGTGCAATCACTGCATTGGTTTCTAGTTTAGCTTTGTGCTTTTTAATGGCTTCAGGGTGCACATCCACAAACTCCTGCCAAGCGGGCAATTCGTAATCGTGCACGACCAACCAAATAGCCATCATGAACCAATAATTGTTTTTTGATCCCGCTAACTCACTGTACAAACGGTAATACCTAACAATGTCATAAACGCTTTCAGCGACCATGCGCCGATCGCGGCTGCCCCATTTAGGATTTTGTTTGAAAGTGCGTTCAAGCACTCTATCGGCGTACCTTTTTTCGGTAAAGATTTCCTTTAGTGCAACGGCAGTGGCCTGCACCAGGTGTTTGTGTAATTTCATAGTTAACGGGCTACCTGGAAGTAGCCTTTTATTGTGCGTTTGACGATGCCCTTTAAGCGGGGCTCGTACACATCACAAATATAAAAGAAGGTGCCTGAACTCACAGGAAGATTACTCATGCGGCTCACACCGTCCCATTGAAAATAGGGGTCTTTTGAGTTGTACACGGTATTCCCCCAACGGTCGTAGATGGTAATGTTGATGGAATGAATTTGACGCACCTTAATCGCTTTAAAGGTTTCATTCACATTGTCGTCGTTTGGGGTAAAGATGTTGGGTAATTCAAACTCGGGACAATTGTCAATACAATAATCCGTGACTTGTTCGCTCATGTTGCCCGACGAATCGATGGCCACAATTTTATAACAACCTGCAATGAGTGGATTGGCATCGGGAATGAACTTGAGTTCCATCGTGGTGGTGTAGCTAGCCAATTTATTGTATGCTACTCCTAACGTGGATTTAAAATACAAATCATAGGCCACCACATCGTCTGACCGGGTCGAGTCATTACAGGTTAACCGCACATCGTTCCATTCTACCTTCACAAATCCCGTTTGACAATCGGCGCTAATGGTAATGGTAGGGGCACACGGCGGTATGAGATCTACAGCTTTTGCGCAGGCTTCTTGTGAACGATTGACTAATGGATGCACGAGGGATGTGTCTGAATAGCGGCCCTCGCTTTCTACATAGTAGCAATAAGTGAAGCGATTAACAATGTTGTCGTTGTCTGTGTAGTTGGTAAGGCTGGTGGTTGCTATAACAGAGTAAGTACTGCTTCCAGGGTTTTTCTTGTAAACAGTGTATTTATAATTGTTCCACGGTGTTTTAGAACTCCAACTCAATGTTATTTTTCGATCGCCCGGTGTTGGCGTCAGAAAAATAGAAGTGGCTTTTTGTGAATCGCCAATGTAATCTTCACCCGAGCTCAACCGCAAGGTATAAACATGAATGGTGTCGGAGGTGTTAACCCCGCTGTGCGTAAAGGTTAAGGGTAATCCAAGAATGCTTTTTGCTGTATATGTTTGGACCAAAATGCTGCTATTACCACGCCAATGAAGGACTTCCAGCTTGAAAGGTCCTTTGTAGACCGAGGTGTCGAGATTGTCTTTGTCTAGAACAGGTCGGGTCCATCTTAAACCAACACTGCCTGTTGCTGCGGTGCTGAGTATGTCCACATTGAGAATAACAGGTACGTTCCGTCGTAGCTTAGTGCAGTATTGGGTGCCACTATAGGTCACTGCTCCATCTTTATACACGGCAAGGACGATATAGGAATAATTTTGCCCCACTACTAGACCTTCACCATTATTGGTATCGACATATTCTGTGCTTGTCGCTGCCGTTTCTGCTACCAAGGTAAAGCCAAACGATTCGGGCAAGGAGGTTTGACAAGGAGAGGGGCTGTAGGTGGCACAATCATTTTTGCGATATACTTTAAACGCAACAATTGGATTGTTGGTGGGATTGCACGGTGCGCCAGTCCAGCTAATCTTAATATTAGACCCTTGTGGGGTAGCAGTCAAGTTTTTAATAGCAGGAGCAACTACTTTGATGTTAAAGCTAGAGAAAGAAACCTGGTTAACGGGACTTCCCTTATCGCTTGCTTTAAAGGTTGCTTGAAAAGGAATACTTCGGATATGGCTGCAACTGGTGGGCCATTCGAATTTAGCTGTGAAACTTCCTCCAGCAGGTATGGAGCTAGACAGTGGCGCTAGCGATGCAAGAGGAACGGCTGTGTTGAAAGGCCCACCGCCTCCTTCGAGGGTTACCAATCCGCCTTCAGCATCTCTAACCACAACATTCTTTTGCACCACGGTTCCTGCTTCCACACACGTGTCTTTCGGGACCACAATTACAGGAGGTGAATTATTAGGACACGCTTCCACAATTACCTGCATGTCGCGCAGCACATACCCAATCAATTCATAATTATCCGACGTGTTCTTTCGCCATTCTTTTACAATGAAGGCGATGTTGTATTGTCCTTGTGTTTGAGGGGTGCACCAACTTAATAGTCCAGTCGAAGCGCTAATACCAAACGACCCATTGGGACCCGGGTAGGGAAAGGTGTAGCCAGTTGCCGCCTCTCCATTGGCGCCGCGCGAGGTGGTAATTTCATAACTCAGGCTGTCTTTCAAATCGGGGTCGTAGGCCCCAGGGTTGTGCATGAAACAAGAATTTACACAAGCCTTATCCACTGGCGGAAAAGTAAATACTGGGGAGCTATTGGTGCCAGTAAAGCCATTAATAATGAGCAACGATTCAATGTAAAATGGCACATACAGGGAATTGGGAATATTCTGCACCTTGTCATTGCGATTGGGGTCTAACGAGCGAATCACGTAACTACCGGGACCCGGGTAGGTGTGGGTGATGGTGTAAGTGTTTAGTTTTACACGGTAAGGTTCAATGCTGGTTGTTTGATTGATGATGATGGAGCCACAGCCGATGGCCAAAGTGCCCAGGGTGCCGCATTTGCAACCACCCAGCGGACTACCGTTGATACGCGGGGCGATGCCTTTTTCGCCATCACCGAAGGAAATGGTGTCAAGACAACGGTCTGCAATGCCATCTCCATCGTTTGTGTATTTTGTAACGGTGATGGAGTAGGTGTACACTTGCACGGTTACGCCGCCAACTACTTTGGAAAAGGGAGCAATTCTCTTGTAGGTGATTTCACCGGCACGGTTGTGAGTGGCCAATGATAGCAAAGGCAGGAGGAGGATGGCAAGTAGGCACAGTAGGCGGTTCATGGTTTTATTCAATTACGATCCGGTGTTGCAGTTGTGTTTGACCGCTACCGGTCACTTTCAGTATATAAACGCCAGAACTTAGTGTTTCAGTATTAAAAGAAAATTCAGACACGCTGGCTTTTACCAAATCGCGGTAAAGGGGTGTTATCAAACGTCCTTGTAAATCATACAGTTCGATGTTGAGGTACTCGGGACGGGGCAAATTAATTTCAATTGAAAAGCGTTTTGGAGCAGGATTTGGGAACACCTTCATGTCATTGGTTGCTGCCACGTTCTGTTCAGCAATGCCTACGTGTGTGCTGTCGTGGGTGAATATTTGTGCCACCCATGCCCCATGCGCCTTCGGGTAATTGGCACTGTATGCATAAGCGTAGTAACCACTCATCCACACTTCGCCTGGTTTGTTATAGCGGCGCTGTGAGCCGCTGTAGTCGCCCCAACGCTCAAGATTGCCCAGTAAGAGATCAACATAATTAAGGCCGTTTTTGATGCGCAGTACGGGCGAAAAATTCCCGGCACCATCGGCTTGAATGGCAGAAATGCCCGTGAACACTTTTGGCGAACTGTGGTCAAAATTGATGACAGCGGAATTGTCGAGTGGACCTACACCGGAGTAGGATATGTTCGGATAAGCAAAGTCCATCGTATCGTTCTTAAGTATATATCCAGTTACCGACGGCGTTGATTGTGGATTTGAAATAACGCCATAATAAACGCTGCAGAGGTTGTTGGCCGGGTTCTTCGTATTGTGCACGTACTGTATCCATCCATTCTCATAAAATGCTCCTAAGTTCCTGCAGTCGTTAGTGGCAAGCGACTGGGTGGCGAGGGATTGTCGTCCATCAGGCGGAAAAACGTAAGGGGTGGGCGTTTTCATGACCTTCGCCGTTACTGTTAGGCCTGGTGCTCCAATGGTATCGGTAATGTTCACCAAGAAAACGGAGTCGTTAGATGAGGCAAGGTTACGGTTGGATAAAAAGTACATATTTGGTCCGTAAAACTTACTCCCGCCTTTAACTGGACAAAGGTTACGAATGGCTTTACCGTTGTATTTGATGTTGGAATGTAACAAAGAGCCAAGCGGTTTACCAGCATAACCACTGTCCTTGCGCATTTGCCACACAATGGTTTCTACGAAGCCAGTTTGCCACGAGCTATCGTTGTATAACAAATTGATGGATAGAAAAAGTTCCTTTTTCGACATGGCAATCATGGGATAATCTGACCATAGGTGGTTGTTGAGCGGGTTGCCGGGGAGGACGTATAAGTTCCATTGTCCAAATGGATCGTTGGTTTTCGTAAACCCGACCACAATTTTGCTCGTACTATCTTCTGCACCCACCATGGTAATGAGCGCAAAACGATCGTTATCTGGATCATATATGACCTTTGGATCAAACTCACGGTGGTAGCTGTTAACAGGATTGGTAAAGCCTGCTAAAGTCCTGCTGACATTTTGGTTGGTGGCTGAATTGCGAATGAGAATGTTGGTATTGACAACAGAAATAAAAATGGCAGAGTCGTTTACGGCCATGTCGTTGTCGTTGGGGGTGCTAACGCCCCAGCCATTTGCGAAGGCGCTGTAGCCCGTTTTTAATGCAGGCAAGGTATAGGAAGCTGCAGCCGCCTTTTTCATTTCGGTTTGCGTGGCCGGCGAAGAAGGCTTGTTGCCACCTTGACGGGGCATTTCGCGCACGAGTAAGTTGGGACTGAAGGGGTCTTGAATATTTCGAAACTCAACAACTGCGCTGGGTTGGATGGTGAAGTAGGTTTGTTTCGGCTGATTGGATTTTGCCGACGGCGCACTTGGCTGAGCAGCGCTTGTTAAAACGAAAAAGCTCATTACCAATAAAGAATGGATGCGTTGCAAACCTGTCATATTTTTTATCTTAAGGAGAATAAAATTAATCAAAATAAATGTCTGTTTGAGCAGTTTTACACAATTTAGGCCCTACAAAAATGGGCCTTAGTCGCAAGGTTTTTATTATTAAATCGACAACTGGCAGGATATTTTATATAATTTTGGCCTTTTTAGATTTAGAATCCCTTCTCAATGGGAGCAAACAATCACGGCCATTTAAGTAAAATCACCCTTGGAGGGTTACTGGTAACCCTTGGAATTATTTACGGTGATATTGGAACTTCTCCATTGTATGTAATGAAATCCATTGTTGGGGAAGGCGCCATCGATCCTCGAAAAATCATTGGCGGGATGTCCTTGATCTTTTGGACGCTAACCTTACAAACAACTGTCAAGTATGTCATCTTTACACTGCGTGCGGATAACAAGGGTGAGGGCGGAATTTTTGCGCTCTATGCGCTCATTAAACGCGCCAAACGCAAATGGTTGATTTACCCAGCCATCATCGGTGGGTGTTGTATTCTGGGGGAAGGCATCATTACTCCACCCATCTCCGTTTCATCTGCTGTTGAAGGGTTGAAACTAGTAAAGGGACTCGAGCACATTCCCACCATTCCAATTGTTATCTCCATTATTACTGGTTTATTTTTTATTCAGCAATTTGGAACCAAGTTTATAGGGCGCTTTTTCGGCCCCATCATGCTCATTTGGTTCTTAATGTTGGGGGTCATGGGGATTGGTAACATGGCCACAAACATCTCTGTTTTAAAGGCCTTGAATCCATGGTATGGCATTGATTTGTTGATGAATTATCCCAAAGGATTTTGGCTACTCGGTGCTGTCTTTCTTTGCACTACCGGGGCAGAAGCCTTGTATTCCGATATGGGGCATTGTGGTAGACAAAACATTCGTATCAGTTGGATATTTGTAAAGTCCATGCTGGTATTAAACTACATGGGACAAACGGCTTGGTTACTGGGTCACAGTGGCGAAACGCTTTCAGGAAGAAACCCCTTTTACTCCATCATGCCCGAATTTTTCTTGCCGGTCGGTATTGGCATTGCTACGATTGCCACTGTAGTGGCGTCACAAGCGCTCATTAGCGGCTCGTTCACGCTCATCAACGAAGCCATGCGTTTGAATTTTTGGCCGAAAGTTAAAGTAAAGTACCCAACAGAATTAAAGGGACAGTTGTACATTACCTCGATCAACTGGCTGCTGTACGCGGGTTGTGTGCTGGTGGTGTTATTCTTCAAAGAATCCTCACGCATGGAAGCTGCTTATGGCTTAACCATAATTCTAGGAATGATTATGTCGTCACGCCTCTTGGTTTTCTTCATGGTTTTGAAAAAATATCCCAAGTGGTTTACCAATATTTTCTCCTTGTCCTACATTGCTGTTGAAGGCACCTTCCTCGTGGCCTTGCTTGAAAAATTCATGCGTGGCGGTTACGTCACATTGATGATTGCCTTGGTGCTGGCCTTCGTCATGGCTAGCTGGTACGTGGCAAAAGAAATTAGAAGGCGTTATGTTGACTTTGTGGATCTGGATAATTACAAACAATTGTTGGTGGAGTTGAGTGCAGATCCTTCCATACAAAAATATGCCACCCACTTGGTTTACATGACCAGTGCTAATAATCCAAAAGAAATTGAGTCAAAAATCATTTACTCCATTTTACAAAAACGTCCCAAAAAGGCCGACATTTATTGGTTTGTGCACGTGGACGTGGTGGACGAGCCTTATCGCTGCGAGTACAAGGTGATTAAGATCAACGATGACATTTTCCGTGTCGATTTCCGTTTGGGTTTCCGTGTGGCGCCACGTATCAATTTGATGTTTAGAAAAGTGGTTCAAGACATGGTGCATAACCATGAAGTGGACATTACCAGCCGTTACGAATCGCTTAACCGCAACAACGTAATCGGTGATTTTAAATTTGTGGTGATTGAAAAATTCCTTTCGTATGAAAACGATCTGCCGCTGTTTGAAAAGGTAGTTCTGAATATTTACTTCTTCTTGAAACGCTTCAGTCTAAGTGAAGCCAGGGCATTCGGATTGGATAGTAGTTCTGTGAAAGTTGAGAAATTTCCGATGGTCATTAATCCACCAAAAGAGCTCAACTTGGTGCGCATCAACTAATCGAACCGTTCACATTAAAAAAGGTCTTCTCAATGGAGAAGACCTTTATCGTTTAAAATAGTTAGTGCTTAGTGTCTGAAGTGGCGCACGCCGGTGAATACCATGCTCATGTTATTGGCGTCGCAATAAGCAATGCTATCTTTATCCTTAATTGATCCACCCGGCTGAATCACTGCGCGAATGCCTGCATTGTGGGCAATTTCAACACAATCCGGAAATGGGAAGAAGGCGTCACTGGCCATGACGGCCCCGTTCAAATCAAATCCAAAATGTTCGGCCTTAGCAATGGCTTGCTTAAGGGCATCCACACGCGATGTTTGTCCCGTACCACTCGCAATCAATGTGTTGTTTTTAGCCAGAACAATGGTATTGGAGCGGGTGTGTTTCACCAACTTATTAGCAAACAACAAATCTTTTATTTCCTCAGCGCTAGGTTTTAATACTGTTACTGAGCGTAATTCTTCTGCTGATTCGGTTTTAGCATCGCGGTCCTGCTCAATTACCCCGTTGAGCAGCGTTCTGAATGTTTTTTCAGGTAAGGCCACCGGCTTTTGGACAAGCAGAATGCGGTTGGGCTTACTTTTTAATGTTTCCAATGCAGCGGGCTCATAACCCGGAGCGATAACCACTTCGCAAAACAATTTATTAATTTCTGCCGCAGTAGCTGCGTCAATTGTTCTGTTTGCGATGAGCACGCCACCAAATGCAGAAGTAGGGTCGCAGGCCAGGGCATCCACATAAGCTTGGTGAATGGTTGCCCTGCTAGCCACTCCGCACGCGTTGTTGTGTTTCAAAATAGCAAAGGTAGGCTCAGTGAAGTCAGCCATTAAAGTAACGGCAGCATCGGTGTCCAGTAAATTGTTGTATGAAAGCTCCTTGCCATTTAATTTTTCCAACATCTCGCTAAGCCGACCATGGAAAACGCCTTTTTGATGCGGGTTTTCGCCATAGCGCAGTATTTCGGAGGTTAATTCACTTTGCTTGAAGTAGGGCAATCCTTCTGTTTGGTTGAAGTAATTGAAAATAGCTGTATCGTAATGAGACGAGGTGGCGAAGGCGCGCGCGGCAAACTTTTTACGCTCAGCTAAATCGGTAGTTCCGCCCTTGCTATTCAATAATTCTAACAGTTCACCGTACTCGGACATCGACGATACAATGAGCACGTCGTTAAAATTTTTAGCCGCTGCACGGATCAAGGAAATGCCGCCAATGTCAATTTTTTCAATAATTTCTTGTGGCGTACCCCCTGCTGCAACAGTAGCTTCAAACGGATAAAGGTCCACAATCACTAAATCGATGTCGTTGATGTTGTGTTGTTTTTTCTCTGCAATATCTCCAGCATGACCCCGTCTATTCAAAATACCACCAAAAATGGCAGGATGTAATGTTTTTACGCGACCGCCAAATATTTCAGGATACGCTGTTAGCGATTCCACAGCTGTAACCGGTTTATTCATTTTTTGAATAAAGCTAAGCGTGCCGCCGGTGCTATATAAAGACACACCGAGTGCGTGAAGCTTTTCGATAATTGGCTCGAGGTTATCTTTGTGATAAACTGAAATTAAGGCGTTTTTGATGGTAACGGGTTGGCTCATCCGAAAAAAATTAAGAGCGCAAAGATAAGCATTCCATAGGTGCATTGAATAGAATGACTACATTCATGTTATGAAACGCTTATTGACTTTTTTAATGTTTTGTGTGGCTTGGGGGGCACTTTTGGCCCAAAATCCTGAACAATCGGTGCGAAAGGCCATGCTTTTGCAAGAAAAAGCGTGGAATGAGGGCAATATTGAACAATTCATGGATTGGTATTGGAAGAGCGATAGTTTAATGTTTATTGGTAGCAAGGGGGTGACGTATGGTTGGGAGAAGACCCTTGCCAATTACAAGAAGGGGTATCCCGATAAGGCGACCATGGGGGTATTAAACTTTGAATTGATACAGGTTAAAATCCTCTCTGAAAACGCGGTGTACGTAGTAGGGTTGTGGGCATTAAACCGGGAGAAGCCCGTTGGGGGGCATTTTACCTTACTATGGCGAAAAATCGAAGGGAAGTGGGTAATTGTGAGTGATCACACCTCTTGACGTTTACCCCACGTTTCGAGCCTTGAATTTACTATCTTTGCCAGCCATCAAATGGAATTAAAGCAGACCATCAACCCAGAAAATGTGCCCCAGCACGTTGCCATCATTATGGATGGGAACGGTCGTTGGGCAAAGCAGCAAGGGGAAGACCGGTTATTCGGTCACCACGAAGGGGTAAACAGTGTGCGCGAAATTGTTGAGGCCTGTGGGGAGATAGGGGTGAAGTACCTTACCCTTTATGCCTTTAGTACCGAGAACTGGAACCGTCCGAAAGAGGAAGTAGATGGTTTAATGGAATTATTGGTAAACACCATTAGCATGGAAACCCCCAATCTGCATAAAAAGGGTGTAAAACTGGAAGTGATTGGCGATTTGGCCAGCCTCCCTGGCACCTGCCAGCAGGAGTTGGAGGAGTCGATGGCGGTGACCAAGGACAATACCCGTGTTACCCTGGTATTAGCGCTTAGCTATTCCAGCAAATGGGAGATTACCGAATCGGTAAAACAAATCGCTGCGAAAGTAGTCAGTGGGGCTATCAAAATAAATGACATAAATCCACGTTTAATCGAAGAGCATCTCAAAACGAACCGTTATCCTGATCCAGAGTTGATGATTAGAACTAGTGGAGAACACCGAATTAGCAACTTCCTTTTGTGGCAGCTCGCCTACGCAGAATTTTATTTTACAGATGTACTTTGGCCAGATTTTAGAAAGGAAGATTTTTACAAGGCCATATTATCTTATCAGAACCGCGAAAGACGTTTTGGAAAAACCAGCGAACAAATTACTCAGAGCTAGCAGCATTGCCCCGTTGCTTCGACTTTTAGCAGTGATCACCTTGTTTTTGCCTGGTGCTCTTTGTGCACAAAAAGACAGCAGCGGGCTTAATCTTAATGCGGCCCGCAATCCCCGAAAAATGGTGATTGCTGGTATCACCGTTGAAGGAGCTGTCACCGATAAAAATGTGGTGAGGCACTTATCCGGATTAACAGAAGGAGATGTGATTACTGTGCCTGGTGACCAAATTGCAGACGCCATTCGCAAGTTGTGGAAACAAGGGATGTTTGACGATGTCAAAATAGTGAGCACCCGTGAAAATGGCGACAAAATATACTTGAGCATACAGGTCACCGAAAAACCCCGTTTGACAACTTTTCGCTTTAGTAAAAACGTGCGCAAGGGAGAGGCGGATGACATTAGGGCACAAATAAAAATTGTAACAGGAAAAGTGTTGACCGATTACCTTATCGGTAACGTGACCCAGGCCGTTCGCGAATACTACATTGATAAAGGATTTTATTATGTGAAAGTGGATGTCATTCGAAAAGCGGATACTTCCAAAAAAGTCCCATCTGCCTCCTTATTCATCAACATTGACAAAGGTGAAAAGGTGCGTATACAAGAAGTGTTTATTGAAGGCAACACCGTATTGCCCGATTGGCGGTTGCGCATGAAGCTTTCTGATACCAAGCGCCGTCGTTGGTGGAATCCATTCAATTCAGGAAAGTATTTAGAAGAGAATTTAAAGAAAGATTTACCAGCACTTTCTGAAAAATATTTAGCCAAGGGCTATCGCGATGCGCGGGTGGTAAGGGACAGTGTTTCCTTTATCAATAAAAACCGAGTAGCTGTGTATGTATTTATTGACGAAGGACATAAGTATTGCTTCGGCAAATTCAATTGGTTTGGCAACACGAAGTACCGCAGTGGGCAATTGGACACTATTCTTGGCATTAAACAAGGCGATGTGTTTGACCAAAGTAAATTGGAGCAGAAAATGTTCATGAATCCCAATGGCATGGACATTTCGTCGTTGTACCTCGACGACGGGTACTTGTTCTTCCAGGTGAATCCCCAAGAAAGCAATGTGCATAACGATACCATTGATTTTGATGTATTGATGTACGAGGGCAAGCAAGCCATTATTAATAAAGTAACGGTAAGAGGAAATGAAAAAACCAACGACCATGTTATTTATCGGGAGATCCGTACACGACCAGGACAATTGTTCCGCCGTTCGGACGTCATGCGAACCAATCGGGAATTGGCTGCATTGGGATATTTTGATCCTGAGAAATTAAATGTCATTCCTACGCCTAATCCCGCCGACGGCACAGTGGACATTGAGTACATTGTTGAGGAAAAGCCAAGCGATCAAATTGAACTAAGTGGTGGTTGGGGCGGAAATACGCGCTCGAATGGTTTGGGACTTATCGGCACACTCGGTGTTCGTTTCACCAATTTCTCAGCCCGCAACATGTTCAAAGGCAGCGAATGGCGTCCCTTACCTAGTGGTGATGGCCAAACACTTCAGTTGCGTGCTCAAACCAATGGCTTGTATTATCAATCTTATAACTTTTCATTCACTGAGCCTTGGTTGGGGGGTAAGAAACCCAATGCGTTTACCATTTCCGCTTACCACTCGTTATTTAGTAATGGACAGCGCAAGTACGTCGATGTAAATGGAGTAAAATCTTACAACACGACCCGTCAGTCCATGTCCATCATCGGCGGCTCCATTGGCTTGGGAAGAAAATTAAAATGGCCCGACAACTGGTTTCAAATGCAAACCAATCTGACATACAACTACTACGATTTGTATAACTATGGCAACACCTTTGTCTTTAAAGAAGGCTATGCAAACGATTTTAGTCTAGGACTATTTATCTCGAGAAATTCTACGGATCATCCCATCTTCCCAAAATCAGGCTCGAATGTAACATTTAGTGGACAGTTAACACCACCCTATTCTTTGTTCAACGGGAAGAATTATACGGACATGACGGACCGTGAGCGGTACAAATTTATTGAGTATCAGAAGTACAAATTTACAGCCGAATGGTTCCTTCAATTAACAAATAAACGCGCCGCAGAAGGTAAGGAGTCGCGCAATTTGGTGTTACGCACTAAGGTAGGTTATGGTTTCCTTGGGTATTATAATAAGAATGTTGGTTATTCGCCATTTGAGCGTTTTTATTTGGGCGGAAGTGGACTGAGTGGATTCCAGAACTTTGTCGCTCGCGAGATCATTGCCTTGCGTGGGTATGCCGATCCTTCCAGCAGTTTCTATGGTGATCCAATCGTTGCCCGTTACACGATGGAATTGCGTTACCCACTCACCTTGAGTCAATCGGCGACAATTTTTGTACTTGGTTTTGCCGAAGCAGGGAATTCATGGGCTAATTTCAGAACCTTCAATCCCCTTAAAGTGAAACGCAGTGCAGGTGTCGGAATTCGCATTGCCTTACCAATGTTTGGATTACTTGGTTTTGATTACGGCTGGGGCTTTGATGCGCCTTTGCGCAGCAATAGTTCAGGTGGTTTTGGTCAAGGGCAGTTCCATTTCACCATCGGCGGAACCATTGGAGAATTATAAAATTAGTTAACGCCGCAGAATCACCCTTTGTGGCATGTTTTATGTATAAATTGAAATAACGATGAAAAAATTACTTTTGATTTTCACGTTGCTTTTCGCAATCACAAATCATACTTCTGCGCAGAGTGCCGCCAAGTTTGGGTATGTAGACACTGATTACATCATGAGTCAGATCCCTGAATACAAAGCGGCTCAGGCTGAACTTGACAAAACCAGCCAACAATGGCAAAAAGAAATTGAGACCAAGATGGCAGAATTAGAAAAATTACGAAAAGCCTATCAAGCCGATGCCATCTTGCTCACAGAGGAAATGAAGAAAAAAAGAGAAAGTGAGATTGAGTCCCGCGAAAAAGAAGTTCAAGAGTTACAACGCAAACGGTTTGGTGTGGATGGTGAGTTTTTCAAAAAGCGCCAAGAATTGGTAAAACCCCTGCAGGACAAAGTATATAATGCCATTAAAGCAGTAGCTGAAAAGAATGGTATCGGATTTATGATGGATAAGGCAGGACAAGTGGCCTTGTTGTATGCCAATAGTAAATACGACAAAAGCGACGATGTATTGGTTTACCTCGGATATAAAAAGTAATTTTACCCCCTTTAAGAATTCAAGCAACAAAAAAGATGAATAAGTTAAAAACACTGGTCCTGTTCGCGTTACTCGCATTTAGTTTACCTGCAGGTGCTCAGAAAATCGCACATATCAATTTCGACTCACTCGTGAGCGTCATGCCGGAAACCAAAACTGCAACAGAAGTGGCTCAAAGCTACCTGAAAGGTTTGCAAGATGAAATCATTGCCATGCAAAACGAGCTGGAAACCAAGTATAAAAAGTACATGGAAGACGAGCCGAATTTGTCGGAACTCGTAAAAAAATCCCAAATGGAAAGCCTTCAACAGTTGCAGGCCCGTATTCAGGACTTCCAGCAGCAAGCTGCTGAGGACTATAAGCGTAAACAAGAAGAGCTAACCCGTCCGATTTTTGAAAAGGCGAAGAAGGCAGTCGATGCAGTGGCAAAGGAAATGGGGTACAAGTATGTGCTCGACACTAGTCCAAGCAACAATACCGTCCTCTATTTTGACGGTTCAGACGACATCTTTATTGCTGTAAAGAAGAAATTGGAAAGCATGCCTGCTGCGGTGATTCCAGGGGCACAAAGCACACAGCCGAAACCAGGAGCTCCTGCACCAAAACCAGCCGCTCCCGCCCAAACGCCACCAAAAAAGACTAATTAATATTAATTGATGAAGAGACCGGCATTTGTCGGTCTTTTTTTTGGAGTATTTTTACAGCATGCAACCACTCTACATTTACAACACGCTTACCCGTTCGAAGGAGGTATTTCAACCCATTAATCCCCCTTATGTTGGACTGTATGTTTGTGGACCGACAGTATATAGCGATGTGCATTTAGGTAATTGCCGAACCTTTATTTCATTTGATTTGATATGCCGTTACCTCCGACATCTTGGTTACAAGGTAAGGTATGTGCGGAATATAACAGACGCTGGACACTTAGAAGGTGACCGTGACGAAGGGGATGACAAGTTCGCAAAGAAGGCGCGCCTTGAACAATTGGAGCCAATGGAAATTGTGCAGAAGTACACGGTGGGTTTTAGGAACATTATGGCGCGGTTCAATACCGTGCCTCCATCCATTGAACCTACGGCAACGGGGCACATCAGTGAGCAAATTGAAATGATCAAGGAAATCATCTCCAATGGGTTTGCTTATGAAAAAGAGGGAACGGTTTATTTTGATGTAGAGAAATATAGTAAGGAATACAATTATGGTCAGTTGACCAACCGCAAACTCGAAGAATTATTGGAGGGAACGCGCGAGTTGCATGGACAGGATGAGAAAAAGGGGCGACTCGATTTTGCTTTGTGGATCAAGGCAAAACCGGAGACGCTCATGCAGTGGCCATCGCCATGGGGATGGGGTTTTCCGGGCTGGCACATTGAATGTTCTGCCATGAGCAGGAAGTACCTTGGCGACACCTTTGATATACATGGTGGGGGTATGGATTTGCAAGCCACCCACCATACCAATGAAATTGCACAATCAAAAGGGTGTTATCATGCTGAGCCTGTAAAATATTGGATGCATACCAACATGCTCACTGTTAACGGTGCGCGCATGTCAAAGTCTGCAGGTAATGGATTCCTTCCAAACGAATTGTTTACAGGAAATCACCCGTTGCTAGAGAAGGGGTATAGTCCAATGGCCGTGCGTTTTTTCATGATGCAAACCCATTATCGGAGCACTTTGGATTTCAGCAATGAGGCTTTGCAGGCGAGCGAAAAAGGGTTTGAGCGACTGATGCAAAGTTGGAAGACCTTGCAAACATTAGAACCATCAGGAACATCGGATGAAAATATTCGTGCAATTCAAGAAGCCTGTTATGCGGCAATGAATGATGACTTCAATTCGCCTGTTTTAATTGCACAACTCTTCGATGCCGTGCGCATTATCAATACCGCTAATGATAAGAAATTAAAGGTCACGGTTGGTGACATACAGTTGTTGAAGGACATTTATGAGCATTTTGTCTTTGATGTGCTTGGATTGGCGACTGAGGAAGAGACGGGCAAAACCAGTGAGGCGCTTGCAGAAGTGATGAACATGATATTAGATATCCGCCACAAAGCGAAGCTTGAGAAAAACTTTGCATTGAGCGACCAGATCCGGGATCAACTGCTCGCTGCAGGAATACAGGTGAAGGACAGTAAGGAAGGAAGCACATGGAAATTAAACTAACCCGAAGCTTATTTTTAGCACTAGCGCTGTTGTTAGTAGCCTGCGGTGAAACAAAACAGCCACAAGAAGCGCCTAGCGCTAGTAAGCCTGCGCCAGAGCCCGTTCCGATGATGGATTATACCCTTGTGCGGACCTTGCCGCACGATGAAACCGCCTTTACAGAGGGATTGTTGTTTGAAGACGGGAAGTTGTTGGAAAGTACAGGGGCGCCAGACTATTTGCCGCAAGCCCGTTCTGCATTGGGGGTTGTGGATACCAGTACCGGAAAACTGCATATCAAGGCCGAGTTAGATAAGCGCATTTATTTTGGAGAAGGCATGGTGGTGTTGAATGGAAAAATTTACCAAGTCACGTACCAAAACCAACAAGGATTTGTTTACGATGCAAAGACCTACCAGCAGCTCGCAACATTCAACTATCCGAACAAAGAAGGATGGGGGTTGACAACCGATGGTCAATATATTATCATGAGCGATGGCACGTATAATCTGACCTATATCGACCCAATTACCTACCAAGTCGTTAAGACGGTGGCGGTGACAGAGAGTGGTTTTGCAACAGACATGATCAATGAATTGGAATACATCAATGGATTTATTTACGCCAATCTGTGGACTAAGAACATGATTGTGAAAATCGATCCAAACGATGGCAAGGTGAAAGCAAAAATAGATGTCTCGGCGCTCTATAATAAAGAAAGAGGTGGTAACATTAATTTGCTGGAGATGAATGGCATTGCTTGGGATAAAAAGACAGATCGGATACTGGTCACAGGAAAATTCTGGAAAAATTTTTATCAGATTTCCTTTCCGCACTAAACCCGCCTTATCAAAACTTTCAATTACCTTTAATTCGGTGTGATACCATCATACCTTTACTGACGCATGATTACAAAAGACACGGATCGCAAATTATTTTTGCTAGACGCTTACGCACTTATCTACCGCGCCTACTTCGCATTTTCTAATGCACCGCGCATTAACTCCAAAGGGTTGAACACCTCAGCTGTATTTGGATTCACGAACACGTTATTAGAAATATTAAACAAAGAGAAACCGACACACATCGCAGTGGTGTTTGATGTCTCCGGTCCCACCCAGCGGCACGAAGAATACTCCGAGTACAAAGCTAATCGTGAGGAAATGCCGGAAGATTTGCGTACAGCCTTGCCTTACATCACCGAATTGATAAAGGGGTTCAATATTCAAATGATTGGACTTGAAGGGTATGAAGCCGACGATGTAATTGGCACGCTCGCGCGAAAAGCCGAGTTGGCAGGATTCACCACTTACATGATGACGCCTGATAAAGATTACGGACAATTGGTAGACCAGAACACCTTTATTTATAAGCCCGCTCGTTCAGGAAACGGCGCCGAAATTATGGGAGTTGAAGAGGTTTGCAAGAAATGGGACATCCGTAATGTTGGTGAACTGATTGATATACTTGGTTTGATGGGGGATAAAGTCGATAACATCCCTGGCATTCCCGGTGTGGGTGAGAAAACTGCCATTCAACTGGTTAAAGATTTTGGTTCAATTGAAAATTTACTTAACAATACTGATAAACTTAAGGGCAAGCTCAAGGAAAAAGTAGAGAACAATAAGGAAATGGCTCTTCAGTCCAAACGGTTAGCCACGATTATTTTGGATTGTCCCGTTGAGCTAGAAGAAGATAAACTTGCTATACAACCAGTCAACAAAGAAGCCTTGTTGAATCTTTTTCGTGAGCTCGAATTTAGGCGTATTGCGCAACTGGTTTTAGGCGAGGATATTGGTGGCAACGAGTCGCTCCCAGCGGCTAAACCCGCCCCTAAGGCGAACCCTGCGCAAGCCTCTTTATTTGATGTGGCAGAAGACGAGGCACCACTCGAAATTCCCGAAGCGACTATTTTTAAGACGATTAATGATGTGCCGCATGTATATGAGGTAGCAGATACCGATGAAAAAGTAATGGCGATGCTGGCGATCATCAATAAGCATGTTGAGTTTTGTTTTGATTCTGAAACAACCGGCTTGAATAGCCTGAACGCAGAGTTGGTTGGACTTTCTTTTTCAATAAAATCATTTCATGCTTGGTACGTACCGTTGAGTGCCGATCGTGCTGAGGCGCAAGCGCGACTAAATTTGTTTAGACCGCTGTTTGAAGACACGACTAAAACACTTATCGGACAAAACATTAAGTACGATTACCAGGTAGTAAAGAATTACGGAATTGAAATTAAAAACCGTCTGTTTGATACGATGGTGGCTCACTTTTTAATTAAGCCAGATATGCGTCACAACATGGATGTGTTGGCTGAAACGTATCTTAACTACTCTCCAGTAAGTATAGACACCTTAATTGGGAAAAAGGGGAAGGAGCAAAACAGTATGCGCGATGTGCCACTCGAACAAATCGCTGCATATGCCGCTGAAGATGCCGACGTGACGTACCAGCTTAAGGAGAAATTCGCTCCCGAGTTGAAAAACAATGATGTAGATAAATTGTTCAATGAAGTGGAAGTACCACTCATTACAGTTTTAGCGAATATGGAAAGAGAAGGCATACGTGTTGATACTGGCACCCTCCACCAAATGAGTGCGCAGCTTCAGGAAGATGTGGTGGCGGTAGACAAGGAAATTCAAGAATTAGCGGGAACAAGGTTCAACGTGTCCTCTCCGAAGCAAGTCGGTGAGATCCTCTTTGATTATCTAAAAATAGTTGAAAAGCCAAAGAAAACGAAAACCGGCCAATATGCTACAGGTGAAGATGTATTGAGCAAACTGGAAAAGGCACATCCTATTGTGTCTAAAATCTTGGATTACCGTGAACTTGTTAAACTAAAGAACACTTATGTAGACACTTTACCTGAATTGGTAAATCCCTTCACGCAACGCATACATACCACCTACAATCAAGTAGTGGCAGTAACGGGACGTTTGAGTAGCGATAACCCAAATTTGCAAAACATCCCTATTCGTACAGAAAGAGGCCGTCAGATTCGGAAAGCCTTTGTTGCGCGCGACGAAGCACATGTATTATTGAGCGCGGATTATTCACAAATTGAGTTGCGCATTGTGGCCAGCATTAGTGGCGATGTAAACATGTGTGCCGCCTTTAGGGAAGGGAAGGACATTCATACGGCAACCGCAGCACGCGTGTTTGGTGTTGAAGAAAGCGCTGTTACCAAGGAGATGCGCTACAAAAGCAAGAGTGTGAATTTTGGTATTATTTATGGTCAGGGGGCTTTCGGACTAGCAGAGAACCTCAATATTCCACGCGGTGAAGCCAAGGAGCTCATAGATAATTATTTCAGAGAATATGCATCCATCCGTAACTATATGGATGATCAAATTGCGTTTGCCCGTGAGAACGGATATGTGCAAACATTGTTAGGACGTAAACGGTGGCTAAGGGACATAAATTCTGCCAATGCAACCGTTCGTGGATTTGCAGAACGAAATGCGATTAACGCTCCTATTCAGGGCACAGCAGCCGATATGATAAAGGTGGCGATGATTAATATTTACCGAGAGATGCAACAACAACAACTCAAAACAAAAATGCTATTACAGGTGCATGACGAGTTGATTTTTGACGTATACAAACCCGAAATCGACCATGTAAAAACTCTCGTTGAAAAACACATGCGCGAAGCACTACCTTTAAAAGTGCCTTTAGAAGTTGAAATGGGTGTGGGATTAAATTGGCTTGAGGCCCATTGACGGTAGGCATCTGCTTGGGTTTGGTTGAAATGTGTACAGTGCAACCAAAAAAATTCTGTGGACTTAATTTGCCGATGTTGCTTTACAGATAGGGCGTGAATGCCTTTTTTAAATGTAACTCAGCTAGGTGTGTTGGTTAGTGCGCATCTTCAAAACGATTGAGCGCTTGCGATTTGCGGTTTCGACTACCAAATGAATAGGTATTTGACGAAATCTGTTTATTTCATACGGGGCCCGAGAATAACCGCATCCATCTTTTGAAAACCTGATTCAAATTAAAAGGACATATAAAAACAGTTGCGCTACGCAGTCGTCCGCTGTTGGAGAATTTTTTTAGCAATTCGTACATTTCTTTTTTGAGGCGTATTCGTCGCAGGCAACGGTGTGTAAATACCGAGCAGCCGTGTTATATACGCTAACGCGCTGCGTTGCTTCCAAATGGAGATTCAAATGAATTTAAAAACTTACAGACAAAAAAATGAAGTCAAATAAATACTGAATTTGGTATGAGTATGAAATCTGTATTTAAAGGAGTTTTTTTCTTGTTGTTAACCTTAATGTCGATAAAGGTCGTTGCATCGGTTAGTGTCACAAAATTCACCTCGGTTAGCACTTGTACCAACAGTTACCCTACTGCATTTGTTACGGGCTCTTTTGCAATAAATGAGACAAAAATATTAGGTAACCAAGCGTTCCGAAAAAACCAAACAAACAAAACCTTAATCATTGGGTTTTCCAGCACTGTCTGTGCATTTAACCCTTCTACGGGCACCGTCAGCTCTACCGATGCGGAGGTCACAATTAATGGATACACGATTGCCGTTGACGGCGTTACCGTCAATGTTTCAACATCTAGTTCCAATCAAAACCTAACATCCATTCAATTTAAAGGGATTCAAATAAAGGGCCAGAGTGCCGGCACGTCTTTCATTTGTAGAACAGGCGGATCTTTTTCAATTGACAACTCTACCGCAAATCCATCTTCAGGACTCTCCATTGGTGATTTTACATACGCTTCGCCCCTAGCTGTTTCTCAGAATTCAACAACACAAACGAGCTCTGCTGATTTGTTCCCAAACATGACAGCAAACCCTGTGCTACAAGTAGAGATTACCTTTTCGGGCACTTGCGGCAGCGCTTTGAGCGTAACAAGTTTAACTTTTAGTACGGTTGGTACGGGACTTGCAACGCAGAACCCAACAACCAATCTCTCATTGATTCGCGTCTACTATACGGGGGTAAATGAAATGTTCAATAAGACCAGCCTATATGGCACTGCAAGCGTAGTGAATGGTTCTTTTGTTGTTACAGGCAGCCAAGTGATTAGTGCCGCTGGCAGCTATCATTTTTGGCTGTGTTATGACATTACCAATTCCCCGAATAATGGCGATCAAGTTGATGGTTCATTTTTAGGTTTTACTGCCTCAGGCACCTCTTATTCAGCTACTGCTGGTAACCCGTCTGGCACTGCCAGAGCTATTAACACCACTGCGTTTTACAGTATTGCAAATGGTTTATGGAACAATCCAGCCATCTGGAGCCTTTCGTCGGGAGGAGCTTCATGTAATTGTGTGCCAACTGGCAGCAGTGCTGTAAACATCGCCCATTCTGTGACGCTGAATGTGAACAGTCCAAACATCTATCTCCTAAACATTAATAACGGCGGCGTACTGACTGACCAATCGTTTTCTCTAAACGTTTCACAGTATTTCAACACCTTTGATAATGGTACCTTTACCGCTTCAACCGTTTGGGCGTTTCCTGATTTAACAATGAGTGGAACTGGTACATGTGTTTCCACTCAATCGGTTTCAATTTCTGGTGATTTGAGCATAGGAAATGGCACACAATTAAAACTGACTGGTGGAGCCGGAAAAAACTTATCAATAAATGGCAATGTTGATATCGATGGCAGCGTTGTGCTTGGCGCAAGCAATTTCAGCTTATCCAGTATCAATGGTCTCTATATTGATGGCGATGGGGTGGTAAGTGGCAGCGGCATTTTTTACATGGGCGTCGATAAAGTGATTCCCTCTGATGCTAATTTGACTTTTTCAACAGCGGTTACGCTGGCGGCATCTGTAACTGTGAATAATTATGGCGCCATTACAATAGAAAACAACTTGGTCGGTACTAATGCAACTACCAGCATCTGGAAGAATAGATCAGGGTCATCGCTAGCGATTGGTGGCAGTGCTGGAGCGCTGCTCACTACGGGCGTCTTAGATGCAGCCGAAACCAGCAACACGGTAGAGTACAAGGGCTCATCTGCACAAACGGTAAAAACGCCTTCTACGAATTATTCTAACCTTGTGTTATCCAACGCTTCCGTTAAGACCACTAGTAGCAACTCCTTTACTATAGCCAACAATTTAACGCTTTCGGGCACCACACAATTTTCCATGTCGGCTACCTCGGGTTCGCTCTATTTGTCTGGAAATATTTACAACAATAGCTCCAACAGTACCCCAATTACTGTTCCCTACTTTATTTTTATGGGAACCGACTCTATTATGGGAACAGGCGTTTGTACTTTTTCGCAAGTGGTTATCAATGGATCATCCTTTACGCGTCTAAACCCATTGACCTCCAAAATATTTGTCACTGCAGATTTTCAAAACGATGGCGATATAGACCCCGCTAACTCCGATGTAACTTTCAATGGCACCAGCAGTTTAACGGGGAATAGTACAGCAGAGTTTTATACCCTTATCCTTAATTCGTCCAAATCATTGGTGCTACATCCCATTGAGACAGATATTGCAGGTAATCTGACCATCAATGGAGCGCTCACCACCACTACCAGTGTGTTAATTTTTAATGGTTCTGGCAATGCACAGACTGTATCCGGTTCTGGTAACTATACGGTCACCGAAGTCGAATTCAACAATTCTTCAGGGACAGTAACCCTGAATGCGCCGCTTAACGTCTCCACCTCGTTTACTTTAACTGCTGGCATTGTAGAAACAAGTTCGTTATCTATGCTGGTTGCGTCGTCAACGGCTTCAGTTTACGGCGGAAGCTCTGCGTCTTATGTTAGTGGTCCTATGAGCAAAACAGGCTCAGCCTCTTTTGTCTTTCCAGTTGGTAAAAATGGCAGGTATGCACCAATTGGTATTAGCTCCATGTCCTCTACTGCTACTTTCAAGGCAGAGTACTTTGCTAATACACACGCAAGTGCTTTGTCGTTAGCGACATCCATCACGCCAACACTTACGCGTGTTTCAGCTGTGGAGTATTGGGATTTAAGTCGTACCTCTGGAACAACAGGAGGTATTGTTACACTCTATTGGAGCAACGCTACCTCGAGCGGCATCAACAGTTGCAATAATGCGAATCTTAACATTGCACATTTTAATGGCACGGGCTGGGAGAATGCCTCAGAAAACTGTGTGATCACGGGTTCTTGCTCGAACACGTATTCTGGCTCTATTGCAACATCTAGCAACATGACTAGTTTTAGCCCATTTACGTTTGGCTCCAAAAACACAGGCACTGTTAATCTACTCCCCATTACCATCAGTCATTTCAACGCCGAGTGTGCTGCAGGTAACGCTCAAATCACTTGGAGCAATTACTTGGTTGAAGACACCTACACAGTAGTTCTTGAAAAGTACTTGGCGAATGAAACGTGGGAAGTTGTTTATACAGAATCAAGCG
This sequence comes from Sphingobacteriaceae bacterium, assembly GCA_947457335.1. Lineage (GTDB taxonomy): Bacteria > Bacteroidota > Bacteroidia > B-17B0 > Aurantibacillaceae > Aurantibacillus. The sequence goes on from CANGWA010000003.1 coordinate 34,401, forward strand.
GTTTATTGGTTTCTGGGACAAAATCCACTTATGTCGACGATCATACCAACGGCACTGATTATTACCGCTTGGTGAGCATTAATAGTGCCAATCAAAGGACAGTGCATGGTACAACTTATTTGAATTGCGCCGCTATGCGCACAAATGACTATCAAGTGTTGGTTAATCCAAGTTGCAAACGAATTGAAGTCGAAACACATGTCGATGAACTGAAGAGAGATGTGCTTGTGCAAATTGTTAATGAATTAGGGGTTGTTTGTTTTGAAGAGTACGTAAACCTCAATAAAGGAGCCAACAAAGCCATCTATAATTTAGATGCTGCCGCGGGTGTTTATTTTGTTAAGTACTTGCACCCTCGCCTACACCTACCCGTAAAAAAGGTTATTCTTGTGGGGTGTGATTAACTTGTATGGGGTTTCGTACAAAGGCAGTTGGGACTTTATATGCCATTATTAATGGATTGAGGCCGAATAGGTGTGCGGCACCTCAGCTAATACCTGCAGCAAATCAGCCATGGTATTTAGTGTTACCAATTTGGTGCGTGTTTCTTTAAAATTTGGTACACCTTTAAAATAGTTCGCATAGTGGTTGCGCATCTCCAATAGTCCTAATTTTTCACCCTTCCATTCTACTGATTTGATGAGGTGGGTGCGACACACTTCAACGCGGTTTTCAATGGTGGGTGCAGGCAAATGCTCCCCGGTGGCAAAGAAATGTTTTATCTGATTAAAAATCCAGGGATAACCAATGGCTGCCCGGCCAATCATAATGCCGTCGACACCGTAAGTGTTCTTGTATTCTAAGGCTTTTTCGGGTGAATCAATATCGCCGTTTCCAAAAACGGGTATTTTTATTTTGGGATTGTGCTTAACCTCTGCTATATGGTTCCAATTGGCACTGCCCTTGTACATCTGTGCACGGGTTCTACCATGTATGGTTAGGGCTGCCACGCCTACGTCTTGCAAACGCTCTGCTACTTCCATAATGTTGATCATGGACTCGTCCCACCCCAACCGCGTTTTCACAGTAACAGGCAAGTGGGTGGATTTAATAACGGCCTTGGTTAGGCGAATCATCAAGTCCACATCTTTTAATACCCCTGCGCCGGCGCCTTTGCAGACAACCTTTTTTACGGGACAACCAAAATTAATGTCCACCAAATCGGGTTGTGTGGCGTCGACAATTTTTGCCGATAACGCCATGGCTTCTTCATCTCCCCCAAAAATTTGTATGCCGATGGGACGCTCGTAATCAAATATGTCGAGCTTTTTCCTGCTTTTAATGGCATCACGAATCAACCCTTCACTACTAATGAATTCGGTGTACATCAAGTCGGCACCGTATTGTTTGCACACATAGCGGAATGGCGGATCACTCACGTCTTCCATGGGTGCTAATAATAGCGGGAATTCAGGGAGTTGAATATTTCCAATTTTTACCAGAGCGGCAAAGATACGGAGATAATTGCAGTTATGACCGTGAAAAGCGAATCAAGGGCTCGTAGTCGTTGCAGTCGGCGGCCTCGAGACAAGCGGTGTAATGGCTGCGTAGGTCATCGGCTGAAGTGTTTTGAAGACGGCCCCAAGTCAACGGGGCTTCTCCGAAAAGTTTAGTAACCATCAAGTCAGCCATGAACCGCGCATGCCTGCCGTTGCCGTGCTCGAAACAACAAATGGTCATCAAGCCATGCATGTACCTTACCGCTTGTTCGGTGGGGGGATAGGTGGCGTTTGTAAAACGGTCCAATGCATCGGCATGGAGTTGCCGCAGTTGAATGCCAATATTGGTCCACCGACAACCCGGAGACTGCTCCCGTTGACGGAATTGACCCGCTTGTTTCCACACCGTGCCGAACATTTTTTTGTGTACGAATTTGATAAAGTCCTCTTTCAATACTTCTTCAGCAGTGAACGGTTTAAAGTAAAACCACTCCAGCGCTTTTTCGATAGCGTGGTGTTCCATCTCTCTGATGGTGGCGGGGTCGGAAAGACCCTTGCGTCTCAATTCGCCTGTGATGGTGGGTGGGGCAACGTTTAATCCCATAAATAGCGAGGCATTTCGTTTATTAATCGGTGGGTGCGTTCTTGTATGGCCCCTGTTTTTTTCTCATCGGCCATTTCGGTATGGTCTAACAACATGTTGTGGTGCGCGCGCTCTACAATCTCAGTAGCGAGGACCCTTGCCCTTTTTTCAATCAGCGTTTGCAAGGTGTCGGTTTCGGGCACAATCGCATAGACGACTTTCATGTCCAAGGCCTTGGCCGCTTCTTGCAAGGAGGAGAGAGTAATGCTGCCCTGTGCTTCCCGCCGCTCAATGTCCCTCACGCTCTGCGCCGAAATATTCAAACGTGCCCCCAACTGCCGTAACGACATGCCAATCGACTTCCGAATGAGCTGAATCCATCCCCCATTCGGGACCTCTAGGTGTTGAATGGGCGCCAGCTCTTTTTGGCGGGCCACCACAAATTCAAGAAGCTGACGTTTTTCTGAATACATAAGTTTATATTCTAAAATATTTTAGAAAATTAATAAAATGATTTGAATTTGCATGAAAAATTAAAATAATAGATTTAAAATTGTGATTTTGAACTAAAATGCGCATTTTATTTGTTTGTCTAGGGAACATTTGCCGTTCGCCCCTGGCAGAGGGGGTGTTGTTGCACATGAATGAAAAATTGGGACTTGCTTGGCACATCGACAGTGCGGGAACGGCTGGGTACCATATCGGAGAAGCCCCCGACCGGCGCACCATGGCCAATGCGGCCAAACATGGCGTTGATTTGAAACCACTGCGGGCGCGCCAATTCACGGCGGCTGATTTCGATAGGTTCGATCACGTGTTGGTCATGGATCAAAACAATTATAACCTGGTGGTGCGCCAGGCCTCCAACGCAGAACAAAAAGCCAAGGTCAACCTCTTTCTCGAATTGGCTTTGAATCGAAAAAATGCTGAAGTCCCCGACCCTTACTACGGCTCAGAGAAAGACTTTGAAGAAGTCTTTCAGTTGGTGCAAAAGGGATGTGAAGGGTTGGTACAACAATTAAAGGTAGAGTAGGGCTGCTGCAGCAGAAAAAGACGAATCGTTAAACCGACTTTAAAACGCTACTACCGATGAATTGCGGCTTATCGTTGGTAAAGTCCGTACCCAAGCCCAATCGAAAGGACCAGTAAGAACAAAATGATCCAATACAGGGCCCCACTGGTATATTCTTGTAACGATTGCGAATGGAGAGGAAGTCCATTTTGGGCGCGCTTTATTTGTTTTATCAATGCGTTGTAATGGGTTATTTCCAAATTGTTGATTTTAATCTTTTGTGATTCATTGAAGCGAATGGTGCACTGCAGGCCACTGTAATACACCCATTCCGTGCCGTTGTCACGGTATTTCTTTTCAAAAGGGGACTCGTCGAGGATGGTCGATTTTGATAGGTGATACGATCGGCGGTACAGCACAAAAGGCCGAATGAGTTTGAGCTCGCGGGGGTAAAGCCGAATAAACTTTAAGCGTAATAGGTACCATAAACCCATACCGGCGAAGCCAGCGAATAAAGCGGGAATTAGCCAAACATACCAAGGCGTGGGCACGTCGCTTTCATCCACCCTATGCACTGTGGGACCAGGCCAACTGAGCGCCACTAATTCTATGAAAAAGACAACACCCAATACGAGTAAACTCACGTAAACAATCGAAGGTCCAGACGTATAGAGGCGTGTTTTCTCTTCGCCTATAAAAGTAGACCTTCTCGTCATGTTGAGTTGAATGTTAGCATTTCTTTCGGTTCAACCCCATGGTTTTAAGCATCCATTTGGGCAATGGTTTTTCAGCGGGACGTTTTCTTAAATCCAAGTACCAACCAATTTTTTTGAGTAGCGGCACTTTCTTGGTTTCAACGAATTCAATTAAGGTGCCATCAGGATCTTCAATGTAGGTAAAGTGTCCGGCCGCTTCACCCATTTCAAAGCCAGCGCCACCATCCACAGTAAACGGATGTCCCGCTTTTTCGCATGCTGTTTTCAAAGCCGCCATGTTGCGAATGTCAAAACACAAATGAATGAATCCCGGATCGCCCCAGAAACGCCCTTCGTATATTTTTCGTGGCGACCGTTCCTTAACAGCAATTAATTCAATTTCACCGCGACCTAGCAATTCAGAAAACGGTCCCACTCTTTTTTTCGAATGCGTTAACAAGGCGCGCTCGAGCACTTGATTGCCGCCAGGCACACCGTGCATATCGCTTTGCAATTGCGTTGTGCGGTACACCACTTTATCAAACCCAAGGATTTGTTGATAAAACGTAATGGCACGGTCCATATTGGTTACCCCTACCACGGCTCCTGCCACACCGCCTTGCGCGCGACCGGTGCTAAAGAAATCGTCGAATTCAATTATTTCAAAAATGTTGCCGTAGGGGTCTTCCAGATAAAAATGCTTTTTGCCTGAAGGCGCAGTGGTAACAGGTGTGAGCAGCTTTACCCCCTTGCTCTTGAGCACGTCAAAAGTCGCCTGCACGTTGTCGGATTTCACTTTTACGATAAAGATGCCCAGATCGCCGGCTTCTGCCTTAAAGGTAGGTTTTACCGGTGTGCGGCTGGTGTACTGCCAAATTTCAAATCCCCCGCCACCCTTGGTGGTGATTGCTAAAATGGCCCTGCGGCTTTGCGGTTTTCCACCCGTATAAGGCAACATCAAGGCTGCCTCTGCCGCTTCATCAAACACGGGAATATCCATGCCTAAATGTTCATTGTACCATTTAAACGCCGCTTCCACATTTTCTACGCCCACGCCAGCTTGCTGAATCCCAGAAATAATATAGGTCATACCTTCCTTCAAAATTGTAAGGGATAAAGTTAATCGAAAAGCGCGAGTTCATAAAATGAATCGCGATGGCGTTGAAGAAGAGAGAACAGGAGGGGTGGTGTAAACGCCTCAATTCTCAACTCCTAAAAAGGGGTGGAGGGTAGAGGTGTGTCAACGCCATTTACCATTAACAATTTACCATTAACCCTTCACGCGTAAATGAACGCCAATGCTTCAATTCTCAATTCTCCATTTTCCATTCTCAACTTTCAATTAATTTGGGCGCCTTCACGCGCTTTCCGGCTGTAGTTGGCTCGCTGGGCCCGCCCGCACTAGGGCGTACGGGGTCTTCTGCCTCCGCCGCCCAAGTGCAGGCAGGGCCCACCTTCGCCAAGCTACTGCCTGCAATCGCTGGCGCACGTTTACAAAAGGCGTTGTGGCCAATTGTCCCTTTACCATTTCGTGTAAATGCATCTCATTTATCACAAGACAAGAGTTGCAAAATAGAGTTGCGAACGAATGACCAATGCCTTAATTTTAGCGTTTTTATAAGAGTATGTACGGCCAATTACAACAGCAACTGCAAAACACGCTTGCAGAAATCGAAAGCAACGGATTGTTTAAACGCGAACGCATCATTACTACACCTATGGATGCAGTGGTGAAAGTAAATGGCAAGGATGTTGTTATTTTTTGTGCAAACAATTACTTGGGCTTGTCTAGCCACCCCCGTGTTATTGAAGGCGCTCGCAAGGCGCTCGACACACACGGTTACGGCATGAGCAGCGTGCGCTTTATTTGTGGCACGCAAGACCAACATAAAGTGCTCGAAAAAAAGGTGGCCGATTTCCTGGGCACAGAAGATACCATTTTGTATGCAGCGGCCTTCGACGCTAACGGCGGAGTGTTTGAGCCCTTGTTCGATGAAAACGATGCCATCATTAGTGACGAATTGAACCACGCGTCAATTATTGATGGCGTGCGTTTGTGCAAGGCACAACGCTACCGGTATAAAAATTGCGACATGGCTGATCTCGAAGAGCAGCTCATTAAAGCACAAGCGCAGCGGCACCGCATTATTGTTACCGACGGCGTGTTTAGCATGGATGGATTTGTAGCTCCCCTCGATAAAATTTGCGACCTCGCCGATAAATACAATGCCTTGGTGATGGTGGACGAAAGCCACGCCACTGGGTTTATTGGTAAAACGGGGCGTGGTACCATTGAGTACCGCAACGTGATGGGCCGTGTGGACATTGTGACCGGCACCTTGGGCAAGGCGTTAGGTGGCGCCATGGGCGGATTTACTAGTGGAAGAAAAGAAATCATTGAAATGTTGCGTCAACGGTCGCGCCCTTATTTGTTTAGTAATTCTTTGTCGCCAGTTATTGTTGGTGCTAGCATAGCCGTATTCGACATGCTCACTGAAACTACTACCCTGCGTGACAAATTAGAATGGAACATCAACTACTTTAAAGCCGGTATTAAGTCCGCCGGCTTCGACATTCGCGAAGGCGAATCGGCCATTGTGCCGGTGATGTTGTACGACGCTAAACTCTCGCAACAATTCGCCGATAAATTATTGGCGGAGGGCATTTATGTTATTGGTTTCTTTTATCCCGTGGTGCCAAAGGACAAGGCGCGCATTCGCGTGCAATTGAGCGCCGCGCACGAAAAAGAACATTTGGATCAAGCCATTGCCGCCTTCACCAAGGTGGGTAAAGAGTTGGGGGTGATCAAATAAAATGGCCCAGCTCTCAAAACGGCTTTGAACGGGTAAGTAAAAATTTGTTTCTTCGACAATTACGAATACCTTCGTTTAATATCCTATTTATATGATGCCTAACATTCAACTCAGTGGTCTTGCCATACTGTTAACGGTGGTAGCCACTTTTATTTTTGGTTTTATTTGGTACACACCCTTGTTTGGTAAGGCGTGGGCAAAAGAGCTTGGTCTAAATATGGACCGCAAGCCCACCACTGGAGAATTCATGAAAGGAATTACCTTGAATTTGCTTGGTAACCTGCTTATGGCGTGGGTACTAGCGCACAATTGTGCAGTGTGGAATCCAACAACATGGGGACTTCCAGCGTCGACCGAAATGACACCCGGTTTTATGGCGGTAATGAGCGGGTTGTTTACCTATCTCGGTTTCTTCTTGCCAACCGACCTCAGCACCATTGCCTGGGAAGGAAAATCGATGAAATTGTTTTTCATCAATACCTTCTACCACCTAGGTAATGTGCTCATCGCTTCATTCATACTGATTTTCGTACACTAAGTCCGCCTTACTGCTTGTGCAGTAATTGATTAGACGTGTGCATCTATTTGTTAAGGTTGCTAGAAGAAGCAAGCCGTGTTCGGTTATGGATGTTTTGAGCAGTGCTTATTCGTAAATGCAATTGAAATAACCTGGCGTTAGAGGGGGCTGTAAATGGTGAAAACGTTCGCCGTAACGTGCGCCAACGATTGCAGGCAGTAGCTTGGTGAAGTAATGCCGTGCCTACACTTGGGTGACGGAGGCTGAGGGCGAAGCCGGAAGACCCCGTACACCTTAGTGTAGGCAGGCAGGACGAGCCAACTACAGCCGGAAAGCGTGGTGCCGCTGAAAGTATATGGTGTTAACGGAGGCAGGCGCCCAAAAAACAGAGTTAAAGCGGAGGGTGAGAGCGAGAATGACTCTCCCATTTTTTCCGTAATTTCAACGCATGATGTCTGCAGATATTGCTGTTATTGGTAGTGGAAGTTGGGCGACCGCATTAGCGAAATTGTTATTGAACAATGTCTCGCGCATTCACTGGTATGTGCGAAAACAAGAAGACATTGTGCACTTCAACACCTTTGGCAATAATCCCCGGTACTTGACCTCGGTGGATTTTGATACTTCTAAAATTGTTTTTCAAGACCACGTGTTGTCGGCTATTCGCGAAGCACGGATAGTGGTGTTGGCGATTCCCTCAGCGTTTGTTCATGCTTCGCTGCGTGATTTGCCAGCAGAGACGTTTAAGGACAAGGTGGTGTTTTCTGCCATTAAGGGCATTGTGCCCGAGTACAATTTAATTGTTGGGGAATACCTGCATAAAGTGCATGGAGTGCCGTTTGAGAACATTGGTGTCATTACCGGCCCCTGTCACGCCGAAGAAGTAGCGCTTGAGAAGTTAAGTTATTTGACCATTGCCTCGCGCACAGAGTTGTATGCGCGCGAATTGGCCACCATGCTCAATTGCCGTTATTTAAAAACAACGGTGAGCGATGACATCTATGGTACCGAATATTCAGCCGTATTAAAGAATGTGATTGCCGTAGCTGGCGGCATTTGCCACAGTTTAGGGTATGGAGATAATTTCTTAGCGGTGCTGGTGAGCAATGCGATCCAAGAGATGAAGGCGTTTGTGGATGAGGTGCATCCCATTGATAGGGACATTAAGGCTTCGGCTTATCTGGGCGATTTATTGGTTACTGCGTATTCACAATTTAGTCGTAACCGTATGTTTGGCGCGATGTTGGGAAAGGGTTACAGTGTAAAGCAGGCGCAGATGGAAATGAACATGGTGGCAGAAGGGTATTATGCGGTGAAGTGTGTGCATGAAATCAAGCAGGCCTACAACGTGCACATGCCCATTACAGATGCGGTATACAACATTGTTTACCGACAAGCCGATGTGCGCCGTGAAATTCAAAAACTTTCGGAACTTTTAAGCTGATGCGCAAGACCATCGCCACTGGTTTATCTGTCCTCCTGCACCCGATGCTCATGCCCACGTATGGCATCTTGTTATTTTTCTTCGGCATGAAGGGTACGGTATACGATTACATGACTCCCGAACCATTGAAGTGGCGCCTAACCCTCATCGTCTTGGTATTTACTTTTGTTTTTCCCTCCATCAACCTATTTGTCCTCTATAAATTACAACGCATTGGTGACTTAACATTGAGTGAGCAGCGGGAGCGGACCTTTCCTTACTTGGTGACATCGCTTTTTTATTTTGGGTTGTTTTATTTGTTGATGGATGTGAATTTATGGCCCGAGATAAAACTGTTTATACTTGGAGCGGGACTTGCTATTGTGTTGACGGCGCTTATTAATACCGTGACAAAGATTAGCGCTCACATGGTGGGTATTGGCGGGTTGACGGGGGTAACAATAGCCTTGTCCTACTTGGCACGGCTCGACCTCATGGGGGCGATTGTTGTTTTGATTATTACAGCGGGGGTGATTGGTACTGCGCGTTTGGTGTTAGCGGCACACACTGCTCAGCAATTATACTTGGGTTTTGGATTAGGCTTATTGGTGCAACTCATGATGCTTTATATTGGTCTTGGAGGGGGCTTTTTTGTATGAAAAAACTAGTCCTCGGTGCCTGCGGCATAGTAGGCAGCCACGTGGCCTTGCAGTTAGTGAAGGCGGGAGAGCAGGTTAGGGCCGCCAAACGTCCCGCTACTAGCACCGAGCGCCTCGAGCGGCTTTTTGCCATTTATGGTGAAAGGGCGTTAGCGGCGCAGTTGGAGTGGGTAGATGTGGAGTTGGAAGACCCTTATTCCATTGAAGCCGCATTAGACGGGTGCGATGCAGTATACCATTGTGCGGGGTATGTTTCGTTTCGTTCGAGTGAGCGCGAGAAATTATTTAGGATTAACGAAGGGGGCACCCGTCACGTGGTGAATGCCTGTTTGTACAAGGGGGGAGTAGTATTGTGTTATGTGAGTTCGGTGGCGACTATACACAACGAAGACTTGCGGCGCAAGATGACGGAGCAGGTTTTTTGGAAGAAAAGTGGACACGAGAGTTACTATGCCATTAGCAAGTACAATGCTGAGCGTGAAGTTTGGCGGGGCATGGAGGAAGGTTTGAAGGCCGTGATCGTTAATCCGGGTGTTATTTTATCGGCTGGGTTTGATAACCAATCCAGTTCACGCATGTTTACCACTTGCCGCAAGGGCAACCTCTTTTATCCCCCCGGCACCACGGCTTACATTTATGCCGGTGATTTGGCCCGAATCATGTTGGAGTTGACACGCAGGGAACTTTTTGGCGAGCGCTACATTGTGATTGAAGGCAATTATTCCTACCAAGCTATTTTTTCGCGGGTTCAGCAGAATTTTGGCCGTCGTCCCCCGCTCATTAAGGCGGGTAAGTGGCTATTAAGAGCCGGTTGGTTGGTAGAGCGGGCTTTGTCCCTTTTCGGTCGCGAACCGGCGCTGACCCGTTCGCTGATCCGTTCGGCGCTAAACAACCAGCAGTTTGATGGGTCGAAGGTGGTGGAAACCCTTTCTATTCAGCTGACCCCTGTGATGGAAGCCCTTGATACCATTTGTGAGCAGATCACTCATGAAAACGCCTAGGTAATTTTTCCGAATTTTTTTGGTTAGTGGCATAGTTTTTGGTGATTGTCAGCGAATTCCATATATTAGTAAGATTATTTGACGAATATGCACATCGCGATTGCGGGAAACATTGGATCGGGGAAGACGACACTTACATCGTTATTGGCAAAACACTATAAATGGCATGCACATTACGAAGATGCAGATGACAATCCTTATTTGAATGATTTTTATGAGGACATGCAGCGTTGGTCGTTCAATTTGCAGGTGTATTTTTTGAATAACCGTTTCAGTCAGATTTTAGACATCCGCAAGGGAAAGCACACGGTGGTTCAGGATCGTACCATTTACGAGGACGCTTATATTTTTGCACCGAATTTACACGCCATGGGATTGATGACCACGCGTGATTTTGATAATTATTTTGCGCTGTTTAAGTTAATGGAAGGCTTGATTAAGGCGCCGGACCTTATCATTTATTTAAGAGCCAGTGTACCAACCTTGGTGCGCCAGATTCAGAAGCGAGGCAGGGATTATGAGAACAGCATTCGTCTCGATTATTTAAAGCGTTTGAATGAGCGTTACGAGGCGTGGTTGAGTTCTTATGAAGCGGGTAAGGTATTGGTAGTGGATGTTGATGAAATTAATTTCAGTGAAAACAAAGAAGATTTCGGAAAAGTCATTCGTTTGATTGATGCCGAATTGAATGGATTGTTCAAGTAATCGGTGAGCACAACCCTCTATAACGACGCTGAGTTTTTTCAGAAGAAATTTCTGGAGGAAATAAGCCGCGTGAGCAGTACCAATGAGGTATTGGTTTCGTATGATGGGTTATTGAATCCCGATACCATTGCCAAATTGGAGACGGAAATTGAATCCAAAATTCTTGAAAAAAATTTACCAAAGGGACTTGTGAGAAAGGTATTCTTTATTTGTATTGAATCCCTTCAAAACATGTACATCCATGGTTATAACGACCATGAAGGCCGCAAGCACAATTTTTTTGTGCTGTATTTAAATGGCGAAAAGGTCAACATGATTACAGCAAATTTGGTGGCGAATGCGGCCATTGAGAAGATGACGAGGCACATTGCTAAAATCAATTCGTTTGACGATCCAGCCGCCTTAAAGGCCTTTTATTTGGAGCGCCTTGAAAACAATGAAATCAGTGAAAAGGGCGCGGGACTGGGCTTTATCACTATTTGCATGAAGAGTGGCAACAAGCTCAACACTTCTTTTGAATCCATGAACGACGATCGCTCGTTGTTTAAAATGGAAGTGGCCATTTCGGCCTAAACCTTACCTATTGCTTTTTCTGCTTCAATGGTCAGTTCAATGAACTGGGCCACGTTGAGTTGTTCGGGACGTTTGTCGAGCAGTGCATGTGAAAACGTAGCGCCATTCATCATGGGTTTGATGCTATTGCGAATGGTTTTGCGGCGTTGGTTGAAAGTTGTTTTCACCACTTGTTTGAACAAGACTTCGCTGCAGGGCAGTTGTAAGGTGCCATTGCGTTTGAGGCGAATCACGCCACTTTTTACTTTTGGCGGCGGATCAAACACGTGTTCGCTAACTGTAAACAAGTATTCAATGTCGTAAAACGCTTGTAGCAACACACTCAGAATGCCGTACACTTTTGAGCCCGGCGGTGACGCCAGTCGTTCGGCCACTTCTTTTTGAAACATGCCAACCACACAAGGAATGTCGTGCCGTTGTTCGTATACCCGAAACATGATTTGACTGCTGATGTTGTAGGGAAAATTACCAATGATGTTGAAGGGGCCGTTGGTAATCGCTTTTAAATCTGATTCCAAAAAATCTTTTAAGTGAAACTTTTTGGCATACTGCGGGTAGGAGGCCTGGAGGTAGGCGATTGATTCCTCATCCACATCCAGCGCATTGAAATGGTTGAGGTGCATGAGGTGGCGGGTGAGCACACCAGTGCCGGGACCAATTTCAATGATGGGCGTTAGCGTATCCACCTCTGTGAGAGAGGTTACAATACGCTCTGCAATTCCTTCATCCTTCAGGAAATGCTGGCCAAGATGTTTTTTTGCTCTTACCACGGGTTAAAAGTACTAAACACTGGTTGATTTATTCATTATTCCCTCTTGCTAGATGCGCTATAAGGTGATTTTTCTGTATTTTTAAAGCATCCAAATGACGAACGTGAAACGTACGCTACAATTTATTTTAACCTTTCTTTTGCTGAATGCATGGGCATTTGGGCAAGGGTGGACATTAAAGCTGAGCAGCACAGTTGAGATCCGCAACTGGAAATTAACGACAGAAGCAGATAAAGAAGAAAAGGGTTTGAGTGGTGCACAGATTGCTTTGTACCAAGGTGCGACCTTGGTGCAAAAAGTACAAAGTGACGCTTATGGTGATTTTACAATAAATGTACCTGGCAACGGCGAGTTCATATTGGTGGTTTCATACGCGGGCTACAATACCAAGAAATTTTATGTGAACACGAAGGGCGTGCCCGAGGACATTCAGGACGAACGGTTCAAGCCCACATTTGCGATTGGTGGGTTTATTATGGCGAAAGCTTTTCCGGGGGTGGATTACAGTCAATTGCAACAACCCTTGGTGCGCGTGGTGTGGCAGGCACGTGCGAAGAAGTTTGATGACGATGAGCAGTATACGGAGCAAATGTTGGGCGGCTTGTCGCGTATTGCCGATGCGGAGAATGTCATCATTGAAAAATTTTGTGGTTTAAACCGCGAAGGCAATAAAGCCCTTGCTATTCCCGATTGTCCACTTGCTAAAAAACTCTATGGTGAAGCCATTGCGTTATTGCCCGACGAAAGTTATCCGAAAATTCAATTGGAAAAAGTTGGCGAATGTTTAAAAGCCAAAGCCAAGGAAGAAGAAGCGAAAAAAGCCAAGGAAGAAGAAGCGGCGAAGAAAAAAGCGGAAGCTGAAAAATTAGCTAAAGAAAAAGCAGAGGCAGATAAGGTTGCAAAAGAAAAAGCGGAAGCAGAAGCCAAACAAAAAGCAGAAGCCGAAAAAGTAGCCAAGGATAAAGCAGACGCTGAAGCCAAACAAAAAGCGGAAGCCGAAAAAATAGCTAAGGATAAAGCGGAAGTTGAAAACAAACAAAAAGCAGAAGCCGAAAAAGTAGCGAAGGCAAAAGCAGAGACCGAAGCCAAGCAAAAAGCAGAGGCTGAAAAACTCGCTAAGGAAAAAACGGAAGCAGAGGCCAAGCAAAAAGCAGAAGCTGAAAATAAACAGAAAGCTGAAGCTGAAAAATTAGCTAAGGAGAAAGCAGAGGCCGAGACAAAACAAAAGGCCGAG
>CANGWA010000004.1 GCA_947457335.1 Sphingobacteriaceae bacterium
ACTTCGGTTCCACAGTTTAACGAGTGGCATAAAAAAAGTGAATTTACCGTGGTGAATGTAGTAAGTGATTTCGGTATTCTCTTCTAGGTTGCGCACAGTGTATTTTAAGCAGCTGTGTCCTGCTACCTGGTGTTTGCTTTCGTCTTTGTAAATCGTGAAAGCACCGCTTGTTTCTTGTGGTTTCGTGGATTTTTGTTCGCCATATACTTTGCGGCGGGGACTAATGAATTTAACTGCGTTTTTAGAGAGATCGAAAATAAAGCTGCCTTCAATTTGCTTGTTGTTTTTAGTGTATTGGTCAAGCCGCACAAAAGGCTCTTTCACCGTGTAAACATTGAGGGACGTATCCTTATTGGTGATGTATTTAAAATGAAGGAAACCCGAAAACCCTGGCTCACCTGCTCCAAATAGAATTAGCAGGGCGAGTGCGGTTATAGAAACTTTAAGGGCGGATTTTAACATGCAACAGCTAAAGTATGTATTTTCAGCAACACCCAAAATGCAGAATGGAATGAAATCTTGACGATGAGGTTAATTTTGTGTTTTGGTTAAAACACGATTCATGACATCAAATGAAAAACTAGCATTAGGAAAGGAGGGGGAGCTCGCTGCCTATAATTTATTGACGTCGCTTGGTTTTACCGTTCGAGAAGTCAATTGGCGCTTCAAGAAATACGAAATCGACATTATTGCCACAAATAAGGAATGGATAGTCTTTGTCGAAGTGAAATCCCGCTCAGTCAAAAACATTGTCGCGCCTGAATTTACCGTCTCAATAGGGCAACAGCGGCGAATTATAGCAGCGGCGCACCATTATTTGGTGGAAAACAACATCCAATTGGAAGCCCGATTCGACATTATTTCCATTTTAGAGGATACCAACGGCCTAACTGTAAAACATTTGCCAGGAGCTTTCCGTCCACTTGCCCGTTAATCGGTATCTTTGTTCTATGGCAAAAACCGGAAATTCAGGCGGCAAGGGTCGCAAGAGTGCGTATAAAGAAAAGCGCTCTTTTTCAAAAAACAAAGAACTGGGGGGCGAGCGTTCCTCACGGAAATCAGGGGACGGGGATCGTCCTGCTTTCAGGAAGCGTGCTGCGGGCGAAGCTGGGTCCCGGTTTAATGCAGACAAATCCTTTCCTAAACGTGACGGGGGATATGGGAAGTCCCGCGATGGCGGCGATAAACCAGCCTTTAGAAAGAGGGATGGCGGAGAGGATAGTGGCTTCCGCAAACGCCGTGATGATGGCGATAAGCCGGCCTTTAGAAAAAGAGACAGCGGTGACGGCGGTTTCCGCAAACGCAGTGACGATGGCGACAAACCAGCGTATAGAAAACGAGACAGTGAAGAGGGTGGATTCCGTAAACGCCGTGACGATGGCGACCGCCCTGCGTTTAAAAGGCGGGATGGCGACTCAGGCTCGTTCCGTCGACGCAGCGACGATGGTGAAAAAAAGACCTATACCCGTGGTGGGGAAGAAAAATCATTTCGCTCACGCCGTGAAGATGGAGATGAAAAATCCTTTCGTGGTAAGAGAGACGATGGTGATAAGCACTCGTTCAGAAAGCGGGATGACGGTGACCGTCCTTTCAGAAAGGGCACAGAAGAACGTTCGGGTGGATTTAGAAAGGCCAGAAGGGATGACGACACGCCACCAGTCCGCAGAAGCCGCTCGGAGGGAGAATTGGCTAATTGGGGCGATGATGGTGCAGAAGAGCCAAGTTTTAGGAAAAAGGTAGTTGATGGGGACAGTGAGCGCCCTGCGCGCCGCTCAACAGGTGAGCGGTCGGATTATAGGAAGTCCCGCCGCGACGACGACACTGGCTATCGTGGAAAAGGGAAGAGCGACCGTTTTTCTAAGAAGGGCAAGGCCTCGGGACCAAAAAGTTTAGCGGGTGAAGACGGACTTATTCGTTTGAACAAATATTTATCCAATTCAGGCATTGCTTCCCGCCGCGATGCCGATGTGCTTATTAGCAGCGGTGCCGTGAAAGTGAACGGTGAAGTGGTGACCCAATTGGGTCATAAAATAAAGCCAGGCGATAAAGTTACCTATGGTGACGAGGCCGTTAAAGGGGAGAAGAAGGTTTACATTTTGTTGAATAAACCAAAAGATTATATAACAACAGTAGACGACCCGCGCGAGCGCAGAACAGTTATGCACCTGATTGAAGGCGCATGCAGAGAGCGCGTTTATCCGGTTGGCCGGTTAGACCGCAACACCACAGGCGTGTTGTTGCTTACCAATGATGGCGAAATCACCGCGCGGTTAACTCATCCTAAATTTGGTGTAAAGAAAATTTACCATGTTACGCTCAATAAGGGGCTCCGGGCTGACCATTTCCGTGAAATTATTGAAGGGGTTGAGTTAGAAGACGGTAAAATTCAGGCCGATGATTTACAGTTTCCCGGTGAAAGCCGCAAGGAAGTGGGCATTGAGATTCATAGTGGGCGTAACCGGATTGTGCGCCGCTTGTTCGAGCATTTGGGTTACGAAGTGATAAAGCTGGATCGCGTGTCTTTTGCTGGGTTGACCAAGAAGGATATTTCACGTGGGAAGTGGCGTTTTTTATCCCCAAAGGAAATCAACTTCCTGCACATGAAATGATCAAATTTTTTCGGAAAACAACAACAATTCATTATACGTCAGTGTTTATACGCAATTGCGTAAATTAGTAAAGTTAAGAGTTAATATATGTGTGGAATCGTTGGATATATCGGTGATCGCGAAGCGTATCCTATAATGATTAAGGGGCTTCAACGCCTCGAATACCGTGGCTATGACAGTGCAGGCGTGGCATTAATTAGCAAAAGTGGTCAGTTGAATGTTTATAAGAAAAAGGGGAAAGTTAGCGAGCTGTCAGCCTTTGCCAGTACACACGATAGGAGTGGAAGCATTGGTATAGGTCACACCCGTTGGGCCACCCATGGAGAGCCGAACGATGTCAATTCCCACCCTCACTTTTCACAATCTGGGGATTTGGTGTTGATTCACAACGGAATCATTGAAAACTATGCGTCTATAAAAGCGGGACTTGAAAAGCGGGGCCATGCATTTTTGTCGCAGACCGATACAGAGGTTTTGGCACATTTGATTGAGGACATCATGGTGCACGAGAACATGAAGTTGGGGCATGCTGTGCAAGCCGCATTGCGTCAAGTGATTGGAGCTTATGCCATTGTGGTGATGCACCGCAATGATCCTGAAACATTGGTTGCCGCAAAAAAGGGCAGTCCAATGGTGATTGGTGTTGGTAGCGATGATTATTTTGTTGCTTCTGATGCTTCGCCAATAATTGAATACACCAAGAATGTGGTGTATCTCGAAGACGAGCAAGTAGCTATTTTACGCAAGGGACAGGAATTAAAGATTCGCAACTTGAAGGACAAGGAAATCACACCGTATGTCCAAAAATTAACACTTGAACTCGAGTCCATCGAAAAAGGCGGTTACGACCATTTCATGTTGAAGGAGATTTATGAGCAACCCCGTTCTGTTATGGACAGTATGCGTGGTCGTTTGTTATCTGCTGAAGGTGAAATCAAGTTGGGCGGTATTGTTGATCACGAAAAGAAATTTGAAAAGGCCCGCCGAATTATTTTTGTGGCATGTGGCACTTCTTGGCACGCGGGCTTAGTAGGAGAGTATTTGTTTGAGGAATTGGCGCGCATTCCGGTTGAAGTGGAATACGCTTCTGAGTTTAGGTACCGTAATCCTATTATTTATCCTGAGGACATTGTGATTGCGATTTCACAAAGTGGTGAGACTGCCGATACGTTAGCGGCCATTGAGTTAGCTAAGTCTAAAGGAGCCACCGTTTTGGGAATTTGCAACGTTGTGGGCTCCTCTATTGCACGGGCAACACACGGCGGCAGTTACACGCACGCTGGGCCTGAAATTGGTGTAGCCAGTACCAAGGCCTTTACCGCACAGGTAACGGTACTTACGTTGATGGCATTACACATGTCGCGCGTGCGTGGCACGTTGCCAGAGAGCCGTTACCGGCAATTGCTGTATGAAATGGAAGCCATTCCGTCTAAAATAGATGAAGTATTAAAACTAAACGATCAGCTAAAGGAGATTGCCTTCACCAATAAGGATAGTCGTAATGCCTTGTATCTGGGCCGTGGGGTGTGTTTTCCTGTAGCGCTTGAAGGGGCATTGAAGTTGAAGGAAATTTCATACATCCATGCAGAAGGATACCCTGCTGCTGAAATGAAGCACGGCCCAATTGCCCTGATTGATGAAGAAATGCCAGTGTTTGTGATTGCCACCAAGGGCAATAGTTACGAGAAAGTGGTGAGCAACATTCAAGAAGTAAAAGCCCGCAAGGGACGAATTACTGCGGTAGTTACCTCGGGGGACAAGGAGGTAAAGGGCATGTCGGATCATGTCATAGAAATTCCAGAAACTGACGAATTGTTAGCGCCATTAGTGGCCGTGATTCCTTTGCAATTGTTATCGTACCACATAGCGGTCATGCGCGGCTGTAATGTCGATCAGCCACGCAATTTGGCGAAGAGTGTGACGGTGGAGTAGTACTTACTTCTCCTCTTTTTTCATTGTATTAAGGGTATCGAGCACCGATTGGTACACCTTTTCATATTGTTCGGGGTGACGGGCATAATAAGCCATTGTTGAGTCGAGGCGCGACCGGGAAATGCCATATTCGAAAACGGGATTGAAAGCATAGGCCGTATCGAGGCGAAAGACGGGTTGGTTGCCGATGTTCATGTTCGCTGCACTTTCGGCAATAGCAAAGTCTGCCATGATTTGTACAAACGAGTCCCTTTGCATCACGTAAGCAGGCACTTCAACCGTTTCATTCGCGTTTTTGCAGCCGCCAACAAGCAGAGTTAACAGAACCATCTTGAAAAGGTTTGTGGGGAGAAGGGGGATGCGACGCATTAAGCCGTTAATTTTAGTCATACAAAGTAAATGTTTTTCCTGAGGCTAATAAAGAACAAGTACCTGATTTCCATTTTAGCGTTGTTGGTATGGTTGTTGTTTTTCGACAAAAACGATGTCTTTTCGCAATACGAATTGGTTCAGAAGTGCAAGAAGCTGGAGCAGGACACGACCTATTACTACGAGCAAATTAAACTGAACCGGCAGTATTTGAATGCACTGCGAAAGGACCCAAAATATTTAGAGACTGTAGCGCGTGAGAAATACTTGATGAAAAAAGAAGACGAAGATGTTTTTGTATTTGTGACCAATTAGTTCGACTACTACCGCAATAAAAAAGGGAGTCACTGACTCCCTTTTTTATTGAATTATTTACCTTCTTTTCCCCCGCTTTCCTTGGCTTCGACTTGACCAGCAAGGGTTTCAAGGTCACGGTCAAAGAAATAAAGTCCGCCTTTGTCGTCGCCTATTAATTTCAATTTATCAACGATTTGACGTGCCAGTGCTTCTTCTTCAATTTGTTCGCTCACATACCACTGTAAGAAGTTGTGCGTGGTATAGTCTTTTTCTTTCAATGTTTGATCGACCAATTGGTTAATGGTATTGGTGACATTGATCTCGTGTTTTAAAATCTCTTCGAATACGGCCTTTACTGACTTGAAAGTGGTAGGGGGTTGTTTCAAGGCAGGCACAACACCATGCCCACCGCGTTCGTTCACGAACTTAATCAGTTTTAACATGTGCATGCGCTCTTCATCGGCATGATGAAAAAGAAATGCCGCTACACCGTTAAGGCCTTGTGTTTCTGCCCAACTGGCCATTGCGAGATAGAATTGCGAGGAGAACCCTTCGTGTTCAATTTGCTTGTTGAGGGCTTTGCTGAGGTTTGGTGATAACATGGTGGTTAGTTTAATAATACAAATATACGGCTTACACGCCGTGTTTTTTCTTGTAGCCGGTTAAACCTGTATTCAACCAATTGATGTATTTGTTGATGTCGGGGTCGTAACTGGTAGAATCGACAAAACGGGTTTCGTCGTGGTCAATTATATAGTACTGTGGCTGGGTACTGGAGTGGTAGTGGGTGATTTCAAGGTGGCTCCATCGGTCGCCATAGGTTTTGAGTTTGCGCAGGGAGCCGCTCCATTCCACTTCTTTTTGCAATTCTGCGGGAAGTTCTTTGCGGTCGTCGAAATACAGCGACACGAGAATAAACTCTTCAGAAAGCTTGCGCTTTACTTCTGGGTCGCTCCATACTTGTGCTTCCATTTTACGGCAGTTGATACACGCTTTTCCTGTGAAATCAAGCATTATGGGTTTCTTTACCTTTTTGGAATAGGCCAGTGCGGCATCATAATCGTGGAAGGCGGGGATGCCATTTGGTCCGGGGTGCATACCGGGAACCGCTTCTGAGTGGCTCGCTGCGGGTGCAGCCGTGCTTTGGCCAAAGAATTCAGCGCTTTCGTTATATTCGAGGGGCGGAGGAAATCCACTAATCAGCTTAAGAGGCGCGCCCCAAAGACCCGGAATCAGGTAGAAAGTAAACGCAAACGACACCATGGCCAATAAGAGTTTGCCCACGCTAACATGTTTGTGAGGGGAGTCGTGTGGCAGTTGGAACCAGCCCATGAGGTAAGCGCCGAGTAAACCAAAGACCACAATCCACACAATGATAAACACTTCACGGGTAACGATGTGGGCATCGGTTACCAAGTCGGCATTGGATAAAAACTTCATGGCCAAGGCGATTTCTAGGAAGCCAAGAACCACTTTGACCGAGTTGAGCCAGCCGCCGGATTTAGGCAGGGAATTCATCCACCCCGGGAAGGCCGCAAATAAAGTAAATGGTAGGGCCAGCGCCAATGAAAAGCCCAACATGCCAAAAAACGGTCCCGCCAACGCCTTGGTAGATGCCGCTTCTACGAGCAGGGTGCCAATAATGGGGCCTGTGCAAGAGAAGGAGACCAATCCCAGTGTAAAGGCCATAAAGAAGATGCCAATCAGTCCGCCTTGATCTGATTTTGCATCCATTTTATTGACGAAGCTGGAAGGCAGCGTAATTTCAAAAGCACCAAGGAAGGAAATGGCAAATACGATGAGTAGGGCAAAGAAGAACAGGTTGAACCAAACATTGGTGGCCATGGCATTCATGGCGTCGGCGCCGAAAATAACGGTCACCGCAAGGCCCAATGCCACGTAAATGGCAATGATAGAAACGCCATAGATGATGGCATTGCGTATACCAGCGGAGCGGGTTTTGCTTTGCTTGGTGAAGAAGCTAACCGTCATGGGAATCATGGGGAATACGCAAGGCGTTAATAACGCGGCAAAGCCGCCTAAAAAGCCGGCAATAAATAAGGCCCAATAAGATCGTTTGCCTGTAGGTGGAACAGGTTCACTGGGACAAAAGACCGTTTGCGTGGTCGTGTCTTTTTCTGGTGAAGTGATTGAATCTATGGCAACTGCGGCGGTGGTGTCGACTGCGGGTGCAGTAGGGCTCGCGGCGGCGATTTCGGCACCAGTGATATGCACTGTAAAATCGAAGGGGGGATTGAATTTCTGGCATTGGCTTTCGTTGCACGCCATGCCGTCAACAAAGCCCGTCACATCAAAAGGTTGGTCGGTTAGGGCTTGAATGGTTTGACGGAATACCGCCTTGTCTTCAAACGAACGCACGACCTGGTTATCAAACATTGGTTCCTTGGTCTCGTGCGGTTTCGGTTCAATGGTTTTACCAAGGAGTTTGTAGGATTTGTTTTTGTTGTACTCGAAGTAAGTTGGGAGTGGCCCATCGGGCGTTTCTATTTGTGAATACAGGTGCCAGCCTGGTTCTATTTTCGCGGTGAAGACAAGCTCAAATATATCGGGACCAATTTTTTTAGCTTGTACAGACCATTTAACCATGTTACCCATGGCTTGTGACCATGCGGAAAAAGAGAGGGCGATAAAGGCAAAAAACAGGATAATTTTTCTCATGAATGTATAGGCGTTGTGAGCAGCCAGAGGGCTGCAAATAAAGCGGGGACTAAGGTACCTTTTTTATCCGACTTTTACCTGTAGGGTGATGGTTTTGGGGGGAAGGCACATCATGTCGTTACAGGTCATGTATTCAATGGTGATTGGTACAGTAAATCCTTTGCCTTTAACTTTGATTTTTTGGTGGAATTCAGCAGACCCAGTGAACACGTATATTTTAGCATCAAAAGCTTTTACAAATTCTTCATGAGCACCTGTTTCTTCTGTTTTACCAACGAGTTCGAATTGTGGTAAAGGCGAGAACTTGATGGTAGTAGGAATGGGTCCAGCATCGGTTGCCCTTTGTGAATAGGTATGCCAACTATTCTCAAGGGTACCGATAATGGTTATTTCACCTTCGGTAGCGCTAATGGGTTTATAGGAGGCTTTCCATGTAACCGGGTTTTGGCCCATGCTAGCAAGGCTGAAGAACAAGAGGAAGGTAGCAAGAAAGTTTTTCATGGTTTAAATTTCAAAACAAGTTCGGGAATGTGTCGGAACATTGGTTGCCCAGAAACAAAGTTTAACAATCACGTTGTTTTTAAAAATAGTTAATAGAAGAGAAAAAGAAGTGTCGTCAATGGCGTAAACCAAGGTGCAAGTGATGTGCAAGGGACAGGAGCGGCAGCCCTTTGAACCCCGCATTTAGCAAATAGAAGCCGGACTGGCTCGGCTCTGAAGCAGGAGACCTGGCCGGCGCTGTTATTTTATTTGCTTAATGCGGGGGAAAAGGCTACAGCGGATGGCCCGGCCGACGGAGGAGGTACACCCAAAAACAAGAAAGGACTAATTGCCTAACTGTTGAAGGCCTTTGAAAAGGATTTTAAGGTCGTTTTCAGGCTGGTAATCGCGGGCATAATTTAATAGGGCCTTATTGCTGCGCAGCGAGTCGACGGGTCCCTCTAATAAAATAGCCGGCGTGAGTACCGACGGTTTTATATTGGGTAATTCAACGGGACTTACATTGCCGTAACCTACCCAGGTTTTTAGTCCGAATAACACCTGTACCACGTTACGTAGGAACCCAGCTTTATTTTTTTGAAAAAAGAAAAGTACTGGTGAAAGAGGAAGGATGGATAAACTCACGAAGACATCGAGTAAGCGTTTGGTGCGTTTATTGGCCGGTCGGCCTACATTATTAACGTCGATAACATACAGCTCACCGGCAGTGTCAATACTGCTACTGCCAATAACAGAGAGGCTTTCGGGTGGGGCGATTTTATATTCTAAGCCCATTGCTGCGAGGGTTGTCATTTTTGCAATAATTTCTTGCGAAGAAAGATCTTTAGCGCAGAAAATAATTTCGTTGATGCTGTGCAATTGAATAATTTCTTCGGCATGGTTGTAGTTGCCGATGCAATTGGTGTGGGTTGATGAATCGTTGGTAGTGATGAACCCGATGTATTCGGCATTTATTTTTGTTTCGCGAAGTAAACTGTTCACGCGTTCAAATTCGTGTTCGCTACCGATAATGGCGATGCGTTCGGCGCGGCGCCCGATTTGCATGGATTTGATGCCAGCGAAATGAAATGTGATGCGGGAAAGCAGGTAAACACAAAGTGTGTAAATGGAGCCGAGCAGGATGAGCGCGCGCGAGAAACGGTAGTGTTCCGGTAAAAGCGAATAAACAATGAGGATGGTTGCAGAGCCGGTAATCACACCGCGTGTAATCTTGCGTAAATGAATGGGTTTATCGTACCCGCCGTTCATGTACACAAACCACATCCAAATGAGTGAATAAAGCGGAAAGAAGACCTTTATGATTTCGGCTGAATAAAAATTCGGATAAAGTTCGCGGTAGTTTTGGTAAACGCTTTTAAGAACAAATAAGCCAGTAAGAATGATGATAAAATCGAGTGCGGGCAAGGCCAATTGTTTAACAAGGCGCACGAGAATAGCGAGTCCGGCCCTCAGGTATATAGCCAGATGAATGAGGAAACTGAATAATCCTGCGTTGGTAGAGCTAAAGTGTTTGCGTGCGAAAATGGCCATGGCTTTGTAGAACACCACAACGTAATTAACGCTGCTTTTTTTAGTGCTTTCACCCTTGTAGTGAATGATGCTGCTTTCGGCGTAGTAGTAGTTTTTATAACCAGCAAGGGTAATGCGGTACGAGAGGTCAATGTCTTCGCCGTACATAAAAAACGTTTCGTCGAGTAGACCGCATTTATCCAATGCTACTTTGCGCATGAGCATGAATGCGCCGCTGAGAATGTCGACTTGGTGATTTTGATTTTTATCGAGGTAGGTGAGGTGGTACTGGCCAAAACGTTTTGATTTCGGGAATAGTTTAGATAGTCCGAATATTTTATAGAAAGCAACTGCGGGTGTTGGTAATCCTCTTTTACTTTCGGGCAAGAAACGGCCTTTTCCGTCGAGCATGCGGATGCCTAGTCCCCCAGCATCGGGGTGGTTATTCATGAACCCAATTGTTTTTTCGAAGGTATCTTCTTGAACAACGGTATCGGGGTTGAGGAGGAGGATGTATTTGCCTGTTGCCAACTTGATAGCTTGGTTATTGGCGGCGGAGAACCCTGTATTTTTAGAATTAGCGATGAGTTTTACTTGAGGGAAGCGGGAGCGTATGAGGTCGGTAGAGCCATCGACAGAATTATTATCGACCACAAACACCTCGGCAGAAAGGTTGCCCAGTGCCTTGTAAACGGAGTGAAGGCATTGTTCGAGAAAATGCTTCACGTTATAATTGACTATGATGATTGAGAGTTCCAACAAGTTGTAACCCGTAAAAATAGGATTTTCGGGGGGCTAAAAAAAAGACCCGGTCGAGGGGACCGGGTCTTCAACGAAAAGGGGGGGGTGATTATTGTTTGATTACTTTAATCGCTGATGTTTGGTTATTGCTTTGAATGCGCACGAAGTAGAGTCCGTTGCTGTAATCAGCCAAATCAATTTGGGTGTTGCCTGTTCCGGTTTGTCCCTCACGAATCAACTGGCCTGCAGCGTTCATAATGCTATAATTGGCTGAATAAGGCGCGCTGATGATAAACGAACCGTTGTTTGGGTTAGGATACACTTCAAAGCTGGTGAGTTCGTTCATGGCGATGCCAGCACAAGCGGCCACGTTTTGAGTAACAACAACAGCAGCCGATTCGCAGCCCTCTTGTGAATAACCATTCACGGTGTAGACGGTTGTAGCGGTTGGGGTGATGACGATGAAGCCAACAGTAGACATTTGCGAGCCGTTAGAGCCGATCCAGTTGTATGCTCCGGCGCCAGTGGCGAGTAGCGTTGCTGATTCACCTGCACAGATGGTAGGAGAGTAGGCTGAAGCATTGATAACGGGCAAAGCGTTGACGATAACGGTTGACACAACACCAGTGAGGTTTTCGCAACCTTCAGCAGAAACCCCGGTGATGGTGTATTGCGACGTAACCGTTGGACTAACGTTAGCAGAGCCACCGGTGATAGTGTAAACAGCAGCACCAGTCGGACTTAGAGAGAACGATTCGCCCATACAAATCATGCCACTTTGAGCAGCAATAGAAGGACTTTGGTAAACAGTTACTGTCGCCACTGCATTAGCTGCACTAACGCAGCCAGCAGAAGAAGTACCTGAAACAAAGTACGACATGGTGGTATTAGGATTAACAACTGGTCCACCGTTAATAAACGTATACGTTGCAGCGCCAGAAGGAGTGATGGTGAATGAGCTACCAGCGCAGATGGTGCCACTGTTAACGGACACTACAGGCACGGAGTTAACGGTGATGGTTACCACGGCTGGTACAGCGCTTTTACAACCCGCCAAAGAGGCGCCAGTGATGGAGTAGGACGTGGTGGTGGCAGGCGTTACGACGTTAGAGCCGCCGCTGTAGGTATAGGTAGCAGCGCCACCGGCAAGCAGTGTTACCGATTGTCCGGCGCAGATTTGACTACCTGCGGCAGTGACAACAGGCAATGGGTTAACAATAACAGAAGCATAGGCCGTGTTTGTTGCGGCGCAGCCGTATTGGTTCGTACCAGTTATGGTATAGATGGACGAACTGGAAGGAGTGACCACGTTAGCGCCACCGCTGATGGTGGAGGTGGATGCGCCTTGTGGCACGATGGTGAAAGAGCTACCAGAACAAACGGTGCCGTTGTTTGCAGAAACAGTTGGTAATGGATAAACCACAACGTTAGCAATGGCTGGGGAGGCGGAGACACAACCGAGGGAGCTAGTACCAGAGACCATGTAAACAGAAGTGTTGATAGGGCTAACCGAAGGTGTACCGCTTGAGTAGGTATAAGTAGCGGCACCGCTAGCGCTAATGACATACGAGCCGCCTAAACAGATGGAGCCACTGGTTGCAGAGATTACAGGAAGCGGCAACACAGACAAGCTAGCAACAGCGGAGATGGTGCTGGTACATCCCAGAGCACT
Source organism: Sphingobacteriaceae bacterium (assembly GCA_947457335.1). Lineage (GTDB taxonomy): Bacteria > Bacteroidota > Bacteroidia > B-17B0 > Aurantibacillaceae > Aurantibacillus. Next base: position 12,310 of record CANGWA010000004.1, read on the forward strand.
TGTTCCACTTACGGAGTAAACGGTGTTCGCAGTAGCGACAACAGTTGGTGAGCCGTTGGAGTAGGTGTAGTTGGATGCGCCTGAAGGTTGCATAATGAAGATAGAGCCTTGACACAAGGTGGCGTTATTAACTGAGAGTGTAGGGCGTGGGTTAACAGTTACAACAACAGCGGTTCTGTTAGGGTTTTCGCCACAGGTAACAGAGCTAGCAGAGAAGAAGGTAAACAAAGAAGGACTGCTAACAGAGGTCATTAGTGAGTTCGAGATGACAACGTTGGTGCCTGTTCCGATAGCAGCCGTACTTGTAGCACTAGTGTACCAATTAACAGTACCAGAGTTTGTTGTAGCAGAAAGTGTAGTTGTGTTACCGCTACATACGCTGAGGTTGGTGATATTGGTTGAGTTAGATGGCGCAGCGGCGTAGTTACAGATGTCGAAGCGCCAGAGGTCGTTGAGACTACCAGAAGAAGATTGAGTATACCCAGATCCGCCAAACATATAGATACCAGAAGTTGTACCCCAGCCGGCAGCTTGTTCTCTTGCTCCGGGTGTGTTATTCACTGCTGGTGTATTTAAGGTACCAAATACGCCTAAAGAGTTATTGACATTGCTTCCCTTCATCCATGTCCATTCATTTGATGTAGGGTTGTATTTCCAGAGTTCATTGAGGAAACCGTTGCTGTTTGAGCTGTAGCCACTCGAAGGGAGAAGCCACATATTTCCAGCTTGATCCGCAAACAATCCTGTAGCATTTGGAGAATATCTACTTCCTGGAGAATTAGATGACCCAGACACCCCCTGAGTGCCATAAACGCCATATAAATACGTATTTGTACTGGATCCTTTTAACCAGGTCCATTGGCCACTTGATATATTATACCTCCACAAATCATTTGTCAACCCCGAATTATTAGAAGTATATCCATACCCGCCAATTAGATATAGATTTCCTGAAAAATCGTAACCCATAACAGCTTCTTCTTTACAACCTGGACGGTTATTGGTAGACCCGACACCTTGTGTGCCATAAACACCGAATTGATTAGCCTGATTTGATCCGCCCATCCAAACCCAATTTCCAGTTGAAACGTCAAATTTCCATAGGTCTGACAGCATACCGCTATTATTGTTAGTGTAACCATATCCGCCGAAGAGCCAACCGTTTCCGTTTGCATCTTGTGTCATTGGACAAGCATATCTTGCGCCTGGCGTGTTTCCAGAAGCTCCAGTCCCTTGAGTTCCATAAATTGCTAACTGGTAACCGGTGTTAGACCCTTTTAACCAAGTCCATGTATTTGATGAAATATTGTATTTCCACAAATCGTTATTATACACATAGGAACTATTGGAGCTCCAGCCATAACCCCCAAAGAGGTAGAGGTTACCATTATTGTCGGACCAGCCGCCGCTATTCACGCGGCAAGGAGGGTAGTTATTTATACTGCCAGTACCCTGAGTCCCATAAACACCAGTAGAGTAAGGAGAATTAGGGCCTTTGACCCAGGTCCACAATCCAGAAGAAACACTGTACTTCCAAAGATCGGCCATGTAGCCATAATTGTTATTATATCCGCCAAACAACCAAAGATCTCCATTTGAGTCGGTCCAGCTCATTGAATTATACCTAGAACCGGGGTTGTTGGATGATGCAGCAACGCCTTGTGTTCCCCATGAGGGATTGAGATAAGTGGTTGAAGAACTACCGCCAATCCACGTCCAGTTGAATTGTGCTTGCATGGTCCCCACTAATGAGAGTGCAAGTAATAACAGTTGAATTTGTTTTTTCATAATCATTCTATTTGGTGGGGTTACTGTTTAACGATTTTGATGGTTTGTGTGAATTGACCATTGAGGACAGTGACGTAGTAAATGCCGTTAGCAAAGTTGTCGATAGCGATGGCGTTGTCGCCGGCATTTGCGTTAGCAGTATAAACCAACTGACCAAGTTGGTTAACAATGGTAACGGCAGCTTTATCATTTAAATGCAAGGTGAAGGCGCCATTGTTTGGATTTGGCCATAAGCTAATTTGTTCAGCGGCATTTTCATCAAGCCCTGTACACGCTGAAACTTTAATAGCAATGGCAGCTGTTGAGGTACACCCTTCGTTGCTAACACCAGAGATGGTGTATGAAGTAGGCAATGAAGGTGATACGACATTGCTAGAAAGTGTGGTGGTGGTTGGGTTGTTAGAATTGCTGTTGGTCCACACATAAGCATTAGCTGCACCAACAGTAATGGTAACACTTTCGCCTACACAGATGGAGGTGGAGGTTGCAACAGGATTTAATGCTGGAGGATTGTTCACTGTGACGTTGACTACAATGTCTGTTGCATCGCAGCCAGCTGCGCTTTCACCAGAGACCGTATAAGCACTTGTAGCAGTTGGCGAAACAGCTGCTGAGCCGCTGCTATAGGTGTATGAATCGGCTCCAATAGGCGTGATAGTAAAATTATCGCCAAGACACACGGTGCCATTGGCTGCGCTCATAACTGGAATGGCGTTTACAACTACAGTAGCGTTTGAAGTTTGGCCAGTGCAACCATTAGCGGTGCCAACGATGCCATAAACCGATGTAGCCGTTGGTGTCACAACAGGACCGCCATTCACATACGAGTAAGTTGTTGCGCCGGATGGGTTCAGTGTAAAGGAGTTGCCTGAGCAAATGGCACCGGAGCTAACGCTTACAGTTGGTAAGGCATAAACGGTAACCGTAACAACGGCAGGAATCGCATTACAACCAGCTGCGCTACCGGTGACGGTATAGGATGAAGTGGTGTTAGGCGAAACGACTGGGCTCAACGAGGAGTAGTTGTAATTGCCAGCGCCACTAGGGTTGATTGTGTAGGATCCACCCGCACAGATGGTGCCACTGTTAGCTGTGATGGTTGAAGGAGCAATAACGGATACCGTGACAACAGCCGTATTGGTTGAGCTACAACCTTGCGCGCTGGTTCCTGTTATACTGTAGGAGGTATTGGTCGTTGGAGAAATAGAAGCAGAGCCGCCGCTATAGATATACGTTGATGCGCCTGAAGGGACAATAACAAAGGATTGTCCTGAACAAATTGTTCCGCCCGTTGCACTCACGGTTGGTGGCGCATACACCATAATATTTACTATAGCAGGCGTAGAAGAAGTACAGCCTTGAGCACTTGTACCAGAAACGGTGTAAAATGTAGGAGTTGTTGGCGATACAATGTTTGTGCCACTGCTATAAGTGTAACTAGTTGCACCGGAAGCATTGATGGTATAAGTATTGCCGCTACAGAGAGAACCACTGTTAACAGTGATGGTGGGGGAAGGTGAAACGGCTACGTTTGAAACTACCACAGAAGTGTTCGTACATCCTGCAGTAGAATAACCCGTTACGGTATAACTAGTAGAGGTTGTTGGATAAACCACTTGAGAATTGCCACCAGAATAACTGTAAGACGTTGCGCCAGTAGGGATCATAACAAAAGGTGTTCCTGAACACACACTTCCACTGTTAACACTTATGGTAGGTGTTGGGTTTACTGTGATGGTAATAGAAGAACGCTGAAGGCTGGTTCCACAAGAAACGGACCCCGTAGCGTAATACGTATAAAGCGACGTGTTTCCAACAGCCGTTAGGCCGGTTGGTACAAACGATGTACCAGTACCTATTGTAGTTGAGCTGGTGGGACTAGCGTACCATAATATACTACCGGTATTTGTAGTTGCTGCGAGTGTTGACGAGTTGCCACTGCAGAGGAAGATGGAGTTAGTGGTGTTTTGAAAGGTTGGGCTGTTGGGCACTGCACACACGTCGAAGCGCCACAAGTCATTCATACTCCCTGAGGAGTTAGCACCATAACCGTATCCGCCCATTAGCCAAATATTGCCTGTTGCATCAAACGCATAGCTTACATTGTTGTCTCTTCCGCCAGGGTTAGAAGAGGACGATGCTTGTCCTAGTGTTCCATAACTGCCATAGTTGTTGGGTGTAGAGCTCCCCTTTACCCAAGTCCATTGCCCGTTAGAAATAGTGTATTTCCATAATTCATTTAGAAGTCCTGAATTATTTTGTGCGAAGCCGTAAGCAGGTGAAACCCATAAATTGCCCGCATTATCTGCGTTCAAATTTCCAATAAAGCGCGAGCCAGGATAGTTGCTAGTGCTTCCGGTACCTTGTGTGCCATAGACGCCGTATATGTTGACGCTTTGAGAACCGCTCATCCAAGTCCATACACCGGTTGAAGGCACGAACCGCCATAGGTCGTTCGTATAACCATAATTATTACTTGTGTAACCATAACCACTAAAAATCCAAATGTTTCCACTGGCATCAGCGGCAATGCCTCCGCCATAGCGGCAGCCAGGGTAATTAGAAGTGCTTCCTGTTCCGAGTGTGCCAGAAACCCCATAAATTGACGTAGATGTGGTGCCGCCCATCCAGGTAAAATTGGAGGTGGTCGGATCTAACTTCCACAAGTCGTTCATTGGTCCAGAGTTGCCAACATTGTTATAACCATAACCACCAAAAAGCCAAATGTTACCAGAAAGGTCTTTAGTCATGTGATGATAGTGCCGAGCACCAGGAATGTTGCTTGAATTCGCCGTGCCCATGGATCCGTATGTACCATTCGAATAACCATTATTAGAGCCTTTTACCCAAGTCCATTGTCCCGAGGCAATATTGTACTTCCACAGATCGTTCAGGTAAACATAACTTTGATTGAAACCAAAGCCATAACCACCAAATAACCAGAGATTGCCATTGTTATCACTCACCATAGCTCCTAGATAGCGACAGCCCGGATAATTACCTGTTGAACCAACGCCTTGTGTGCCGTAATTGCCATAGGCGTAGGCACTTGTCGTACCACTCACGTAAGTCCATTGATTTGTTGTCGGATCAAATTTCCAGAGGTCGTTTCTCATCCCAGAGTTTGTGTTGCCGCCGAAGAGCCATACATTTCCAGAGGCATCGGTGCACATTTGTGTATATTCCCTATTACCAGGGTCGTTACTGCTAGAGGCAACATTTTGTGTGCCATAAGTTGGGTTTGTGTAGAAGCTATTACCAGTACCAGCCATCCATCCCCAGTTTTGTTGAGCGGAGATGAAACCCACCGAGAGCAACAAACACCAAATTAAATTTATTTTATTTTTCATGATTTGCATTTTGAAAGGGTTGCTGTTTATTGTTTTACAATTTTGATGACAGCGCTTTGCTGATTGAACTGTATGCGAACAAAGTACAAGCCGTTGCTGTAGGATTGAAGATCAATCGCATTTGCACCAAGACTTGTTTGGCCTTCTTTTATTAATTGTCCCGCTGCATTTAAAATAACATAGTTAGCGTTGACTGGAGTATTAACCATAAACACCCCATTGTTAGGATTAGGATAAACACTTACGCCTTCAAGTTGATTTAAGGAGAGGCCGGCGCACTCAGATACAAACTGAGTAATCGTAGCTGAAGATTCGCACCCTTCATTTGAATAACCAGTTACCGTATAAACTGACGTTGCCGTTGGTGTAACAACCGCAAAGCCGACACTAGTCATTTGTCCACCACTATTACCTGTCCAGCTATAACTTGAAGCACCAGACGCAACTAGTGTAGCAGATTCACCTGCGCAAATGGTAGGATTAAATGCAGAGCCGCTAAGAGCAGGCAGGGCGTTTACAATCACACTGGCAATAACAGGCGTTAACCCATTACAGCCGTTAGTCGCTGTTCCGGTGATGGTGTATTGCGAGCTTACGGAAGGCGTAACAACAATTGAACCACCCGAGATGGTGTAGGTGTTTGCACCAGAAGGGTTGAAGGTGTGCGATTCACCGGCACAAATCATTCCATTCGGAACAACAATGTTTGGTGACTGCAAAACTGTTACAACGACAGGCGTTACCGAAGAAGTACAACCCGCTGAGGAGGTTCCTGCAATCATGTAGGTTGAGGAGTTTGCTGGAGAGACAATCGGTCCGCCACTGTAGTAAGTGTAGGTAGCGGCTCCTGTTGGACTAATTGTGTAGGAAGTACCAGAGCACATGCTGCCACTGTTGACTACCAGTACTGGTTTGGTGTTTACAGAAACAGTGACGAGTGCAGGAACAAGATTGACACAACCGGCACCTGTAGTGCCCGTTACCGAGTAGGTAGTTGTTGTGCTTGGTGTCACCACGTTGCTGCCACTGCTATAGGTGTAACTCGCTGCACCTTGCGGTTGGAAGGTTACCGATTGTCCCGAGCAAATGATGGCGTTTGAGATGGCAATGTTAGGCTGAGGGTTCACGTTAACAAAGGCGAGCACGGTATTGTTCGACACACAACCGTATTGGCTTGTACCGGTGATGCCGTATACTGTAGAAACAGAAGGAGAAACCACGCCGTTACCACTGCTGTAGGTATATGTAGCTGCACCGGTAGGGTTGAGGGTATAGCTGGTGCCGGCACAAATAGTTGCATTGTTGACAGAAATATTAGGCAGTGCATACACCATTACAGAGGCAATAGCCGGAGATGCGGATGTACAGCCGAGGGAGCTGGTGCCAGTGACGAAGTAGCCTGTTGACGATTGAGGCGAAACGGTAGTGCTACCACCAGAAATGGTGTAGCTTACGGCCCCTGTTGGTACTATAACAAATGATCCTCCGGCACAAATGCTGCCGCTATTAACGACCACAGAAGGTGACGGAATAACGGAGAGACTGGCAGTTACAGGAAGTGCGTTGGTGCATCCAAAACTGTTGCTACCAGTTACTGTATAAGCCTGTGAGGTGGTGGCAATCACTGTATTGGAGCCATTGGAGTAGGTGTAGCTTTGTGCGCCTGAGGGACTCATTACAAACACCGCGCCTTCGCAGAGGGTGCCGTTGTTGACTGTTATAGCAGGGCGAGGGTTAACGGTGACGCTGATGGCTTGACGGCTCATGTTTTCACCACAGCTTACGGAGTTGGTTACATAGATGAGGGCCGTAGTTGCAGTTGTTCCGGCGTTTGCAAGTAGCGATCCTGATACTACAACACTTGTCCCAGTGCCAATGGAATTGGTGCCGGTTGGTGAAGGGTACCATATGGTTGTTCCAGAGGCGGTATTGACTGTTAGCGTAGTAGTGTTGCCGCTGCAGACCGAAAGGTTCGCGGTAGCCGTGGTATTTGCGGGAGGTGTGCCGTAATTACAAATATCGTATCGGAAGAAATCATTCATTGTTCCGTTAGCAGGGTTTCCGTAGCCATATCCTCCATAGATATAAAATGCACCAGGTGTTGAAAAGCCTACAGGATTTTCCCTAGCGCCTGGGGTGTTGTTGGTTGAAGAAACGTTAATGGTGCCATAGGTGGCATTAGCTGAAGGGCCATTACTACCGCTCATCCAAGTCCATTGCGAGGTTGTAAGGTTGAATCTCCACAAGTCGTTTAAAAGACCGTTATTGTTTGAAGAGTAACCATAGCTGCCGAACATCCAAAGGTTTCCGCCGCCATCTGCCATTAAGGTGTTTGAGGTGTATTGGTAGCGGCTACCAGGTGCATTGTTAGCGGCAGCTGTACCCAATGTGCCGTATACTCCATAAACGTAGGTGGAGTTTGATCCTTTCAGCCATGTCCATTGACCAGTAGAAATATTGTACCTCCATAAATCATTAGTTAATCCGTTACCACTCGACGACGTTCCGTAGCCTCCGAAAATATATAAGTTGCCATTGTTGTCAGAACACATATTTGTCTCTTCCTTACTACCTGGGTAATTAGTAGATGAGGCAACGCCTTGAGTACCGTAAATTGGATTTATATTCTGAGAAGTTGATGAACCTCCCATCCAAACCCAATTGCCGGTTGAGACATCAAATTTCCATAAATCATTGTTTGGTGCAGCACCACTGTTAGAAGAGTAGCCGTAGCCTCCGTACAACCAACCATTTCCGTTTTGGTCGCGAGTCATTGGACACATATAACGACAGCCAGGAGTATTAGCACTAGCCCCTGTTCCAAGTGTTCCATAGGTTCCATATCCATAACCAGAACTTGAGCCTTTTAGCCATGTCCAGTTATTAGAAGCGATATTATAAACCCATAAATCATTATTGTAGGAGTAAGAAGTATTTGAATGGCCATAGCCACCAAAAAGGTATAAATTGCCATTATTGTCAGCCCAACCACCTGCGCAATACCTACACCCAGGATAGTTATTGGCGTTAGCCACACCTTGAGTGCCATAAACGCCGTAAGCATAGGCCGATGAAGGACCCTTCATCCATGTCCATAGACCTGTTGATGGGGAATACTTCCAGAGATCGGCCATGTAACCGAGGCTGCTGTTGTATCCACCGAACAACCAGAGATTTCCACTTGCGTCTGTCCAAGTAACCGATGCATATCTGGCACCTGGGTTATTCGAACTATTTGCAACACCTTGAGTTCCGAATACAGGTGAAAGGTTAGAGCTTGTTCCTGTGCCGCCGATCCATGTCCAAGCAAATTGGGACTTAACACTCATTGCCAAAAGCAATGAAACGGATAATATAAATGATTGAATTTTCATGATAAATGTTTAAGGATTATTTTTTAATCACTTTAATGTTATGCGTTATGTGTCCATTATTTATGGTGACGAAGTAGAGTCCCGATGCCAAACTCTCAATATTTATTGAATTGTCTCCTGCGACGCCATCAAGGCGGTATACAACTTGCCCTAATTGATTAGTTACTGAAATGGTTGAAGGAGAATAAAGTTGAACAATAAAGTTTCCGTTGTTTGGATTTGGGAACACGGACACATTAACATCAGATAACTCAGACAACCCAGTACATGCCTGAACTTTAATAGCAATTGTAGAAGTGGCCACACAGCCATCAGCGCTGGTGCCTGTTACAGAGTAGGTAGTTGGCAGTGTGGGCGAAACTACATAAACACTGTTTGAAGTAACCGCTGGTGTGTTGGCATTGCTGTTGTTCCAAACATACATAACCGCTGTACCAACTGTGATGGAGCTCGATTCGCCGGCACAAAGTGTTGTAGCAGAAGCAACCGGATTTAACACTGGCAAAGCATTCACTACAATGTTAATGACCACATCGCTGGCATCGCACCCAGTAGCGCTTTCTCCAGAAATGGTGTAGGAAGTGTTAGCGGTAGGTGATACAACGGCATTGCCACTACTAAAGGTGTAGGTATTGGCACCGGTAGGGGTGATGCTAAAGCTTTCGCCTACACAGATGCTGCCTCCAGAGACACTTAGCACTGGAATAGCATTAACAATCACAGTTGCATTGGTTTGTGAATTACACCCATTGCTTGAACTAGTGATTGCGTAAACAGAGGTGCTGGTAGGAGTAACAACCGGACCGCCATTGGCGAATGTAAATGAACTAGCCCCTGATGGGGAGAGGGTAAACGATTCACCTGAACAAATGGTGCCGTTTGCCACAGAGATGTTCGGTCCACTGAAAACAGAAACTGTTACTACAGCAGGAACAGCATTACAGCTATTGGCTACACCTGTAATGGTGTAAGATGAGGTTGAGGTTGGTGTAATCACTGCGTTGCCACCCGTGTAGCTGTAGTTAGATGCGCCACTTGGCGAAAGAGTAAAGGAAGTGCCGTTACAAACAGTTCCACCTGATGCAGAAATTAAAGCTGCAGGGGTCACTGTTACCGGTACTGGTGCCGGTAGCGATGGACAGCCATTTGGACCAAAACCGATTACTGAATAGGTGGTGGTGGTAGTTGGAGAAACTGCGGCAGAACCGCTGCTGTAAGAGTAGGTACTAGCACCGGATGGTGTTATTACAAATGCAGATCCTTGACATACCGTTCCACCCGCCACAGTTACTGATGGCGAATTGTACACTTGTATGCTAAACAGTGACGGAAGTTGTGAAACACAACCAACAGACGAAGTGCCGGTAACAGAGTAGAATGCAGATGCTGTAGGTGTAACCACGGCGCTGCCGCTACTATAGGTATAAGTACTCGCACCAGATGGGTTAATGGTATAAGAATTACCAAGACACACCGAACCGTTTGAGACAGTAATAACAGGAGCTGGCGCTACTGTAACCGAAGCAACTGCCGCGACCGTGTTGGCACAGCCAGCTGCGGAGTAACCAACTACAGTGTAGCTAGCATTGGCATTTGGGTAAACCACTTGACCTCCATTAATGTAACTATAGGTAGAGGCACCAGAAGGGTATAGTATGTAGGGAGCACCTTGGCAAGCAGTACCACTGTTTACAGAAACAGTCGGTGTAGGATTTACTGTAATGTTAACTGATGCGCGTACTGGACTGAAACCGCAAGCTACTGACCCAGCAGCGAAGTACGTATAAATGGATGTGGTGCCGACAGATGTTAGTGGTGTAGTGGTTAGGCTATTTCCAGAAGCGAGTACCGTCGTGCTTGTAGCACTATTGAACCAGGCTATTACACCTGAGTTCGTTGAAGCGGAAAGAGTTGTTGTTCCACCACTACAAAAAACCAAGGAGGTGGTATTATTTAAAATGGATGGCGTATTAGGCGCATCACAAACGTTGAATTTCCAGAAGTCACCCATTTGACCGGTAGTGGTGCTACCGTAACCATAACCACCATAGGCGTAAATGTTACCACTTCCGTCGTTACAATATGCTGGGCCATATTTGCAGCCTGGGGTATTGTTTGCTCCCCCAACACCTAGCGTTCCAAATACACCATATTGATTGCCCGTGTTTGATCCTTTCATCCAAGTCCATTGGCCGCTTGTTATATTGTAGCGCCATAAGTCGTTCATATAACCGTTGTTGTTAGAAGTGTAGCCGTAGCCGGTACCCATCATCCAAATATTGCCAACATTATCACAGGTTAAGCGTGCAAACTCTCTTCCACCGGGAAGATTGGAGCTGCTAGCTGTACCTTGTGTGCCGTAGGTTCCGTAAATATTAACAGCTGTTACAGAGCCACTAACGTAGGTCCATACACCGCTTGAAGGAGTGAACTTCCACAAATCATTGGTGTATCCACTACTGTTAGACGAATAACCATAGCCACTATAAATCCAGATATTACCTGAACCATCTGCAGCGATGCCACCGCCATAACGTGTGCCGGGTTTGTAGCCGGTGCTTCCTGCGCCAATGGCGCCAGCAGATCCAATTTGGTTGGAAGTGTTGGTGCCACCATAATAGGTGAAGTTGGTGGTGTTCGGATTAAACATCCAAAGGTCACCAAGATAACCCGTGCTACTAGCAGCATAGCCATTTCCTCCGAAAAACCAAATATTGCCGTTCGGGTCCTTGGTAACCTGAATAAACTGTCTTGAGCCTGGGTAGTTGGTACTGGCGGCACTACCAGTAGTGCCGTACACACCATATTGTACACCGGTGTTGGAACCTTTTACCCAGGTCCATTGTCCAGATGCTATATTGTATTTCCACACATCATTTAAATAGATGTAAGAATTATTCGACGTGTAACCATAACCTCCAAATAACCAAAGATTGCCATTATCATCGGCAATCATCGATCCGCTGTAGCGGCTGCCTGGGTAGTTGCTGGTTGATCCAACGCCTTGTGTGCCATAAACACCATATACATTGTTTCCAGTCGACCCACCCATGTATGTCCAGAGTCCGTTTGAAGGCGTATACCTCCACAAGTCAGCAGCAGGGCCAGCGCTTTTGTAGCCGCCAAATAACCAAACGTTTCCGCTGTTATCAACAGCAAGATAAGCTTGTTCGCGCGTGCCAGGGTCGTTACTGTTGGCAGCAACCCCTTGAGAGCCATAATTTGGATTTACATAAGCAATGCTACCGCTTCCAGTTAGCCAGGTCCAATTTTGTTGCGCGTTTAATGCACTAACGAGCAATAAACACCACAGTAGGTGTAATTTTTTCTTCATGTTTTAAATAGGAATAGAGGTTGTAGGACAACGCAATATTAGGTAAATCCTGAATTTTAACAAAATTTTACGTGGAATTTATTTGTGGTTTAACACAACAATCCCACACATACGTGACGCTTTTTGCATATAGTTGTGGTAAATGCGTTGTTTATGGGGGTTGTGTTTTGAAGAAAAAATGAGATCCAAGTGCCGTTGATTTTTATGTTTGGCACAAAAAGCCCCATAATTTTAGTAGTTTTGTGCCCCGTTTTGGTCCCATAGCTCAGTTGGATAGAGCACAGGTTTTCTAAACCTGCGGCCCTTGGTTCGAATCCAAGTGGGACTACTTCGAGTGGTTGAATTGAGCCATTACTGCGTAAGCTTCGTTCTAAAAAACCCTCATTTACGTTAGGTTTTTTAGAACTCGCCGCCTTGTCCTGATCCAATTCAACTACTCGAACGCTTTAGGATGCTCTCCTTTGACCGGAATAGCACCGCTGCGCTGGCAGCGTGAAAAAGGCTTTATTTTATAGCTCAATTAATGATTGTAAAACACAATGTTTTGACCTTACCCAGTGCAACGCAGTAGAGAGTATTTTTTACTATAACTGGAGTATGAGGGACGGCTTATTGGGCAATGGTTTTTTTTAGAAGAAGTAAAAAAGGCTTACAGCATCCTTTATTAATAAATCAAGCACTTAGTATGCCCACATGCTTCTTCAATCAAAAAGCGAAGGTCAACTCCAAAACAAGGCCCCTTTATTTTCGAATTATAAATATTAGAAAAGTGTCAACAGTGGCAAATGAAGCGTCTATTTGGATAATTAACTGAGTAAAACACACTACAAATCATTATTTCTTACACGTGGTAAATGTCGATGCACAACGAACCGTGTTGATGATTAAGGTCACCAATTAATTCCTTGTGACGGGAAGGTTTTTCGAACACGCGTGGCAATTCCTTATATGTCGCCAAAAGTGTCGTATCAGGATTAAGCCCAAGTGAATTGAACAGGGTGGGTGCGAAAAACACGTTATTGCCGTTTTATACTGAACTGAGGAGCAAACTTTTGAGTGCGGACGAGTAGCGCAATTATCTTGGGTAATTTTGCGTCACATTTTATTTATGAAAAGAGGCATATTTTTTATTGTTTGGTTGTTCACATTGCTTACAACTAAATCGCAAACAACGTATACATTTCTAACTTGTGGTGCCACTGGCGCATCGGGTCCTACTCAAACTCAAGTTAACAACACCTATGGTGTTGGCAATAATTTGAATGGTTCCGTAACAGTAAATACAGGTGTTCAAAGTTGGACAGTGCCATCAACCGGTCCCTATAAACTAGAATTGTGGGGGGCCGCTGGGGGAACATCTGCTTTTGGGTCTAGCGGTTCTGGGATTAAAATTAGTTGCCAAACCACGCTTACAGCAGGAACTGTTTTAAACATTGTCGTTGGTCAGCCAGGCCAAAGCAACGGAAGTGGCACTCAGTTTAGTGCTGGTGGGTCAGGTGGTGGAGGCTCATTTATATACATTGGCGCAATTGGCAGTGGAACCTTGTTGGCTGCCGCTGGCGGAGGTGGGGGGGGATTATCCTCAAGCACAAATATCAATACAGGGAATAGCGCAAATGCAAATTTTGGAACCAGTGGAGGAACTATTCAAGGATTTAATAATGCCTATGTTGCACTAGGAGGAACAGGTGGTAACGGCGGTGGACACACTAACCGTGGATTACTTGGTGGTGGACCTGGTACAGGTTGGCTATCTAACGGAAATACGCAGTATGCTACAGTAACCACACTTATTGGAACAAGATTTGTTGGAGGTCAAGCAACAGCTAATGGAAAACCTGGTGGATTTGGTGGCGGTGGCGCCTCTGGTGACAATAGCAATAACCCCTATGTTTGGGCCGGAGGCGGCGGTGGCTATTCAGGTGGTGCAGGTGGGCACAATGTTGGGAACAGTGATGGCCAAGTTGGTGGTGGCGGCGGTTCATTTCTTACAGGAATGAACCAAACCAATATTGGATTTAACAGTGGTGATGGTGTTGTTTTTATTACTCGCCTATACTCTGTTAATGTATCTCAATCTTCAAGTATTGCTTGTAATGGACAGTCTGTAGCGGCTTTATCTGCAACAGTCAATGGTGGACTTGCACCCTATTCTTATACCTGGCTTCCATCGGGGGGCAATACAACAACAGCTACTGGTTTAGGTTCAGGAGTTTATACGATTCTTGCTACAGATGCAAATAATTACATTACCTCAAACACTTTCACCATTACACAGCCATCTGCAATAACAACCGCAATCTCACAAACCAATGCAGTGTGTTTTGGGCAGACTAGCGGTAATGCTGCGGTAACAGCAGCGGGCGGCACAGGCGCTTATACTTATTCGTGGACAGGCTCTTCCAGCACCTCATCCGTTGCGTCAAATATAGCTGCAGGTAATTATTCGGTTACGGTCAAGGATGCGAACAATTGTGTAACGGGCACTGTAGTAACCATTACGCAACCCTCGTCTTTCGCTGTTACAGCAGGCACAAGCACAACTGCTGTGTGTGCTGGTAACCAAATCACATTAAGCGGGACAGGCGCTTCTTCTTATACTTGGACAGGAGGTGTTACGAACGGATCGGCGTTTGCTCCATCTGCGACTAGCGGTTACACTGTTACTGGATTTGTTGGTGTTTGTACCAACACCGCAGAAGTAACGGTGACGGTGAATCCTCGTCCTACTATTACTGCCGCTAATGGCACGATTTGTACAGGACAAACATTTACGATTACTCCATCAGGAGCAAGCACCTATACCTATCAAACAGGAAGCGCTAACGTGGCGCCAACTTCAAATACAAGCTACACTCTCACCGGCAGCAGTGCAGTAGGGTGTCAAGCGATTAATCCAGCAACAGTAAACATTACCGTTAATCCGCTGCCAGTGGTTTCTATTACTGGCACCAATGCCGTTTGTAGTGGCAATTCCATCGTATTGACAGCAAATGGTGCGAGCACCTATACTTGGTCTAATCCATCTGCAACGACGACTACGGTTAGTGTAGCGCCTACTTCAAATTCTACCTATAGTGTTACAGGTACAAGTGCCCTTGGTTGTGTTGGATCAACCACCACAATGGCCGTTTCGGTTTATTCCCTTCCATTGGTAAGCATTACTGGCACTAACGGGGTGTGTAACGGAAGCTCAATAGTGTTAACAGCTAATGGCGCATCTAGCTATACGTGGACCAATCCAAGCAGTAACGCTTCTACAATCAGTGTGGCGCCAACAGCGAACACCACCTATTCGTTGGCTGGCATCAGCTCACAGGGCTGTAATGGCACTCTAGCTGCGCTTGCTGTTACCGTTTATAGTGTTCCCGTTATTAGCATCACCGGCACGAACGGCGTATGTAACGGATCAACAATTAATCTGACTGGTAATGGTGGGTCTACTTATACATGGACAAGCCCTTCCAGCAACAATGCTACGGTTGGAGTGTCCCCTAGTACAAATACAACCTATACCTTAACAGGTCGTAGTGCTCAAGGTTGTTTGGGCAATACAGCAACATATGCCGTAACCGTTTATAGCTTACCTGTAATTGCGATTACAGGCACCAATGCGGTTTGTAATGGAAGCAGTATCAATCTGACTGGTGGAGGCGCTTCAACTTACACCTGGGCAGGAGTTACAAGTAACAATAGTACCGTAGTTGTTTCTCCTAGCACTAATACCACCTACAGCTTGACTGGCACTAGTTCACAAGGCTGTACGGGGAATACCGCCACACAGGCTGTTGCTGTTTATTCGCTGCCTGTTATTGCTATCACTGGCACCAATGCCATTTGTACAGGTGGTTCAGCCCTATTAACAGCAAATGGCGCCAATACATACACATGGTTAGCACCAAGCGGTAACACCTCAACCGTTAGTGTTGCACCAACCGCCAATACAACGTATAGTTTGGTGGGTACCAGCACACAGGGTTGTACCGGTAACACCGCAAATGTAACTGTTACCGTATACGCCTTACCTGTTATTTCGGTGAGTGGCAATACGTTTATCTGTATTGGCCAATCCACTTCATTAACAGCCACCGGTGCAAGTACCTATGCTTGGAGTTCAGGGGCAACCACTTCAAGCGTGGTATTGACACCCACTGCGACAGGATCATACACTGTCATTGGGACCAGTATAAACGGCTGTATTAGTAACAAAGTAACTAGCATCACTGTAAATAGCTTACCTGCTCTTGTAATCAATGGTAATTTTACTATTTGTGCTGGCACGAGTTCTTCTCTAACTGTCAGTGGAGCCAACACCTACACCTGGAACAGCGGAGCGAATACTTCGTCCAACGTGCTTACACCTACTGTAAACAGTGGATATGTAACCTATAGCGTTGCAGGAACTAACACGGCAGGCTGTTTCAACAGTAAGCTAGATTCGGTATTGGTGAATGCGTTACCATCGTTGACTATTTCAGGAGGCAACATGGTGTGTAATGGCAATACTATCACCATTACAGCAAGCGGAGCAAGCACCTATACATGGGATAATGGCGCAAACACTTCGTCTGTAGCCTTAAGCCCAAGCGTAAATACTTCTTACACAGTTGTAGGCATCAGTGCACAAAACTGTAGTAATGCAGCCGTACAATCTATTTCTGTCGTTGCCTTCCCAACCATTGCTGTTACCGGCAACACAGTGATGTGTGCAGGTGATTCGCTTATTTTTAATGTTAGTGGAGCAGACACGTACACTTGGAGTAATAGTGGCACTGGATCGTTGGTGGTCATTCATCCATCGGCAAGCGGCTCTTTATCGGTCATTGGCGGCGTAATCCCTGGTTGTAACGACACGGCTATGGTCAACATTACTGTGAACCCTAATCCGACTGTTGTACCTACTTCAGCAGCATCTGTTATTTGTGTAGGCGAATCCATTCAATTGAATGCTACAGGAGCCATCAATTACACTTGGAGCAATGGCGCTACGGCATCAAGCGTGGTGGTCAATCCAACCATTACTACTACCTATACGGTTAACGCAACCGATGCGAATGGCTGTAAAGCCGATAGCACGTTATTGTTAACGGTTTCAGATTGTGCAGGGATAAGTTCTAACTCTGCTAATGCTGCCGTTTTGGTTTATCCAAATCCAAGCAACGGTGTGTTCACCATTGACGCCAACGCTGTTGGCAAGGTAGAAGTGAATGTTTATGCGGTAACAGGCCAATTAATCCGCACGCTTTCCATCACAGAGAAATCATCTATCGATTTATCTGCCTATGATAATGGCATATACATGGTGAGGATAACGGCTTCTAACGGAGAAACAAGTATTAAGCACTTGATTAAACAATAATTCATACAACACTAAAAAAAGGCGGTCAGTTATGACCGCCTTTTTTGTTTCACCCTTATTCAACGCATTTGTTTTTCATGCATAGTTTTCATTTGCCTACGAATGTTCCGCACACTTGCAATTTCTTTTGGCAAATGCCTTAACTTTCCCTTGCTCATCATTGTTCCATATGACCGGCACCTTGCTTATCTGCAGAATATATCCAGCAAAACATGCCGATTGGCTGCTCGTCTATACCGATACTAAGTAATCAGAGAGCCGTTGGTAGAAGTGTTTAATAGGATAGATTTTTATCCTTTGTTAAAAAGGAATAGATGATTATAAGGGCCAATACCGGAAACAACCAAATAAGCCGCATTTGATACCGTGCGTCCACCGTTGCAAAAAACGAAACAATCAAAGCATTCACGATCATAAAAACCGCTAAGGTGCCAACCACATTGCCCAATGCTGCTCCCATGCGTTTGCGTTGGAATATAAAAGCCAGCAATAAAACACAGACGCTGATTGTGACCACAAATCGTTGAGCTGAATTGAGGCGATCGAGATAAAATGTGCGCCGATTTTGTCTGGAATGCTCGTAACGCTTCAATTCATTATCAAACCGCCACTTTATTTGTCCGTATGGTGGCGACCCTTTTAACAGCGGCGGGTCTACATACGTGTCAAACGTATACAGTTGTTTCACTGCATCTCGAGTTGTTTTTTGTAGCACCAAGGGACCGTATTCTTTACTTAAAAGCAGGTCTTTCAAAATAGCGGTGTATTCCTCTTTGTTTTTTTCCCATCCTCCCGTTTTATACAACACACTGTTTTTATTGAAAATAAAATCCCATTGCAAACTGTCCTTATAAGGACAAATGCGGTATTGTTTTGATTCGCACGTTTTGTCAAGATAGTCTTGCACCACACCAAATTCAATCATTCTGCTCATGATGAATACATGGGACATAGCGGAGAGACGCGCTTTCCCTGTGCTCAGATAATTGTGGCCTGCAATACAAACAATGCCAATGAAAAGGGCCGCAATCAGGTGCAGGCATTTTCTAATGCGCTCCGGTTCCTTTTTAAAATAGAAAAAGAGTAACAAACTAGGGAGCAGAATTAAAAAGCTTAAGATGGAGGCGTTTTGGGTGATGACAAAAAACACAAAAGCACAATAGTACGCTCGCAGTGACGCCTTGTTTTGAAGGGTTCCCCATAGTATATTGACCACAGCGAGATAACACAATGGCGTGAAGATGTCGGGAATTAATAAACTAACAACAACTGAATAGCTGGTGGTTAGCACAATTAAAACAACCGCAATCAGGAATACGGCATTCACGTGTTCTGGTTTAACAAAGGCGCGAATCAAATCACGCATCAACCAGCACGCCAATAATGCCTGTGCAAAAACCACCAAGAACAGGTGGCGTGAAAGGCTGATGTGGCGGAGGAACAAACCGTAAAATACTGGGCGGTCGGGTGGGGCATATCCTTCAAATCCGGAATCGATGTATGTGCCCAAGTCGATGTATGATAGCGGAAAGCCATTTAAAAGGGCGGCGCTGATGGAGAGAACCGCAGCCACTACAACTATTATTGCGGTTGTATAAGGCGGGGTGATTTTCCCAGGTAACGGCACGCTGACGTTTCTTTTGAAAGGCATTACTCCTTGATTTTGCGTTTAATGCTGTAAACCACCTCGTCAAAGTAAATGACGGTATCGGTGGTGTTGAAGAGAAATAGTTCACCACTATTGGGCAGGCACTTGGGCATTTCCACGCGCAATTGAAGTCTGTTCCATCTGCTTGCAGGCAAGATGGTTTTAGTATTGGCCGCATCATAGATGTTTCCGCAAGTGTCGTTTGTGGCAAGAAACACAAGTTGCCCTCCCCTGCCTTTTACTAAAGCTTGCAGTGTAATCACATCCCGATCTTTCAGATTGGTGAATGGTAGCGCCAAGGCCTTGCTGTTTGGTGCAACAGCAAGACAGTGATTATCGCTTCCTGCTTCTACAACAACCAAACCCTTCGCTAGATCAATGTGGGGATGCTTTTTGAACAACGCTTTTTCTTCAAAATTCGTTGAGAAGTGGGTTAGCAGGTTGAGGTGTTCGGTAAAATACCGTTTGTAAACTAATGATAAAGCGCTGCTATTCGTCCACAGGATAACAGGGAGCCCAATAATTAAGGGATGAATCGAAAAACGAATGTTCCAACCACCGAAGCTAATGGCCAGTAAGGGTAGCAACGCAATGAAGTACCTGCCCTGCACCCCGTTAATAAAAGGAAATTGAACAGGGGACCATAATAAATACTGTGATAACATAATGAGTAATGCAACACTTAAGAAAATGATAAGGGAGGCCAAACGCAAACGCCAATCGATATGAACCTCTTCTTTCGTAAACAAGTGACCTATAAAAAGAAGTGTAATTAAGATAATAGAGGATAAATCATCATCGGTTAATTCCATGTAGGCACCTAGTCCACAGACAAACGAACGAATGTAAAAGGAATGATGGACGTGAAAAGTTTCTTTCAGTAATGAGGGAATGATCTCTGGATGCAATAACAAGTAGTTTTTTTGTTGGGCATAATTGACGCCAGGACTCGAATAGCCCGTGCCTAAGTAATCCTTGTTGTATTGTTCAAAGGGAATGAGATTATTTTCAACCATTTGCGTGGATACAATTAAGCTAGCGACACACAGAACACACCCAATAGCAAGTAGCCCCCATTTTTGTTTGCTTCCGCCAAATTGCTTTGCCTTTAAGAACACCAATAAAAAGGCTATAAGTACAAATACATATTTGACAACTGACACTAATATCAAGGTCATCAAGTAGCACACAAACCTTTTTGGATTTATCTTTTTTTGTCCACTATAGTCCTCTAGAAAATAACTCACGAACACACAACATAAAACAGTGTTGAGGGGGTCCATACTAAAAGTGTTAAGTAAGTATAGCTGCGTTGGAAGGAGCAAGAAAAAGCAAAACGCCCATTTAAAACAAGGCAGTCGGCGAATTGCTCTGTACATGAGGAAGAGATAAAGTAGGAAGACCACGCACCGGGATCCGTAGTAGGCCATACCAAGAGAGCCGTGCATTTGCCGAGTTAAATAAATAACCCCTGCATGAACTAGGTAAGTGATGGGAGAATAGGTGGCGGTGTTGGGGAAGTCGATAAAGACCCGTTTTTCAGTGGAAGAAGGAATGCTAAACAAGTAGAGGAAGCTACCGCTGTCAAAAGGGGTGTCATTGAGAAAGGTGTAAGGGAAATAATGGCGGTGCATTTCTACTAAACAGATTGGCAGCGAGCCACCGATGCGTTGATCTTTTATTTCTGGCCTAAACTGGCCTTCTGATATTTGATAGGCGCGGTAGAAGTGTGCGAATTCATCGGGACCAGCAAAGGGTGGTTTAATAAGAGCATATAGCACAAACAATACGCTTGTAGCAACAAAAAAGAAGCGCGAGGGCAATATGTTGAATGATGATTTCAGAGGTTGCATACAAATATAATAAAGTTGCCACCCCTAAAGTGAAAAGTTCATTAAGGTCAAAATGCCACCAATAGAACTAAAAAGTATAAACGATAATGAAGTTTGTTTCCTATCTTAGTCCTTCATGCCCAAAATTGTATTATCCGTATTTCTCTTTCTTATAACAATAGTTGCGTCGGCGCAATACGCCGATTCGCTCATTGCAATGGGTTGGCGCGATTTGATTAAGGATCGCGACTCCTCAGCCATTACTGCCTTTGAGCAGGCCTACGAATTAGGGGTTCATCTTAGAAATTACCAAACTCAAGGCGACGCCTTGTTGCATTTAGGTATGTGTTTTTATGGCGTGAGCGCCGCAAAAGGCATGCAATACTGCGATAGCGCTCAAGTGGCGTACGAAAAACTGAAAGAAACAAATGCCCCTCTGGCAGTTACGGGACTCAATCGCTGCTTGCAATTGCGCAGCACCATTTATGCGCGGCAAGGGAAGTTTCGAGAGTCTATTAACATGAGCATCGAGGCCCTTAAGGCTTTTCCGAAGAACGATAAAACGGGCACCCGGGGCGTTATCTATACGAGTTTGGGAACTTGCTTTAATAAATTGAATCAAACAGATTCGGCACACTATTATTTTGAACAAGCCCTGGCCGAACATCTTTCTACCAACCAAGTGGCCTACTTGCCTCTTGCATACGTGAATGTAGGCAAGCTGTGGTTAAAGGAAAAAGAGTTTGCAAAGAGCAAGGAACATTTTAATAAAGGGCTCGCTCTATCTCAAAAAAGTGGTAATCAACAAGCCATCGTTTCAACCCTATTAGCCTTGGGCGATTGGCACATGGCTGTCTCTAAGAAAGACAGTGCTGCACACTTTTACAAAAAGGCTGAGAATTTAGCAGCCCACCTAAACGACAGGAGCTTTTTACTAAAAGCATTGGAAATGCAAGTGGAATGGCTGACTGTAGCCGGCAACTACCCTGAAGTGACGCAGTTACAAACACGCATAATGAATTTGAAGGATTCGTTGTTTGAATTCGACGAACAAAATCTTCGTAAAAAACTAGAAATACAATTTAATGTCGCTGAAAAAGACCGTCAGTTGGAGTTATTGCAGAAGGAGAAAAGTTTGACATTGTTGTCAAATTACATTTTATGGCTCTCTGTTTTTTCTGTTGTCATCATAGCTGCCCTGATAATTTTTTTTATGCGCAGAAACCATTTGCGCGACAAACAATTGCTTTTAGCAAAAGAAGAATTAGTTCACCATCTAGAAGAACAGAAACGTCTTAGAGAGAAATTTCTTCAATCAGAGCTTGAACACAAAGAATCACAACTCAGCTCACTGGCCCTGCAAATGGTAGAGAAGAATGTACTCATTCAGGAAATCTCTGATAAATTAACTGTTGGAGGTAAGGGTATTGAAAACGAAGAACTAAAAAAGACCCTGAACAAAGGCATGAGTCGTGAAAAGGATTGGAAGGACTTTAATGCGTATTTCGAAAGCATCAACAAAAATTTCTATACACGACTTAAAGAGGCTTACCCCGATATTAGTCCAAACGACTTGCGCCTCTGTGCCCTCATTAAAATGAACAGAAGCATTAAAGAGATGGCTTTTATCCTCAATATTTCTCCCGATAGTGTTAAAACAGCCAGATACCGCCTTCGCAAGAAATTACATCTTCAAACAGAAGATAATCTTACCGATTTCATTCTAAAACTCTGATGGTCTACTCATAGTAAACATGTAAACACCACCTTGTCTACCTATTGTCTACCTGAAATATTTGAAAATCAGCGGCATGTCGTTGTAATATTACAAACGGCGGACAAGGTGTTCGTACTCTAAACCCAATAAAGCAATTCGTTATGCGCGTAAAAAATTTAATTATAGCCTTGTTTTTCTCTATTTCAGGACTCCAGGCTCAGGTACTAAATAGCAGTTTTGAGCAACTCAACGGAGATAGCAGTGTAAAAAACTGGGGGGATTTGCTCTTGTTCGCGATCACGTTGGATTCATTGGGCCACCCGACGGATTCTATTGTCATGGACAAGGGACTGTATTTCTCGACTACTGACGCACACACGGGGCAACGCGCTATGGAAATGCGCAATGCCTATTATGCAGTAGAAGGCTCAAAAATTGCGGGAAGGGCAAAAATGACAATGTCCGATTCCATCTATGGCGCCTTCGCTTCGCCTTGCCCTGTGGGTATCAATCCCTCAGTGTTTAGTTTTTACTATAAATTTTTCCCCGTTAATAACGATACCGCCTACGCCTACCTGGTTGTCTCCGATAGTATGGACAATGCTTTAGGTGGGGCTAAAATTGCCATTCATCAGCTGGCAAGTAACTACCAATTGGCTACCGCGCCTGTGACCTACACAACGGCAGGGGCGCCTGCTTTTATGACGATTTATTTCAGAACGTCAAAAACGCCTGCTTTGGCGCATTATGGCACTCGGTTTATAGTTGACGATGTTAGCACCATACAAACGGGTATTGCTGAGCAAGAACCATCCACTCTGCTTTTGGCACCCATGCCCGTGATCGATCGCCTCGCGGTTCAGCTACCCAACGGTGCTATAGGTAAGGATGCTACAGTAAATGTGTACGACCTGAATGCTCGGGTGCTGAATGCAGATTATGTTAAAACGACCGATGGCCTTGAAATCAACACCTCGGGCTTGCCTTCTGGCATCTATCAATTGGTGCTTCAATCGAACAACAGCGTTTATACTGCTAAAATTGTGAAGTACTAATTCAACACCTCTTCTTTGGACACAATAGGGAAAGTTCGTTCTGAATTTCTATCTTTACTAGAATGGCTTTTCCAACATGAAAAAAACATACACGCTACTCCTCCTTTGTTCCTTTTTTGGAACAACTCTGCAAGCACAATCCACTTACACGGGTAAGCCGCTATACAAAATCGTGACGACCCGCGGTGGGGTGGCGTTGGGGACCTTTACGGTAGAATTGTACCCCAATATTGCCTATAAGCATGTGCGCAATTTTGATTCGCTTGTCTCCGTTCAATTTTTCGACTCCCTAGCCTTTCACCGATGCGTGCCAGGCTTTGTGATCCAAGGGGGAAGTCCGTATACTAAAAACGGACCGGTAAGCATGTGGGGCCAAAGTCCTTCTTCGCTCACCGCCGTGCCGGCAGAATTCACCACTGCACAACATAAGCGGGGAACGTTCGCGGCCGCTCGCTCGTCGAATATCAATAGTGCAACGTCTCAATTTTATATCAATCTCGCCTACAACGCTTCGCTGGATAACAATTACACCCTGTATGGTCGGGTTACCGCTAATTTGTGGGTAGTCGATACAATTGTCAATTCTCCTAAAATGGCTACTCCGCCATCTACTTATTCCAGCGTGCCTTCGCCAAAAATCATCATGTTCATTACGCGCATTGGCTCCAACGACACCGTGCCGGTTGCACCTCAACTCACTTCTCCCGTTAATTACACCGTTAATTTGGATTCAAGTAAGGCGTTGTCTTTAAAATGGAATCCTGTGAGCGATGCGGTACTTTATCAAGTACAGCTCTCGCGGGATTCCACTTTCCAAACCGATACAGTTCAATATACCACCACGGCACTCACTACGGCTTCTTGTGCCAAACGCTCAGGCAATACGTGGTATTTCTGGCGCGTGCGCACCAATAATGGTGGGCACTATAGTCCTTGGTCCACCGTCTTTCGGTTTCATACCTTTGGTGAAACAACAGGACTTGCTCAAGAAACATTCTTGAAGGTTCAAATTTATCCTTCGCCAGCAAAAGATGAATTACAAGTGCAATTAGAAGAAGCGGGCTCTACTTTGCGAATATATGATCTTCGCGGCAGAATGGTGGCAGAGCACTATTGCCCATCAACCACGACCACGTTGTCTCTAAAACGCCTGCCCATTGCGGTATACACACTGCACGTGCAATCGTTATCGGGTAAAACCACTCAGGTCAAGTTTATTAAGAGTGAATAACCACAGGTGGTATTGAGGTGACGTGTTTGAGTAAAAAGCATTTATCTATTTTTATCATACGAATCGTTTGATGGATTCGTTATTGCATCTATGAATATTTATACACGTAAGCAACGTTGGAAAATGATATTGGCAGTAGTAGCACTGTTGATAGTGATTGCTTCGTTTTGGTATACCAATAATTTAGTAAGACGCATTGCTGACGATGAACGCGTGAAGGCGCGAATATGGGCCGAGGCGGTTGAAAAACGGGCTAAACTTATTCGCTTCACCAATACGTTGTTTACAGAAATAAAGGGAGAAGAACGGAAGAAAGCGGAACTCTATGCCGAAGCCTTTAAAGAACTGTCGAACCCGTTTAGCACAGCTGACATCAACTTTGTGCTTAAAGTGCTACAGGCCAACACAACGGTGCCTGTAATATTGGTGAATGACAACGGACAAATGAGTCACCGCAACCTCGATTCCACTAGGGTTAACGACACCGCCTATGTGCGGCAGCAATTGGAGGAAATGAAACAACTGTATCCACCGGTGGTGACCAAGTATTACCAGCAGCACGTTTCTTATTTGTATTACAAAGATTCTAAAGTGTTCACCGACATACAAGTGGTGTTTGATAGTTTGATGAATTCATTCAAAGAAACATCGGTGCTAACTGCAGAAGTGGCGGCGATTTTTACCGATAGCAGCCGCACACAGGTGATTACCAAAAGCGAAAAAATAAAACAAGAGGATATCAATACGGCAGAGAAATTACACTCCACCATCGCTACACTAGAGTCTCAAAACACACCTTTAACGGTAGATTTGGGAGATGGACACATGTATTATATATTCTATTCCCAATCCGATTTGCTGACCAAACTTAAGTATTATCCTTACATACAATTCGGGGTCATAGGGTTGTTTCTCATCATTGCTTATGTACTCTTTAGTACAGCGCGTAAAGCCGAACAAGACCAAGTTTGGGTGGGCATGAGCAAGGAGACGGCCCACCAATTGGGCACACCGTTATCATCTCTCATGGCTTGGAACGAACACTTAATCACCTTGGGAGTAGATGAGTCGGTGGTAAAAGAAATGCAGCAAGATGTAAAGCGATTGAACACCATAACCGATCGTTTTAGTAAGATAGGCTCCCAGCCGGCGATGGAGTCGGAGTCGGTTAACCAGATTTTAGAAGAAGCCGTTGACTATTTAAAACGGCGCACTTCGCGCAATGTGTTGTACACCTTGCAGTTGCCCGAAGAACAAGTAGTGGCGCCATTAAGCCGCGCGCTTTTTGAATGGGTGATTGAGAACCTTTGTAAGAATGCCGTCGATGCGATGGAGGGAAAGGGACACATTGAAATTGTATTAAGAGATGTGCCTGAGGGATTAGAAATTGACATAACAGACAGTGGCAAGGGGATCCCAAAGGCCAACTTCAAAACCGTTTTTGAACCCGGCTACACAACTAAGAGCAGAGGATGGGGCTTAGGGCTAAGTTTGTGCAAGCGCATTATTGAAACGTATCATAAGGGTAAGATTTTTGTCCTGCGCAGTGAGCAAGGCAAGGGTACTACCTTTAGAATAGAAATGAAACGCGGTTGATCCATCGTCAATAGGTTATCATTGTTTTGAACAATACGGGCTGTAGTTGGAGAGTCGTGCCAGGAACAAGCAACCCAACGACCAATCATTTTACAACAACAACCACTTAAGGGTGGTAGCATGGCCTATATATAAGTTGGGCAATAAATGAGGCGGTTACCATCAAGGGGACTATGAGCCTAAATCTAATTTTTCAACTTGCTACAATCTATAGCAAGGGTCTGCTACGTTGTGTTGTAATTTTGTTTAAAAGTTATTGGGCTGGGTGGATAAGTCGGGTCATGATAGAGGACAAGGGCGGATAACTTTAATCAAGCTGTAAAAAAATAAAAATAGATATCATGGCAAGAAAACACGAAGAGGAAGTCCTCGAAGCGACAGACAACCGCAAAACCGTAAACGCAGAGAAGTTGAAAGCCTTACAGCTGACGCTCGACAAGCTCGAGAAGACCTATGGTAAGGGCGCTATCATGAAGCTGGGTGACAGCAAGGTAGAGCAATTAGAGGCCATATCAACCGGATCATTGGGGTTGGACATTGCCTTGGGCATTGGTGGGTTACCGAAGGGACGAATTGTAGAGATATACGGTCCAGAGTCTTCAGGTAAAACCACTTTAGCTATTCACGCGATTGCAAACGTACAGCGTAACGGGGGTATTGCCGCCATTATTGATGCTGAGCATGCATTTGACCGTTTTTACGCTGAGAAATTAGGAGTTGACACAGAGAGCCTTTTAATATCGCAACCCGATAATGGGGAGCAAGCCTTGGAGATTGCTGACAATTTAATTCGTTCTGGTGCAATTGATTTGGTGGTAATTGACTCTGTAGCTGCCTTAACGCCGAAGGCGGAGATTGAAGGGGAGATGGGAGACAGCAAGATGGGATTGCAAGCCCGTCTTATGAGTCAGGCCTTGCGTAAATTAACCGGTACGATTAATAAAACAGGATGTTGTTGTATTTTCATCAACCAATTACGTGAGAAAATCGGCATTATGTTTGGAAATCCTGAGACAACCACAGGGGGTAATGCTTTGAAGTTTTATGCTTCGGTTCGTTTAGATATTCGTCGTATTAGTCAATTGAAAGAGGGAGATGCCGTAATGGGTAACCGTGTCCGCGTAAAGGTCATCAAGAACAAAGTGGCACCGCCGTTCCGTCAAGCCGAATTCGACATCATGTTTGGCGAAGGCATAAGCAAGACTGGGGAAATTATTGACATTGGCGTTGAAAAAGGCGTGATTAAAAAATCAGGCTCGTGGTTTAGTTACGACGACACTAAATTGGGTCAGGGACGTGATGCGGTAAAGGCCTTGTTTTCTGAGAATCCAGACCTCGCCGAAGAGATTGAACACAAAATTAAGGACGCACTGTCGGCAGCAGCCGAAGCGTAGTTCCATCTTTCACTTATACAATGAAGGGCAGTGGCGCAAGCGTTGCCCTTCTTTTTTTGGAGTTGGTTATGATTGTCTCCAATTTTCTTACTGAGTGAGGTTAGAGGGTGAGGGGTGGAAGTTCTCGCAAACCAACTTGCTCTGACATTTGCTCTTCAAATTGCTCCAAGAAAAAGCCTTACGTTAACGCCATTCGCTCTCGCTCTCACACTTACTCTGTTCGAAAATTGGGTAGAGGGTGGAAGGTGGCGTCAACGCCTCAATTCTCAATAAATTAGAACGCAAAGTTTGCGGAGAAGCAAAGGTCGCAAAGTCAAGATAAACGCACTTTCAATTTTCAATTAATTAAGGGCGCAAAGGACACGGAGACGCAAAGGGCGCAAAGTCTAGATAAACGCACTCTCAATTCTCCACTTTCAATTTTCAACTAATTAAGGGCGCAAAGTCTAGATAAACGCACTCTCAATTCTCCACTTTCAATTTTCAACTAATTAAGGGCGCAAAGAACACAAAGGTGCAAAGAACGCAAAGAGATAAAGCCCGACAAGAGGTAAAGCCGGCAAAGAGAAAAAAGCGCATAGTGACGTAAATGCATTTTCAATTTTCAACTCTCAACTTTCAATTAATTTAGGACGCAAC
>CANGWA010000005.1 GCA_947457335.1 Sphingobacteriaceae bacterium
AATTTAGAAATTTTAAGTTTTAGAATCGATGCTGTCAATGATCTCTTGGAGCATTTTTCGCAGATCAAGTGTCTCAGAAGGTTTTGTATAAAAACTATTAAACCCCTTTTGTAGTGGGTCTATCGCAGAAGTGCTCATCATCACAATCGGCACTGAGCAACAAGAGTTGCAACTTCGAATGTTCGCCAAACATTCATATCCATTCATGCCATGCATGTTCACATCAATGAGTATTAAATCCGGATGTGATCCTTTGTTTAGCATTTCAATAGCCCGCTTTCCGTTCTCAACAGAGGTCACTTCAACAGAACTATCAATTTCCTTGAACAGTTTTTCAAAAACAAGACGATCGTCTTCATCATCGTCAATCATCATGATGGTTCTTGTTTTGTTCATTTTGTGGGTAAATGAATAATAAATGTGGATCCTTCGCTTGGTGAACCAAAAGCCTCAATTTTTCCGCCATGGTTTTCAGCTATCCGCCTACAAATAGAAAGACCAATACCATTACCTGAATAGGAACTCCGACCGTGAAGCCGTTGAAACAAACCAAATATTTTATCCGCATACGCTTGTTCAAAGCCTATACCATTGTCCTTCACCGTAATAATGTACTGCGGAGAAGAAATCAAATCCGGCAAATCACACGAAAGACAACTCACCTCAATCTTGCATTTCCGGTCGTTATGCCTATACTTAACAGCATTGCTAATAAGGTTGGTAAACAATTGATTCAACTGCACTTTGTTTCCTGGAACAATTGGCAAGTTGCCAATGTGTAATTCGGCTGAACCAGAAGTAAAAACATGATCATACTCGTCCTTAATAGCATAAAGTAATTCCTGTAAATCTACATGCTCATTTAAACTCGATTCGTCTATCTGCGCATAAGCCAACAAATCATTGATGAGTCCCTGCATTCTTCCCGCCGCATTGCTCATGCGCTGAAAGTAATCACGACTCTGTTCAGAGAGAAGCTGCTTCTCTTCCTCTGGAATCATCCCAATAAACGTCCTAATTTTCCGGAGCGGTTCTTGTAAATCATGTGAAGCAATAAAACTAAACGCATTGAGCTCCTTATTGATCCGTTGTAAATCTGAATTGCGTTTTTCTAATTCACGCTTATAAAGAACAATGTCCGTAATATCCCGTGACATAACGAGTACACCAGTTACCTCCCCATTTTCAAACTGCGGAACATAATATGTGTCGAGGTAAATGTCTTCGCGGGCCAAGCTTCTCCTGCGGTCAAGGTGAACCATCTCCCCTTTTAATGAGCGGAGTAGCGCTTCATACTGAAGCGACCCCCTGTATCCTGGATGTACATCGAGCAGATGCATTCCCAAAAGCTCTTCCTTTGTTTTTTTGACAAAGGACTCAAACTTTTTATTGGTCATCTGAACCACAAAATCCTTATCCACCAACATGATTAACTCCACAGAAGTGTCTATTAATCCAGTTAGGACATTCTTTATTTTACTGAGTTCTTTATTCTGTTCAGTAATTCTAAATTCATTCTCAATAATATTGGTAATATCCCTTCCTACGAATACAACACCAGTCACTTCATTGGTGCCATCCTGTTGCACGGGATAAAAATTATTCTGAAACCACCTTTGGATCATTGGGGAATAAAAGCGATCGGTTCTTACAATCTGTCCCCCAAGACTTTTCTGCAAGTCTTGAACAAAATGTCCCCCCCTTAAGTTGGGAAATTTTTCAATAATAGAGCGCCCCAAGAGAGCTTCTCGGGAGTAGCCAATCAGTTGTTCGAGCCGTGAATTGACTAATTGATAACGCATCTCGGTATCAAATAACACAAAAACATCTTCAGTAGCGTCAATTATAGAATATAGCAATTGCCTCTCCTTACTTCGCACCGCTGTATTATCCAACAACAAGGAATTAATCATCCCAGGAATAGAGCGTTGCCAGTGAATATTATTGAGTGTGATAATTAGTTGGGAAGGATGAAGAGGATTGTCAATCTTCTCTACCTTCACTGAGTGCCACTCATAACGACCGTCTATCAATTGAATGCGGACTTCCTTAGCCTTGGCGCAACCTTGCTTTACATCTGATTGAAGAAGTTGTTCAAACAGCGGCAGATCAAAGGCGTGAATTTTCGATTGCAGATGATTCAAATGACTAGGGTTGGAACCAAGGAAAGAGGACCAATCATCGGAGGCAAATAAAACATGTCCCTCCGCGTCTGTTATTAATGCCAGTCCGTGTAAGGCAGCTTTCAACTTATCGAATCGTTGTTCGCTTACATCCAGTTGCTGTTTGGATTTTACAAATTCAGTAACATCAGTGGCGTGTATTAGTAACCCCGTAATTTGTCCTCCCTCCCCCTTATGAGGTTGTAACAAAACATCAAACCAAAAATCTTTAAGAAGACCTCCCTTTTTCAACCGCACATGTACTTCTTTACCATTGAACAAGTGGCCTTGAGAAAAAACGTGTTTGACAAGGGACTCCACAGGTTGTCCAACAACTTCAGAAAAAACATCAAAAATGGGGCTTCCGAGAATGGACTCGTCCTTTTCTGTAATCCTATAAAAAGTATGGTTCGCATACTCACACATCAATTGTTCTCCTTTACAAATAACAATTAATGCGGGTAAATGATCGAACAATCCCCTTTCCAGTTGCCTTGTACCTATGGGATCAATATCTGAAACAGAAATAGATTGCAACATGCGTGTAGCATAAATATAAGTTTTTCTGCGACAATCCGAACATCAAAATAGTACCCCAAAAGTACTCTTGAAGCAGCCTTAAAATTAAGAAGGCCGTCCTTAAGACGGCCTCCTTTATTTATTGAAGTTTTGTAATAATGAACTCCGTGCGTCGGTTAAGCTCATGCTCTTTTTCCGTACACTTTGATTGTACCTTGCCCTCGCAACCACAATTATTTAATAAACGGGATTCTCCATATCCTTTGGAGGCAATACGAAGCGGATTGATGCCTTTCTTAACAATGTAAGTCATGCTGGATTTAGCACGCGCAGCAGATAATTTTGTGTTGGCTTGTGCATTTCCACGACAATCGGTATGCGACCCGAGTTCGATGTACATGTTTGGGTATTCCTGCATAATCTCTACGATCTTGTCGAGCTCAATGGCCGCATCAGGACGGATATTGGACTTACCCAAATCAAAATAGATGGGTTTAATATCAATCATCTTAGCCAAATCCATACCCACTTCTACCTTACCCAAGGTTAGATTTGCTTTTTCATTGAGATTGATTTCACCTGCCTTTTCCAAAGTTTGCGTAAACACGATGGAGCGGTCAAGATACCCTGGTTTACTCAGCCGGATAAGGTACACCAACCGGTCACCGATGCGTTTCCCTGTCAAGAATTTAAAGTAATCACCAGATGCTGTTGTGGTATAATCATCAATCTCCGTATTGGTGAGAATATCGAGTATGCGAACATGCACCCCATCAAGCAGAGCGCCAGAGCGCGCATCGGTGACTAGCCCACGTAAAAAGGCTTTGGGATTTTTAGCCAATTTGATTTCGCGCAAAATGGTTTCTTCTGGACTCGACTCGTGGTTGTAATTGTCAGCACCATCGAGATAATCTTCCATGGTTACCGCAACTGTGTATTCAGTCCCTTCTTCTGCAGTGGTAAGGTACTCACCCGATTCGTTCACTACAATTGTATCGCCATTCAATACCAATTTCGAACCGGCAAGCGGCGCACCACTCTCCTTGTCTTTAATCTGAATCTTAACCTCCTTACCTCGTTTTACTTCACGATTAATGACCAATTCAAAAATATCATCGTCCAGTCCCCCAGTATTTCTATTGGAACTGATGAATCCAGTTTTGTTATCAGACCCGATAAAAATTCCAAAATCGTCATCCTTACTGTTCACCGGCTCACCCATGTTATACGCTTTAACGGCACGTCCATCCTTCATGGTTGCCTCGTAAATATCCAAACCACCCAAACCATCGTGTCCATTAGACGCGAAATAGAATTTACCATTGGCAGCAATAAAAGGGAAAAGTTCGTTCTCAACGGTGTTAACAGCGGGGCCAAGGTTCATTGGTGCCGACCAATTCTGTGTCGCTGAGTCAAATGCACACACGTAAATATCCATCCCCCCAAATCCACCAGGCATATCTGAAGTGAAGTACAATAGTTTACCATCAGCACTAATACTAGGGTGTGCACAATTGTAATTAGGATTATTGAATGGAAGAATGGAAATGTTGATCATCGTACCGTATTCAATATCCGCCTCCATGACTTTTAATTTGTAGGTGCCGTCAGATGATAATTCTTCCTTCGTTGAATTGTTACGTGTAAAGAATACACGTGTATAATCCCCCGTAAAGGAAAGTGGACCGTCGTTGAACTTGGACTTCAAATCACTGGAGAAGATTTTTGGGGACTTCCCATTTTTATCGGTATAATAAACGCTACAGAAATTACCATCGGTCCATCCATGCTGGCGCTTTATCCAGTCCGTTTTCTCACGCGTTGAAATGAATACAATACCATCTAAAAACTGAACAGCACACAAATCCGCCTCCTTGGAATTGAATGCTGCTGCTGTTACCGAGTAAGCATCGGCATCCTTTTTATACAGATTCATCCGGGAATAGGACAACACATGCTCCTTCCATTTTGCATCATTGGCATACTTCTCGAAAATTGGCTTTGCTTCTTCAGCTCTGCCATCTTCTACCAACGCTTCAGCATAACGTATTTCATAAACCGGCTCCACCCCACCCAACTTAATTAAGTCACCATAGGCCGTTACCATTCCTTTTTTATTATTTGTCAATCGGTAACACTCAGCCAAATTTTGAAGCAATTCAGCATCGGTATTATCAATGGCGCGCGCCTTTTCATAATATACAATCGCCTCCGCATAACCACGTGAAGCAAACAGACCATCCCCCTTCCGTTTAAACGACGGGTATTTGCCTGCACCAGACTTACCGGTTAACATCGGTTCGTTGGCCGTTGAAGCAACTGGTTCAGAAACGGTGTTTGACGCAGCTGTGCTGTCTTGCGCTTGCAGTGCAAAACCACCAACAACTGATATCAATAGAATTAATTTTTTCATACGTTAAAAATAACGTGGGGTAATAGCTTTGTATGATTTATAACTGAACAAGTAATTCAAACCAATCTCATGCGATCCGTTTGAATATTTCTGAATACTGTTCAAGCCGTAGTCATATGAATAACTCACAAGTAATTGCTTGTTCACTTGTGCACCAAGAATCAACGAAAGTGCCGAATTGCTTCTGTAAGCCAATCCCACCCAAAGTGTTTCTTTGATCAAAGCGCTTGCAGTAACGTCGAGGGACAAAGGTGCGTTTTTTACCATCTTCAGCATGGCCGTTCCTTTTACACGTAAGTCTTCATTCACCTTGTACACACCACCTGCGGTGAGGTAGTACGTGAACAATTTCGGGTCAAGACTTGTTATCATATAAGTGCGCGAACCATTCCACGTTTGCTTTACTTGATTGTCCAACATGCGGGGAATAGAAATGCCCGCATAGTAATTCTTAGTAGAGTAATACAAACCTGTTCCAAAGTTTCCACCCACTAAATTCATCGAACTCGTCGAAAAATTAGGATCCACTGCACCACCAACTACATCTGTGACTTTAATCTGGTCAAAACGATTCACTTGATTATCAAGTCCACCCATCAACCCTAACGCCAACGTTCCAGTTTCACTTGTCTTCAAACGGTAGGCGTAAGAACCGTACAACAAATTGCGATTCAAAGCACCAACTTTCTCGTTCAAAAAACTAATACCCAAGCCCATCTTCCCGTTGGAAATAGGACCGTGGAATGAAAATGAACTCGTTATCGGTCTGCCCGGGAAACTTACCCACTGCTGACGGTGTAGCAAGGTGGCACTCATCGCCTCCTTACTACCTGCATAAGCAGGGTTAATAAACATTTCGTTAAACATGTACTGTGTAAACATTCCATCGAACTGCGCTTTCACCTGGAACATCCCGGTGAAAAGCAGTGCAATGGTCAGTACAACTAAATTTTTATTCATTCTTTTCATGATAAAGCCTGTCAAATATTAATGTTCCAGTACAATGAATCCTGTAATCGTACGGTTCGTCTCACCCTTAATTTGCAAAATGTAATAATAGGTGCCTGAAGGAAGGATTTCCTTACCAAAAGTACCGGCTACATTCGGACGTCCATCCCAGCTATTGTTGTAATTCTCATGTTGGAAAACTTTGTTGCCCCAACGGTTGTAAATCACAATATTCATCTCACTGTTTTGCGGTGCGCCCTTGATGGTGAACAGATCATTTACGCCATCCCCATCTGGTGAGAAACCTTGTGGAATAAACAATGTTGGTGTGTTGACCGGTTTAGTCAGCAGTACCACCGTTGGCATGTTATCCAATGTTTCGTTACAATTCAAATCATTGTCATCATCTGGATTGGTATTACTACTAGAGATGTCAGTTAGCGTCGTATTGGCAGTGCCACGGGCGCTGTTAACCAACACCGACACCGTATCAGCCATCACGCTCACAGTAAATACAACGGATGAGGTTGATTTCGGAGACACCTTGCTTCCTGCCAATAGAAGCGACGTTACCGTCTTACCGTTATAAGCTGGATTAGCAATCAAGTTGCCTGTAGCAAACGGCGCCGTTTTAACGGTATAGGTCGCTGGTGCTTTTATAACTGCTGGCAAACTATCGTTCAAGGTAACGTTACGTAAGGTGTCATTACCAAGGTTATGAACCGTTAACGTATAAGTTACATCGTAGTTCACATAATCTGTCGTGGTGGCTACACCCAATTTTGTAATACCAAAGTTGGTGTATGGTGTAAACGTAATAACCGTCGGAGCACTGTTGTTATTGGGATTGTTATCCGTATCCGGATCCGGATTCAGTCCGTTTTGCGAAGAATCCCTCACCACAACATTGTACCTGGTCGCTGCTGTGCCTATCACCGTGTTTTTAAATGGACCAAATACACCATTTGTCATCACCCTTAGTGTGAAAGTAATGGTATCCTTTGTACCTGGAGCCATCTTGCTCGTCAACGGATTAGTTAATTGACTCTGTGAAGAACCATCAAATCCACTCATCAACACTAAGCCACCAGTACCCTTTTTAATCGGTGAGCCTACCAAAGCATAATTGCTAGGGGCTGGGAAGGTGTTCGCTAGATTCTCTACCAAAGCAACCGCTTTGAGTGTATCAGCATCGGTATTCGCTACTACCACCGCATACATCACATTATAAGTACCATCGGTGTTTAATGTTGCTGTCGATACGGCCTTAGCAATACCCAACACACGCGGTGTACAATCTGTTGGCTTAAGAATCAGCGTGGTATCCTTGATACATCCTTCAGCATCGAATATACGTAACGTATATGGCGTAGTTGTTGTAGGATTGGCTAAGTTACTGGTAACAATACCCGTTGTTGGTATTTGTGTGGCAGAGGTATAGGTAGCACTGCCTGTATAGCTCACGCCCACTACTAAATCATAACGGTCGCCTGCGATATAGTTATACAATTCAATGGTTCCGTTGTTCAGACTAATGCCATTACTGCAGGTTGCTACTGTAATGCTGGCCGTGACCACCACATTCGTGTGTATGTTCACTGATATTACAGCACTGTCTTTACACAGGCTTGTAAGGTCTGTTAGATAAACAGTGTAGGTACCAGGTGTATTCACTGTAAAGGTCTGTGATGTCGATGTAAAGCTTGATGGTCCATACCACTGATAGCCTGGATTCGTTGTTGTGTTCGCTGCATTCAAGGTTACTTCTGGCACTGCACAAGTAATGCTACCCGATACGCTTGTTGTAAGCGATGGGATTGAATTATCCGTCGGCACATTCACCGTTACAATCGCAGCACAACCTGTTAGTGAATTCGTCACCACCAAGGTGTAAATACCAAAGGCTGTTACGGTTGGATTGCTGAGGGATGACGTGTATCCCGCTGGTCCATTCCACAAAAACACCGCATTGGTCTCCGTCGTCGCTCCTGTCAATTGAACGCTCGGAACGGCACAACTAATTGTGCCACTTACTGTCGCCGTCACATTTGCTGGCATCGGATTAA
The DNA here is from genome assembly GCA_947457335.1 of Sphingobacteriaceae bacterium. Lineage (GTDB taxonomy): Bacteria > Bacteroidota > Bacteroidia > B-17B0 > Aurantibacillaceae > Aurantibacillus. The sequence goes on from CANGWA010000005.1 coordinate 8,109, forward strand.
CTACAACATCCAAAGTATACGTGTTGGTACAAATGCCGCCATTATCACCAACAACTGTATAATTAGTCGTCACTGTTGGAGAAACAACATTCACCGCACCTGTTAATCCACCCGGCGACCAATTGTAGTTGCTAGCGCCAGTGGCCGTTAAGGTGGTTGACGTTCCTTCACAAATGGTGGCATTGTTCGGCGCAACCACCACCGTAGGATTCGGATAAACAATTACACTTACTGTGCCATTGCCCACACATCCGTTGGCATCCGTGCCACTCAAAGTATAGGTGGTGGTTACTGCCGGCGTCTCTGTGATGGAAGCACCAGTTTGTGAACCAGGATTCCATGTATAAGTTGAGGCTCCTGAACCACTCAAGGCGACTGTATTGGTCTCACAAATTGCGGTTGGACTCGCTACTGCAAGCACCACTGGCAATGGATTAACGGTGACATTCAACACAGCAATGTTCTGACATCCATTTGCATCATCGCCTGACACGGTATAACTGGTATTGGTTGTTGGCGTATCGGTTACATTGCTGCCTGTTAATGTTCCTGGCATCCAAGTATAGGTGTTCGCACCCGATGCAGTTAAGGTAATGGTATTGCCCGCACACGGAACACTGTTTGCAGAAAGTGTAGCCGTAACTGTTGGCAATGGATTCACCACTAAACTAATGGTCGCAGAGGCTACACAAGATCCACTCTGACCGTTTACGGTGTATACTGAGGTAGCGGTTGGACTAACAGCATTGTTAGAGCCAGTTGCGCTGCCAGGTAACCAAGTGTAAGTAGTGGCCCCACTGGCAGTCAACGTTGCCGTTCCACCCACACAAATAGCTGTTGGATTCGCTACTACCGCAACTGTTGGAGGTGGCACGACCGTCACAGCTACCGTAGTGAAATTTGGACAACCGCTTGCCGCCAGACCAACCACTGTATAAACAATGCTCGCACTTGGTTGGTCGGTAAACGTTGCACCTATCGTCACGTTAGGTAACCAAGTGTACGTTTGTGCACCGGTTGCTGTTACTGTAGTGATGTCACCTGGACAAAGGACGGAAGGATTCGCAGCTGCTTGTACCGTTGGTAATGCAATCGACTGAATGGCTACCGTTGCACTATTCGCACATCCATTCAAATCACCTGTCACCGTGTAAGTCGTATTGGCCGTAACCGTTACTACTACCAATGAACCAGTTACATTCCCTGGATTCCACGTGTAAGTATTCGCTCCACCAGCAGAGAGTGCAGTGGTAAAGCCTTGACAAACGGTAGCACTCAAGGCACTCGCTGAAAGGGTAGGTGTTGGATTAACACTAAGTGTTATTACAGTGGTACCGTTACAACCAGTGACGTTATCACCGGTGATGGTATACGAAGTCGTGGATGACGGTGCAAGCACTTGCAGTGAACCTGAAAGGGATCCCGGTTGCCAAGTGTAATTGGTTGCGCCAGTAAGACTAACCGTCGAACTGAATCCCGAACACACCAAGGTGTTCGAAATAGCCGGAACAATTACCGGTACTGAATTCACCGTTATGGCTAATGTCGATGGTGTTGTACATGTACCATTGCTGCCAAAGGCCGTGTAGGTTGTAGAAACAGTTGGATTCACCACCACCTGACTAGCCGTCAATGCGCCTGGCTGCCATGTAAAGCTGCCTGCTCCTGAGGCGGTAAGGGTTACTGAACTTCCCGCACAAATGTTGGTCGGTGTTCCTGAAACAACTAAGGTCGGAATTGGATTTACACTCACATTCACACTTGCTAACGCTGAACAAGCTCCGTTGGATCCCGTTACTGTGTATTGAATGTTAGCGGTAGGACTGACAGTTACCGATGTACCCGTTAAGCCGCCAGGCTGCCAGGTATAATTGGTTGCACCGTTCGCTGTTAAGGTAGCTACATCACCTGCACAAATAACTGTTGGATTGGATGAGGCGGTTACGGTCGGCGTGGTAAGAACTGGTAATGAAAGCACGGTGGTTGTGATACAACCTGCTGGATTGACACCACTGATGGTGTAGTTCGTTGTGACTGTTGGACTCACCACTTGTGTTGCACCCGACAAGTTGCCTGGTTGCCATGTATAACTAGTAGCACCACCGACGGATAAGGTGGCAGTTCCACCCTGACAAATCGAGGTTGGTGTTGCTGTTGCAGCTAATACTGGAACTGTGTTCACAGATACGGCCACTGTTGAGCTACCGGTACATCCGTTCGCCGCAGTAGCCAATACCGTATAAGTAGAGGTCAATGTTGGTGTCACAGCTATAGTCGAACCGCTACCACCTGTGCTCCAAGAATAGGTGCTAGCACCGTTTGCAGAGAGGGTTGAGGCAAAACCGGGACAAATGGCGGTTGGATTAGCCACCGCTACCACTGTTGGAATCGGAAGTACCGTTAACGTAAATTGCGCTGTTGACGTACAACCAGCAGCACTGGCGCCTGTCACTGTGTAAACTGTGGTGGCTGCCGGCGATACGGTCACGTTTGCACCTGTTAATGCACCTGGATTCCATGTATAAGTATTACCTCCGCTTGCTGAAAGTGTTGCTGTTGAACCGACACAGTATATTGCTGGTAAGCTTGACAAGGTCATCACTGGTGCAGGAATTACAGGAACATTCACTGTAAAGCTGTTCACACAACCATTTACGTTCGTTCCTGTTACAATATAATTGGTTGTCACGGTCGGTGAAACACTTATCAATGTACCTGTTGCTCCCGTACTCCACGAATAGGTCTGCGCACCACTTACAGTGAGGTTGGCTGCACTACCGGGACAAACAGCTGTTGGATTGCTCGCTGCTGATAAGGTTGGCAATGGGTTCACTACTACCTGAACTGTTCCTGCTGAAGGACAAGTTCCATTGGCACCAGTTACAGTGTAAACTGTGGTAACCGTAGGAGTGACCACAACGGCTGAACCTGTTCCACCTGTACTCCAAGTATAAGAAGAAGCGCCTGTGGCAGACAAGGTAGAACTGTTGCCAATACATACCGCCGTTGGTGATGCGATGGTGGCTAAAGTTGGTACCGGCACCACTGTCAAGTTCGCATTCGCCTGAGCTGTACATCCAGCTGCCGAAGCACCAAGGATGGTATAGGTGGTTGTTGAGGATGGACCAGCTGTAATCACAGAACCTGTGGTACCACCTGGATTCCAGGTGTAATTGGTCGCCCCACTCGCTGTTAAGGTGGTTGAAGAGAATGCACAAATACTTGAAGATGCTGGCGTTATGGTTAATACAGGAATTGGATTAACAACCAAGTTCACTGTTTCCGTACCTGGACAACCCAATGCGTTTGTACCTGTTACAGTATAAAGTGTCGTACTGGTTGGTGTCACGGCTACTGTTGCACCAGTGAGTGCACCTGGATTCCAGGTATAGGATCCCGATGATCCATTAGCACTCAACACAGCACTGCCTCCAGCACAAATGGCTGTTGGTGATGCTGCTGCTGTAATGGTCGGTCCGTTGGTTACGTTCACTGAAACAACTGTTGCACCAGGACATCCTGCTGCTGATAAACCAACAACGGTGTAGGTACTATTAATGGTTGGACAAACGGCTGCGGTTACTCCCGTTGAAGCCATTGGCAACCAGGTGTAGGTCGAAGCGCCATTAGCGGTCAAAGTGGCGCAGTTACCCAAACAAATGGTCGCTGAACTGGTGGTTGCAGAAACTGTTGGTAACGGCACCGCCGTTACAGTGACTGTGTTTTGACCTGTACAGCCTAAACTACTCGTGGATGTAACGGTAAAGGTGGTTGTATTGTTGATCGTCACCGCTACTTGGGATCCTGTTAATGGCCCAGGTGTCCATGTATACGTATTTCCTCCACTCGCCGTGAGATTGAGGGTCGCTCCTGTACAAGCTGTAGGACTGGCTGCAGTTGCAACAATCGTTGGATTCGGATTCACCGACATCACCTGAGTGGCCGTGGCGGTACATCCCGCTACACTCGCTCCCGTCACTGTATAAGTTGTTGTAATGGTTGGATTAATCGCGATTGACACCGCAACTGTACCACCTGGTTGCCAAGTATAAGAACTCGCACCACTGGCCGTCAATGTGCTACCAACACCAGGACAAACAACTGAAGGTGTTGCCGTAATCGATAAGCTTGGTAATGGATTCACTGAAACCTGAGCAGTCGCATTGGCTGTACATGAAGCGGCACTACCAATTAAGGTATAGGTCGTGGTAATAGTTGGACTAACCACAACGGCTGCTCCTGTCAATCCTCCCGGATTCCATGAATAAGAAGTGGCTCCTGTTCCCGTTAATGTGGCACTCGCCCCCGCACAAATAACGGTAGGATTGGCACTAGCACCAACGGTTGGAATGGGGTTCACTACCACTTGAATGGTTTGCGAACCTGAACAGCCTGCTCCACTGGTACCAACAACTGTGTATACAGTTGTTGCAGCAGGTGAAACTGAAACGTTGGATCCGGTTAGTCCACCTGGATTCCACGCGTAGGAATTGGCTCCTGTAGCTGTAAGTGAACTACTTGAACCTGCACAAATGGTCGCCGGTGATGCCGCTAAGGTTAATACTGGTACGGGGTTGACTTGAATGGATATTGTTCCCGCTACTGGCGACACACAACCCGCTGTGCTTGTGCCTGTCACCGAATAGGTAGACGTAATGGTCGGACAAACCACTGGTCCCGCCGGAGAATAAGTGTAAGATGATGCCCCTGATGGGGTTAATGTGGTACATACACCTGGACAAACGGCTGTAGAGGTGGCTACAATCGTAATGGTTGGGTTTTGGAAAACAGTGACTGTTTGAGTCGCAGATGCACTACATCCGGCTTGTGTTCCCGAAACGGTATACACCGTGGTGGCTGCAGGTGAAACGGTGACGTTGGCTCCACTTAGTGCGCCTGGATTCCAAGTGTAAGTTGTGCCACCCAAGGCTGATAATGAAGCGGTTTGACCAACACAAATCGATGATGTGCCCGAAGCGGTGATGGTTGGCAGTGGTACCACAGTTATTGTAATCGTATTCGTGCCCGAACAACCGGCGCCACTGGCACCTGTAACTGTATAGGTTGTAGTGATGGTAGGATTCACAGTGACATTCGCACCAGTTAAACCGCCTGGATTCCAGGTATAAGCTGTAGCACCCGTCGCACTCATGGTTGCGGCTGAACCAATACACACCGAGGTAGAGGCTGCTGTCAACACCACTGTAGGGGTTGGGTTAACAATCACACTGATGGTGCCTGCGGCCGTTGAAACGCAACCCGCAGTGCTGGTGCCAGTGATGGAATAGGTGGTAGTAACTGTAGGACAAACGACTGGACCTGCTGGCGCATAAGTATAGGTTGAAGCACCACTTGGGGTAAGCGTTGAACATACTCCTGGACAAACCGCTGTAGGACTGGCTACTGCCGTAATGGTTGGGTTTTGGAAGACGGTTACCGTCTGCGTAGCGGAGGCGGTACATCCTGCTTGATTTCCTGTAACTGTATAAACGGTGGTCGCTGCTGGCGAAACGGTAACGTTCGCTCCACTCAATGCGCCTGGATTCCATGTATAGGTTGATCCGCCTATAGCAGATAAAGAAGCGGTTTGGCCTACGCAAATCGATGGGGTACCAGAGGCGGTAATGGTTGGCAATGGCACCACAGTGATAGTAATGGTATTCGTGCCCGAACAACCGGCCGCACTAGCGCCAGTAACGGTATAGGTTGTTGTAACAGTTGGAGATACACTCACGTTAGCACCAGTTAATCCACCAGGATTCCATGTGTAAGCATTCGCACCAGTGGCAGACATGCTAGCGGCTGATCCTATACAAATGGAAGTTGAAGCGGCTGTTAAAACAACTGTTGGCGTTGGATTAACCAACACACTTACAGTCCCCGCTGCTGCAGAAATACAGCCCGCTGTACTGGTGCCTGTAATGGAATAGGTAGTGGTGATAGTTGGACAAACCACTGGTCCCGCTGGCGCATAAGAATAAGTTGAAGCACCACTTGGGGTGAGGGTTGAACATACGCCTGGACAAACAGCTGTAGGACTCGCTACTGCCGTAATGGTTGGATTTTGGAATACAGTTACTGTTCTAGTTGCAGAGGCTGTACAACCCGCTTGATTGCCTGTGACAGTATAGATAGTAGTGGCTGAAGGCGATACGGTTACGTTCGCTCCACTCAACGCGCCTGGATTCCATGTATAGGTCGATCCTCCAAGTGCAGATAAAGAAGCGGTTTGGCCAGCACAGATGGTCGACGTCCCTGAAGCCGTAATCGTTGGCAATGGCACAACGGTAATCGTAATGGTATTGCTTCCCGAACATCCTGCAGCACTTACTCCTGTTACAGTATAAGTAGTGGTAATGGTCGGTGAAACACTCACGTTGGCTCCAGTTAATCCACCTGGATTCCACGTGTAAGCATTCGCTCCGGTGGCAGACATCGTTGCTGCTGAACCAATACAAATAGAATTCGAGGCTGCTGTAAGCACCACGGTTGGTGTTGGGTTGACAAGGATACTCACCGTGCCTGGCGCTGTAGAAATACAGCCCGCTGTGCTAGTGCCAGTGATGGAATAAGTAGTGGTAACGGTCGGGCAAACCGCTGGTCCCGCCGGAACATACGTATATGACGCTGCTCCATTAGGTGTAATGGTTGAACAAATACCGGGACAAACAGCGGTAGGACTAGCCACCGCCGTAATGGTCGGATTTGGGAATACAGTGACAGTTCTTGTGGCGATGGATGTACAACCCGCCTGATCACCCGTTACTGTATATATAGTAGTAGAGGCTGGCGAAACTGTAACGTTTGCTCCCGTTAAGGCACCTGGATTCCACGTATACGTCGAACCGCCTATTGCCGACAAGGACGCCGTTTGCCCTGCACAAATGGTAGAGGTTCCCGAGGCTGTAATGGTCGGTAATGGCACAACTGTTACCGTCACCGTTCCGTTGGACGAGCACGTTCCATTGGATGCTGTTACGGTATAAGGTGTGGTGGAAGCGGGACTGACAGAAGCTGTCGCTGAATTAATGGCACCAGGATTCCACGTGTATGTCGAACCTCCAGAAGCTACAAGCGAAACGGTACTGCCAACACAAATGGATGGCGTCGTTGGACTAATGGTGACTACTGGTACTGGCGCGACTGTTGGACTAATCGTATAAGTCGATCGGCACCCCCCGCCATTGACCGCAGTGACAGAATAGACGGTGGTAATGGTGGGACTTGCCGCTGCGGTACTTGTATTCACACCCAGTGGCGACCACGTAAATCCAGTCGCTGTAGGCGCATTGGAGGTTAATATGATGGTGTTACCAGGACATGTAATGGTTGGCGAACTGGTGACCGTTTGTGACGGACCTGGGTCCACCAATACACTCACTGTGGTTTGTCCCGTACACGTATTGATGGCCCCAATAACGGTGTAGGTGGTTGTTATAGAAGGGGTTAACGAGACCAAGTTGCCCGTAACCAATGGCGTACTCGGATACCACGAAAACGTTAATGCACCAGTGGCAATCATGTTGACCGCATTGCCAGCACACACCGAACCGGTGAGGTTGACCGCCACCACGTTGGTTGGCGTAGAGGCTAAAATCACGTTGGTCGTACTCGTGCCCACACAACCATCCGTTGAGGTTCCAATAGCTGTATACACCGTGGTGGCTGTAATTGAAATGACCGCTGAAGAACCAGTCGTATTGGATGGAAGCCAGGTGTAGGAATTGGCACCGTTGACTGTTAATGTCGTATTGCCGCCTACACAAGCAGAACCCGTGGGATTCGATATGACTAAGGTTGGAGTTGGACTAACATTTACCTGGACGGTATAAACGCCCGAACAGGTGCCCGTAACGGCCGTCACAGAATAAATCGTGGTAACAGTTGGACTCACCACCAACACACTACCAGTGGTCCCCGTGCTCCAAGTATAGTTGTTAGCACCAACAGCAGTAATCGTTGAAGAAGTTACCGAACCGGAGGTACAGATGGAGGCAGGACTGGCGGTTAAAGTCGAAGGTGGCGCAAAGCGAAGATTAATAATTTTTTGAATAGGTGGATTACAAATACCGGGAGGCGACATGTTGAGGGTGTAGTTGCCCGCTACAGGAGTTGAAATCGATTGCACCGTAGAGCCAGATATGCCTGAACCAGATGGCCCAAACCACTGTCGTGGCGATAAAGCTGATGGGGCTGTTAACGTGGCGGTCGTCGCACATTGCACTTGGGGACTGACCGTCGTGCCCAGCATGGAAAGGGTTTGCGTGTTATTGACAATAAGGTCCATCGTGCCGCAATTGGAGTCAAAATAAGCATATCCGTAGTGCCCTGTGAGCGAACAGTGTGCAACATAAGCCTCTATGGTCACATTCTGACCTATGTAAGAGGTCAAGTCAATTGAAAACCTTTGCCAGCCATTACTTGCGAGAATGGTACCAAATGCATAAGTGGTCCACGTGGTAGCACCAATGCCCGCACATCCACCAAATCCAGATGAAGGGGCCACAATGGAAAAGTTAGGACAGGCCTGAAGGGTGCCTGTAAAGTTCCTTACACGAACAGCCATGTAAGGTGTTTGTTGACACGAGTGACCACCCGCATCTTGCATCACCGCGTAATAAGCGAAATCATACAAGTAGTTGGTTGCCGTAACACTGAATGTTTGTTGAACACGCACTGCTGCTGCCGTTCCTGTCGTAGTGTTGTTAACGCGCAAAACTTTGGAACCACTGAAGGGAGAATTCGGAATCGTTCCAACCACCGGATCAGTGAATGGTGTCGTCATAATCGACGTCTGTGACGCTGTCGGTGTTTGCGTAAAGGTGGGATACGTTTGAGAGTTGGCATTCGTACCAACCGTCACCGTCCACCCATTTAACGTGCCCGACTCAAACCCCTCGTTCACACAGGGAGCAGCATTGACAACATTCAATCCACCAAGGGATTTGCCGTTGGCTAAAATGTTCCCAATTGGAGCAAACGAGGACTGCGGGAAGGCTTGTTCGCCCGCTATCAGTCCATATTTATCGTTGATGAAATTGCGTTTTTGCGTTTCCATCACTTGCTTGAACAGATTGCCGTACAAGCCTTCTGCCGTAAGCTGAGCGCCTACAAGCGTTTGATTAAAACCATTTAGCGAATCGCCATAAAAAATCTGCCCCACTGCTTGTTGTGAAAACAACCGTGTGGACATCAAAAAAATAGCAACAAGAACTGGCAGAATAGATTTGCCCTTCATATAATTTACTGTTAGAAAAGTCAATAAATTTAGCCAAAATTTTTAAACAGATGTATAACAAAAGAGGGAAGTAAACCTGCACTAAACCGCAATTGACTGTATATCATGTTATTAGGTAGCTTATTTGAGGTGAACGACATGTTTCAGGTGATTGAATGGCTCTTTGAAATTTTGCTGCCTTTTTGGTCAAAATTTCGCCCAATTTTGCCCGTTTAAAACCTTTGAAATTTTAATTGCATGAACATCCGTTGCAGTTCCTAAATTTGGATAAGATGAGTGAAGGAAAAATTGCCTTATTACCCGACCACGTTGCCAATCAAATTGCGGCTGGGGAAGTTGTTCAAAGGCCCGCTAGTGTTGTTAAAGAGCTGATAGAGAATGCAATAGATGCTGGCGCCACCCGAGTTACCCTCATCATCAAAGATGCTGGAAAAACCTTACTTCAAGTCAACGACAATGGTTATGGGATGAACCCCTTCGATGCCCGTTTGTGTTTTGAGCGTCACGCCACCTCCAAAATTACGAATGCCGATGATTTGTTTCGCCTCGCAACAAAGGGGTTTCGCGGCGAAGCACTCGCCTCCATTGCTGCCGTAGCACAAGTTGAATTGCGCACCAAACGGGCAGAAGATGCTGTTGGGCAAAAAGTAGTGATTGAAGGAGGCAAATTCATTGTGCAAGAAGAATGTCAAAGTCCAACCGGTACCTCGCTCATCATCAAAAACTTATTCTTCAATATTCCCGCCCGAAGAAACTTTCTGAAGAACGATCAAGTAGAACAAAAACACATTCTCGAAGAAGTAGAGCGGATTGCCATTCCCCACACCAACGTACACTTCGTGGTCAATAGCAATGGCAACGAACTGCTCAACCTACCTGCTGGCAACCTCATGCAACGCCTGAAATCACTCCTGGGCAGTTACATCCAAAAAGAACTGGTACCTGTTGAGGAAACAACGCCCTATGTGAAAATTTCGGGATACGTTAGTTTACCAGAATTCACCATCAAACAGCGAAAAGAGCAATTTCTCTTCGTCAACAACCGCTACATTCGCAGTGCATTTCTCAATCATGCTATTTACGAGGGCTACAAAGATTTAATCGGCCCTCAATCCCACCCCCGTTTCTTTATTTTTCTTGAACTCCAACCGTCCGAAATCGACATCAACATTCACCCCACTAAAACGGAAGTGAAATTTACCGACGATAAAACGGTTTACATGCTGCTCAGTAGCGCTATCAAAAGGGCTCTCGGAAAAGCCAATGCTTCGCCCTCTCTCAATTTCGAAAACGAAATGAGTTTTGCAGCGCCCTCTCTTTCCGCCATGCCAAAAGCGCCAACCATTGGCTATAATCCTGCTTACAACCCCTTCTCCAATCCCGCTCCACTCGAAAACAAATCCAACAAAGCGAATTGGGAAAACCTATTCGATGGTTTTCAAAACAAACAAGACTCTACCGAAAACCTTCAACAAGAATTAACAGCAATCAAAAGTGAAACGGTTGATTTTACACCCATTCAACTGAACCAAAAGTACATTGTGGCCATCTGGCAACAAAACGTGTTAATTGTGGATCAACAAAGGGCCCACGAAAGGGTCCTCTACGAGCATTACCTGAACAGCAACCTGCTACACCCTGTTGCCTCTCAACAAAAATTATTCCCTGATCAGATAGAACTAAGTGTGAATGACTTTACGCTTGTGAAAGATCTAATTCCTGAATTAAAAACCCTCGGATTCGACCTGGATATTTTTGGAAAAAACAGCATCGTTGTAAACGGTGCACCGACAGACATGGAGGATTTCAATATTCCCGAAATTCTTGAAGGCATACTCGAAACATTCCGCCTCAACACCATCGATGCAAAAGTTGAGAAACACGATAACCTCAGCCGTGCCATTGCTAAAAACACATGTATCCGGTATGGCAAATCACTCGATACTACAGAAATGAAGGCGCTCATACAAAGTTTATTCGCTTGCGAAAATCCACTTTACACCGCCAATGGCAAGTACGTCATGATGACTGTTGAAAATTCCGAAATTGAAAAATTCTTTCGCAAATGAATGATTATAATTCCCAATACCGCCCGGGTGGTTTCGGCTACCTGCCCGTAGTGACCAAGAACATCATCATTATCAATGTTCTCCTCTACATCGCTACCTTGGTACTGCACGCAAGGGGCATCGACCTTGTTGCTTACCTTGGTTTGCACCACCACTTGGCCACAGACTTCCGTCCCCATCAATTCATTACCTACATCTTCATGCACGGTAGTTTCACCCACTTGGCCTTTAACATGTTTGGCGTGTATATTTTCGGACAAGTGTTGGAACAGGTATGGGGACCGAAACGGTACCTTAATTTTTACATTTTAACAGGACTCGGGGCTGCTCTTGCACAATACTTTATCCTCAATTACCAAGTGGGTGAAATGCGCGACCTTGCCGCACTCAACAACCCAGGGAGTTCTATTGCCGCTATAGATGACATGCTAGGGATGGTGCTCAATAATCACGTAATTATCGGGGCTTCGGGTTCCTTGTTCGGCTTGCTCGGCGCATTTGGCATGCTGTTCCCTAACCGATACATCTACCTCTACTTCATGATTCCCGTGAAAGCCAAATGGATGGTCACTTTCTATGGTTTGGCAGAATTGTATTCGGCTATCCAAAACAATCCTGAAGACCAAGTGGGACACTTAGCGCACATTGGGGGATTAATTGTGGGCATGCTTATTGTGTTAATTTGGCGACGCGATAGAAAACAATTTTACTAATTAGCCGTTCATCCCTTTACAATGAATCCACTACAAAGTGCCTGGCGCAATTTTACAGAACAAGGTATGCTCACCAAACTGGTCGTGGTAAATTTTGCAATTTTCCTTGTGGTTAATGTGGTGTCGCAATTCGCACACACCAGCGTGCTCGAATGGGTAGCCATGCCGTTGCATCTCGACACATTTCTCTATCGGTTTTGGACATTTTTTACCTACATGTTTGTGCACCAAAATTTCTGGCATTTTTTCTGGAACATGCTCACCCTTTACTTCTTTGCGCAAATTATGCACAATTTGCTCGGCGATCAAAAACTACTTTATGTGTATACCATGAGCGGAATTGCTGGCGCTACTCTCATGCTGCTCATCACACTTATCGCTCCTTCTGTTTTTTCAAACTCCATTTTACTCGGCGCCTCTGCCGCTGTTTTGGGCGTTGGTGCACTCATGGCCATGATCGCACCAAGCTACCGCGTGCTCTTATGGGGCATCATCGACCTTCCTTTTGGCGTTTTTTTCTTTGTGGTGTTTTGCCTCACTACCGTGTTGGATTTATCGGTGAATACAGGGGGAAAAATTGCACACGTTGGTGGAACTGTGTTCGGATTGGGATACGGCTACCTGCTCAAACGCGGAATACGTTTTGAAACACCTTCTTTCTCCCGCCGCAAATTAAAAGTGGTGCACCGACAAGGCGCCACTACTGCAACAAACCTCTACAACGAAGAAACACGCATGAACATGTTACTCGATAAAATCTCAAAAAGCGGATACGATAGTTTGTCACAAGTAGAAAAGGACGAATTGTTTAAACTGTCCAAACGGAGTTAAATGCCTAGCTGTGCGCGGCAAGGTGCTGGTGTGCGGCTTCTCTAACCGTGCGACGAATATTAAACTGCACGTCCCCAATATAAAGTTCATTTGTTTGCAATGCCGTTACATGGTTGACGTTAATAATGGTTCCACGGTTCACCCTTAAAAATAAACGTGCTGGTAGTTTTTCAATCATTTCTATCAGCGTTGAGCGCACCATTAAACGCTTGCCGTTGGTTAAATAAAATACAGCATAATTCTGGTCGCTACAGATATAACGTACAGCCTCCAAGTCTACTTTGACGGGAGTATAGCCGTCCTTCACCATCAACACCTTGTCCGTACTGGTGTAATTTTCTCCATTGAACCGGTCCATAACCGGAAGTTAATGCATTTCGAAATGTATTCAGCGATGGTTGCGTAAAATACGCTAATTATGTGACAAGCACCTTTTACGTAACCACCTTGGCACGGTTGCTGCAACCTGCACCATAATGCCCTTGAATGCGGCACGACGGATGTTTTTATAAGTAAAAAGTCCGGTTGTGCACCGGACTTCATTTATTTCTTCTTGATTTTTCGGGTTGTGACTTTTAACACCCCATTCACATAAGTGGAGTCAGTGACATACTCGTACTTATCGCTCTTGGGCTCAACCTTATCTTCTCTCTTCACATCCATCTTCTCCTCTTTTTTCTCCTCCTTCTTTTTTGGCTCAGCGGCTACTTCCTTCTTCTCCTCTTTCTTTTCAGGCGTTTCTTTCTTTACCGGCTTCGGTTCTTCTTTTTTCTCTTCTTTCTTCGGTTCTGCCGCAACTGGCTGCGCAGCAGGTGCATTGGTGTCAAAAATAATATCTACCTGGTAACGCTGATTCTTTTTGCCACGCAAGGCCTCCGTTTTATTGATTTGAACTAAATCCCGCGCCTTGCGATTGACCTGTAAGAACACATTCTCCGCACGCTCCACCATGAACTTCTTAAAATCGGAATTGTCGTAATACGCTACAATATCAATGTTCGTCTTCCTGTCCTTCGGCAACTTGCTTGCCCATTGTGCTAATTTGGCAATGTTACTGTCTGCCACCTCTGTCTTCACCCCCTGATAATACAGGCGTAACGTGTCCCTTTGCGCCTTAATACTGCTAAATCCAAGTACCAGCATCAACGCCAGTGTCATCGTAAATCGTGTTCTATTCATACCCACAAAAATAATAAAAGTTGACAGCCAACTCATTCGGAACAGGTAGTCCGTCTAACAATCGGCTTTTTTCGTAATTTTAATCTAAATAAATGGTTATGAACACCGTTTTCGGTTTAATCTTTTGGATACGCATTTTTTTATCCCCCTTTGTCACTAGCCTCGTTGTGGCAGCCTTGATTGTGCTAAGCACACCAACAGCATGGAGCTACCTTGCAGCGGCAACAGTGCTGCTAGCGGGCACCATAACGGGGACCATTTTTGCAGAGCGTATGCGCGCCAAACACGGCACCATTGCGTTCATGGGGCAACTCTACCAGACCAATGACGTGAACCGCCGCACCAACTGATTTCTGTTCCTCACTTATCCCCCAAATGCACCGTCCACCATTTTTTAGGCTGTTATCTGCCTAAGACTGCTATTTTTGCCCAAATATTTCTAATCATGAAGAAAATCATAACCCTGGTCGCACTGGTACTCGTTAGTGCGATTTCAAAAGCCGACGAAGGCATGTGGCTCGTTCACCTTATTGGTGAAAAGACGTATGCCGACATGGTGAAGCGTGGACTCAAGCTCAGCAAGGAGCAGCTTTACAGTATGAACAAAAGCAGTCTCAAAGATGCCATTGTGGTGTTTGGAGGCGGCTGTACAGGCGAAATTGTAAGTAAGGAGGGATTGGTATTTACCAACCACCATTGCGGATACGATGCCATTGCCTCTGCTAGCAGCGTTGAACACAATTACCTCAAAGACGGTTTTTGGGCAAAATCAAAAGCAGAAGAAATCCCTTGTCCGGGTTTGAGCGTACAATTCCTCGTTAAAATCGACGACGTTACCGCTCAAGTCATGGAAAAACTAAAAGATGTAAAACCTGAAGAATTGACCTCTAAACTTCCGGGCATCATCAACGACATGCAAACCAAGGCTTCTGAAGGCACTGCCTACGAAGTGCGCATCAGCAGTTTCTTCAAAGGCAATCAGTTTTTACAGTTCACCTACGAGCGTTTTAAAGACGTACGTTTTGTGGGTACCCCTCCTGAAAGCATCGGTAAATTTGGCGGCGACACCGACAACTGGGAATGGCCACGTCACACTGGCGACTTCTCGGTGTTCCGTGTATACATGGCGGCCGATGGTAAAGCTGCAGAGTATAGCAAGGACAATGTGCCTTACAAACCAAAGCAATTTTTACCAGTGAGCATTAAGGGAGTGAAGGATGGCGATTACGCCATGATTTACGGTTACCCTGGTTCTACCAACCGTTACGAAACCTCGTTTGGCATTAAATTGAAAATTGACATCGAAAACCCGAACCTGGTTAACCTCCGCGACGTACGTCTTAAAGCCATGTATGCAGAAATGGTGAAAGACCCTGCTGTGAAAATTCAGTTAGCCAGCTCCTATGCGGGAATTGCGAACTACTGGAAATTTTTTGATGGTGAATCCAAACAACTCCTTCGTCACAACGTGCAAGCCCGTAAGGAAAAAGAGGAACAAGCTTTTATGGCTTGGGCCAAAGGAAAACCTGAATACGACAACTTGTTCGAAAAAATGAACACTGTGTACAATGCATGGCGCCCCTATGCAAAAGGTCGTGTATATCTTATGGAAGGCGTTTATGGTTCTCCATTGCTAGGCTTCGCTGCGCAATTAAAAGGATTGGAGAAGGTTCTTGCTGATGCATCAACCAAACCCGAAGACTTGGCTAAAACCATTAAAAGCGTGCAAGGGGCTTATGCCCGTTTCATCAAAAGTGAAAATGTAGCCTCGGACCGCAACATTGTTGCCGCTGTGCTAAAAATGTTCTACACCGATATCGAACCAGCACAACGTCCCAATGAGTTTTTTGACGCCATGTTGATTAAATACGGTGATTTAAATAAAACAGAATCGTGGAACAAACTAGCCGATGACCTCTTCGCTTCTACCATGTTATTGAACAAGGAGAAAATGGAGGCGTTTCTTGCGAAGCCAGATGTAGAAGCACTCCGCAAAGATCCTGCTGTTAACGCTGCCTTTGCCTTCAGCAATAACTTCAATAACAATTACGCAAAATTGTATAGCGACTTTGCTGCGAAATCGTTTGCCCTCAACAACCTCTACTTAAAAGGGGTGCTCGAAATGAAAAAAGGCCAAACCTTCTACCCGGATGCTAACTTCACGATGCGTGTATCGTATGGTAACGTTAAATCTTACAACCCGCGTGATGCTGTGCACTACAAAGAAATTTGTACCCTCAACGGGGTGATGGAAAAATACAAACCAGGTGATTACGAATTCGATGTACCACAAGGCTTGATTGATCTCATTAATAAAAAAGACTATGGACAATACGTGGACAAAGCCACCAACGACGTCGTAGTAACCTTTATCACCACCAACGACATCACCGGCGGTAACTCCGGTTCACCCGTGCTCAACGCAAAAGGTGAATTGATTGGTTTGGCTTTTGATGGCAACTACGAAGCATTGAGCCACAAGATTGCTTTTGATGCTGATTTGAACCGCACCATCTGCTTGGACGTGCGCTACCTCTTGTTTGTCATGGACAAATTAGGTGGTGCAAAAAACCTGATTGCAGAATTAGACTTGCGCTAATTCCCTTACTACTGCAAAAAGACCGCTTCCCAACAGGAGCGGTCTTTTTTATTTTACCCCCCGCTTATCACCGTTCCGTAACCTAGGTTTTTGCGGAATTCTGTTATAATTCGCCAAAACGCATTTTCAGACGAATATTAACCTTACATTTGTTTTATCTGACATTAAACGGTGCTTGACCGGCAAACTTCCGGAATCAGCTACCACCGCGGGTAACGATCGCGGCAAATGATATGAAACACAAAACTGCTGTCTACAGGCGCGAGCATTTTAATGCTGCACACCGCCTTTTCAACCCTGCACTGAGTGCGGATGAAAATGCTGCGTTGTTCGGTAAATGCAGCTACCCCAATTACCACGGCCACAACTACGAAGTGGTGCTAAAGGTGGTGGGCGAAATCAACCCTGTAACGGGCTTTGTGGTCGACACCAAACACTTGTCTGATTTAATGAAGGAACACGTTTTGGAGAAATTCGACCACCGCAATCTCAACCTCGACACAAACGAATTTAAAACGTTGATCCCCACCGCCGAAAACATTGCCATGGTCATCCACCAACTCATCAGTCCCCATTTAGCACCTAACCTTGATTTAACCGTTATCCTCTATGAAACAGAAAGAAATTACGTTGAATACCCTGCTTGATGATAACCGCGTTTCCCTGGCCGGACTATCGGCAGAGGAAATTGGCGACGAGCATGCTTTTACTTCCATCGACACGCCCATGCGTGAAGATGCCTTTGTTCTTTCTGAAAAAGAAAAGATGCAACGCATCGAACAACATTTCAGAGGTATCATGGAAACACTTGGTCTTGACTTGAACGACGACAGCCTCAAAGGCACGCCGGAACGTGTTGCTAAGATGTACATCAAGGAAATTTTCACGGGACTCGATCCTGCCAACAAACCAAAGATTGCACTGTTCGAAAACAAGTACAAGTACAATCAGATGTTGGTAGAAAAAGACATTACCTTCTACAGCAATTGTGAGCACCACTTTGTGCCTATCTTCGGGAAAGTGCATTTGGCCTATATCTCCAGCGGTAAAGTTATCGGCTTGTCGAAACTCAACCGGGTGGTACAGTACTTCGCTAAACGCCCCCAAGTACAAGAACGCTTCACCATGCAAATTGCCAACGAACTCAAAAAAGTATTGAATACCGAAGACGTGGCCATCATTGTAGACGCTAAACATTTATGTGTGTCGTCGCGCGGTGTACAAGATGATAATTCTGCAACCGTTACCTCGTATTACAGCGGTGCTTTTGAACAGGAGGCGCGCAGACAAGAATTCTTGCATTACATCAATCTCTGATTTTTTTATTGATTGGGCGCTTGACGTGCCATCCGCTATAGCCATTGGCCTTGTGCGTAATCAGCCTTATGGCGTGCGCGGTCCCCGCCCACTAAAGCGAGGCCTGCGCCGCTCACAGGCTGCTAACGCCCAATGCCAATGGGCTGCCGCTCCTGTCACTAGCGCAGGTTGACACCAGCATTGACATCACTTTAACTTACTCGTTGACGGCTGAATGCACTTCCATTCGTGTGCAACCAAAAAGTTGCACTTCCACGTTGTGCTTAAATTGTAAAACCATCGGGATCATCTGCGCCCGGGATTGCAGGCAGTAGCTTGGCGAAGGGGCGTGTTACAAGCCCTCGTGTGTGCGCACTGAGTTGGCGAAGAGCCGCACGCACGATGGGATTGTTACACGGCCCGAGCCAACTACGCCGTAAAGCCCGGTGCCGCTTTGTGTGAGAATGGTTGGCGGCAGGCGCCCAAAACACATGAAAAAAAAGAAAACAGGATTTTAAAAAACCCGATGTCTTCTACTTATAACAAATCGTTCGCCAAATTCGCTAACGCGCTACGCTCGCCTTTTTCAAGCGTAATGTGGGCATACAACGGCTGTCCCTTTACCTTGTCAATCAAGTAACTCAAACCATTACTCTGCGCATCGAGGTACGGTGTATCAATTTGATGAATGTCGCCCGTAAAAATAATTTTTGTGTTTTCGCCAGCACGGGTGATAATTGTTTTGACTTCGTGTGGGGTTAAATTCTGTGCTTCATCCACAATAAAAAAAACATTACTCAGACTGCGACCACGAATATAGGCTAACGGACAAACGACTAATTTTTGGCTTTCCACCATTTCATTCAGTTGTTTGTGTTCTTTGTCCTTTTCACTGAATTGACTTCTGATGTATTTCAAATTATCCCACAGCGGCTCCATGTATGGATTGAGCTTGCTGTTCACATCCCCTGGAAGGTAACCAATGTCCTTATTGCTCAACGGCACAATGGGGCGCGCCAGGTAGATTTGATGGTAATTACGGCGTTGCTCCAAGGCACCCGCCAACGACAACAAGGTTTTGCCGGTACCCGCCACGCCCTGAATGGTTACCAATTTAATATCGGGATTCATGATGGCATCGAGGGCGAAGGATTGCTCAGCATTTTTAGGCACCACGCCAAAGGCAGCGGACTTCACCACACGCATCAACGCTCCATTTTCCTGGTCGTAACGGGCTAGCACACTTTGAGAGCCGTTCTTCAAAATATAATAGTGATTCGGCTGCGATTGCCCGCGCTTCAATACATCATCGGCCTTGCATTGTCCCTCATGGTAAATAGCATTGATGCACTCGGCACTCACCTTTTGAAGTTCAGTGCGCCCAGTGTACAATTCGTCAACCTGTTTAATTTTTCCGGTCTCATAATCCTCCGCATTGAGATTCAGGCTTTTCGCCTTGATGCGCAGATTAATGTCCTTGGTCACCAATACCACTTTTCTTCCCGGATATTTTTCCGACACATACAATGCCGTATTAAGAATACGGTGGTCGGCCTTGCGGTCGTCAAATATTTTCTCGGCGTTGACTCTAGAACTCGTATTCATCTCAATCATGAATTTGCCGCGGGTGGGACCGTTTATGGCAATCCAATCTTGTAACCGGTTGTTACCACTCAACTGATCGACATACCGTGTGAACTCACGGGCAGCATAGTTCTTGGTGTCATTGCCTTTCTTGAAATTGTCAAGTTCTTCCAAAACAGTAATGGGAATCACCACATCGTGTTCAGCAAAATTGCGGATGGCCGTGTGGTCGTAAATGATTACAGAAGTATCGAGGACAAAAATCTTTTTCTCTTTGTCACTCTTTTTAGCAGGCGCTTTTTTAGGCATATCGGAAGACTTTGGTACGACTAAAACTATTAACCTTAATGAAACGCCATTGTTAAGTCCTTAAAGGATACTAACAAGTTCTTGTGCATGCGCGCGGCACCAACGCAGAATACCCTCCTTGGGGTCGTCCCAAAAAATCAAAAAAACAGTAATGGCAAGGGTTTGGAGGGCAAAAAGCAGATTGAAAATTATAAACAGCTCCGCATAAACAGGTTAATAATTATCCATTGAAACCAGTGGGGGGCAGCAACTATTCCCCATAATAATCCACCCCAATGCGCGGTGTTTCATACAAGCGAATGCGGTGCAGTTTCACTCCTTCTGGCAAGTGGGGCACTATTTGGTGCCAAATGGCTACCGCAACATTTTCGGTGCTCGGAAGTTTTCCTTGCAGAAAGGGCACGTCCAGATTAAGATTGCGGTGATCAAGGTGTTCGCAAACGTACTCCTGAATAATTTTGGACAGCACTTTTACATCCATTAAAAAGCCGGTCTCTTGATTGATTTCACCCTTCACGGTGACCATTAGGTCGTAATTGTGCCCATGCCAATTTGCATTCGCACACTTTCCAAAAACTTCCTCGTTTTTTTCGGGGGACCAATTGGTGTTGTACAATTTATGTGCAGCGTTAAAATGCTCGTGGCGGGTCAAATAAATCATGGCACAAATTTAAGCAGATTTTTGGCTGAGCACACCCAGCAAATATGAACTCCGTCATACCCTGCGAATGCTTACTTTTACACCATGAAAACGTTGTTATTGGTGTGTGCCACACGCATGGAAATTGCTCCACTTTTGGAACAACTGGCGGCGTTGCCTCACGATGAAAGAACGTACCACCTCAGTCCCAACCACCAGTTAATGGTAGTGATTACCGGTGTGGGCATGACCCAAACGGCATTGGCCTTGGGCAGCCTGTACCAGCAAGTTGTAGACGTAGCCATCAATGCCGGCGTGGCGGGCTCCTTTGTTAATCATGTGCCCGGCACGGTGGTGAATGTGCAAAGCGACACCTTTAGCGAATTAGGCGCACAAGACGATGATACCTTTTTATCCATTGACACCATGGGACTTGGCAGTGCGCAGGTGCGTGTGAGTCGCCCATATTTTTCACCGCTAACAAAAACGCTACCAATTGTCAGCGGCATCACGGTGAACACGGTACACGGGCATGAGCCTTCCATCGAAAAAGTAAAATCCCTTTTTCGGCCTGCAATAGAAAGCATGGAAGGAGCTGCCTTTTTGCTTGCCGCAGAAAAATTCGGATGGCGGGCGGCACAAATCCGCTGCATCAGCAATGCCGTTGAACGCCGCGATAAATCCAAGTGGCAAATGAACAAAGCCATACAATCACTCAATGCGTTTCTCTTTAGTTTAATTCAAGAATGGCAAAACGACTCACACTAGGGTACTCACCTTGTCCGAACGATTGTTTTATTTTCGACGCTCTTGTCAACGGTCGCCTCGATACCGGTGACCTGCAATTCGACGTGCTGCTAGAAGACGTTGAAACGCTTAACAAATGGGCCCTCGCTGGAAAATTGGATATAACCAAATTGAGTTACCACGCGTATACCAAGGTGGTACCGACCTACATTTTAATGCGTGCAGGAAGTGCCTTAGGGTTTAATTGTGGTCCCCTTTTAATTGCCAATAAGCCCTACGCCGATCCCGCCAATGAAATAAAAACAGTGGCCATACCGGGAGAACTTACCACTGCGAATTTTCTTTTATCGCTGGCCTTTCCAACACTTCGCAACAAGGTGCCGATGCTCTTCAGCAACATTGAGCAAGCGGTACTCGATGGCGAGGTAGATGCAGGTTTGATCATACATGAAAACCGCTTTACCTATCAAGAAAAAGGGTTGGTAAAAGTGATGGACTTAGGCGAATACTGGGATGCACATTATCATGCCCCTATACCATTAGGCGGAATTGTGATGAAGCGCTCACACGGTTCACCGTTGATTTCTCAAGTCAACCAACTCCTGCGTAAAAGTGTGGAAATGGCCTTTGAAAATCCTGAAGCCACTATGCCATACGTGCGGGAGCATGCCCAAGCAATGCGTGATGAAGTGATGAAACAACACATTGCGCTCTATGTCAACAATTACTCTATGGACATTGGCCACGAAGGAACAGCAGCCATTAAGGGTATGTTTGAACAAGCCCGTGCACTTGGCTTGATGGAAGACTGGAAACACGAATTGATTCAGAATGGATAAAGACTGTTCAAGTGGGCGCGTATGGCTTCTGCAGTGAGTCCATTTTTAATTAACGCTCGCAACGAGGTGTCTCCTGCAGATTTAGAAAGTTTTTCGCCATTGGGTAATTTCAGCAAGGCATGGTGGTGAAAGACCGTTTTACTAAACCCGCTGTATCCGAGTAATTCTGCCAACCACAACTGCACCAAGGTGGATGGCAACAAGTCGTCGCCCCTTACAATAAAATCAACACCATAGTGTACATCGTCGACCAACGATGCCAGTTGATAGGCGGGGCGGCCATTTTTTAGTCGCACCACCACATCACGCAGGTGTTGCGGAAAAGGGAACGTTTGTTTACCCGTTTCAGCGTGAAACGTTATGGGGTGATTGGGACTTTTCTTCAGCCGCCAAGCGGCTTGAGGTGTAGAGAGCGGGAGGTTTTTGTGTTGGCACGCGCACGCCGCAGCGGTCTGTTGCATTTCGCTGCGCGAACAGGTGCAAGCATACACCAATGCGTTTTCCTTTAATGCGTTCAACGCTTGTTCATAGAGAGGAAGGCGGTGGTGTTGGGAATGGAATTGGATGAAATCGGTACTGTTTGTGGGGCCTAATTGGTAAGGTATTTTAAAAAAAGCGTGCGTTTCAAAAACATCACTGATGTATTCGTCACGCACCCGTTCCTTGAGCATATCATCTATGCGCAATAGTATAGCCAAACGGTGTGCTTGTGCCTTTTCTTGAATCAACAAAAAGTTATAGAGATTACCGAGGTGCAGGTAACCACTGGGGGTGGGTGCTATGCGGGTAAGATGCATGCTTAAAAATAATCAACTCCTTTACTGCTTTTTAAGAACCGGCAGTGTTTTTTGGATGCTTGTTACTAGTTCTTTGTTGACCCCTGTTTCTTTGGCAAACCGTTTCCATTGAAGTGCCACTTCCTGTATTTCTGAAACAATGTGGCGGGCATTGCGTATGTTCATTTTAGCGGCCAATTCTTCCAGGTCGCGTTGGGTGATGTGGTTGCGTTTGCCATTAATGCTCAGGGCGTGTTGACTCACCCAGCTGCTACCGGGACGGTAGGCGTGGCAAAGGTCGTAGGCCGGAGCCAACTGCCATTGGTGGGAAGCATTGAGGATAAAAGCAAAATTCTTAGTGTGATCGTCACAGTTGCGCAAGAGCACATTAAAGACCATTCGCCTATACAGCTGTTCAGCAGCAGCATAAGGGAGGCGCAACAAACGCATGGTTTCAAACAACATTTCATAACTGTAATCGAGAATGTTATTGAAGTCGAGGTGGCGCATCGCACAAAACGTTTGTACATGAAATTTTGTACCATCGTCAGCTCGGTCGAAACGACGCGTCATGAAATGAGCTCTTCCATTTTCTTCCAAAAGTTGGCTTGGCATCATGTGTATCCCAACACGAGTCGCCATTTTGTAATAGGCCATTTCAACACGTCCGTAGCCATTTACGACGCCCAACTGTTGATCGGTAACGCCATCAAACTTCAGTAACCAATGCGAATAACCCGGTGGCGCCTCCGACTGGCCGCTCTTGATGGCGCGGGTGGAAGGATTGTAAGCCACAACCGCTTTTGCTCTGGCCCCTCCAGCCGAAGTGCCAACTTTGAGCACCTCTTGCAGCAAAGAAGCATTGTGTTTAGAAAGGCGGGCGGTTATTTTCTTCTTACCCGACAAGATGCCTTCAGCAAAAGCAATTAAATCGGATAGTTCAATAGCTGTTGCACCCCTTGCGTTGAGAGTCGACGTAGGTTCAAACTCTAAAGCCCCCATACCGCGTTTACCAATGAAACAAAGCAGCTCAACCGGATTCAAACTATTTATGGGGCGGCCATTTCGGGCCAGCCAAGCATTGATGAGTGTATGGCCATATTTATCAGGCAGTACATCGGCCAGCAAACCCGGTAGCCCTTTGAAGGTTGTTGAATTACCATTTTGAGGGAACGAAAACACCTTTCCTTTGGCGTTGGAAAGTGGCATGGTCAACGGTGCCAATTCAATGCCCGATTTCAGGAACGTTGGTGCGTATTCGAACAAGCCCAGGGCACCATCCCAGTAAACCGCCCCAACACGCATTCCATTAAAATGAATATATGCCGCTTGGACCATTACCAGGGACTTTTGTATTTCTGTTTTTTTGATGAAGCAGGGCGCGCCCGTTTGCGCTGTTTAAGCGTTAATTCAGCCATCATTAACGGACTGATGGCGGTTTTCACTTCAAACACATTAAGCACATCGAGTGCATCTAGCGCACGCAGCACCTGGATGAGGGAGAGAAGATTGCTTCCACGCCCCTTTTCAAGCAACACCACTGTAATGCGACCAATACCCGCCTCGTCGGCCAATTGCTGTTGCGTTTTGTTTTGAGCCAAGCGGTGGTGCCTTACGTAGGCCCCAACTAATTCAAGCAGCGCCCCATTTGTATAAGCAACAAGTATAGTTGAATCACTCATGTATTACTTATAATACTTTATATGCAAATATAGCCATTAATGTTTAATATTTTATATACCACGTTTATTTTATATGTATTGTATATACAACATTAAAAGACAATTTAGATAATTTTGTATTGTTTTTAATACAATTTAAGCCGTTGTAAAATTAACTCAAAACAAGCAGGATTTGATGAAAACCGTGTACCGACCATCACCACCACTCGCCTATCTATTCAGTAGACCCACCTGCTTAAATTCACGACGAAAGCGAAGGGCATTTCTTTTTAAAAACTAACTTTAGAGCATGAATAAACGCCCTTCTTTTTCCATTCTCCTGTTCTTCTTGCTGTTTGTAATAACAACCATGAACATGGCCGCTCAGGAGAAATCGCACCGTTACACCAAACGCCAAATGCGTCATCAGCCGGTATGGATTGAACTCATGAACGACCCCACTGCCAATTATTACCTGACCCTTCAGGCATTCAAAGAATTTTGGAAGAGCCGTCCCCTACCCAAGGAGCCGTTCGAAGCGAAAGAAGCCGAACAATTTGAACGGGCGGTTGGACTTATCAGCGGAAACGAAACAGAAGAAGAGCGCGAGCGAGAAGAGCGCAATGCCACGCCGGCGAAAAGAGAGGAAGCTAATCGTTATGCCGCTGAGGTGCGCGCATTTAAAGGCTGGATGATGGATATCCAGCCCTGGGTATTGTCCGACGGCAGCATCGTGCCACCACAAGAAAGACAACGCATCATTGATCAGCAAAACGCTGAACAACGTGAACAAGAAAAGAAAAGCACCCACTAAGGTTTTTTAAAAATGAAAAATGTATTCTTCCTCTTTATACTGCTGACGTCAATCACCGTTCCAGCCCAGGTGGCCAATTGGGCGCCAGTGCTGTCTGGCACCAATTTTCCAACCAACTTAGTGGGGCAAATCAATGGCATGACGCGCATCACACAGATGAAATTTCACAACACTAGCGCCAGTAAAATGTATGCCGTCACCTCACAAGGTGGGCTGTTTACTACCAACAATGCAGGTACCAGTTGGACCGTTGCTCCCGGCACAGAGACCATGACCGTTAATTCCTCTGCCGTTTGCATCGATAACGCTAACGATCAAAACATTTGGCTAGGAACGGGCGATCCGAATTATTATTCCAACGGCAATGGCATTTACTTCTCTAACAACGGTGGGGTGAGTTTTACAGCCACAGCGCTCAACAATTGCCTCGTGATTGAAATATTACAAAACCCAACCAATGGCACTGAACTGGTTGCCGCCACCAACAAAGGCATTTACAAGTCAACCAATTCCGGCTCCACCTGGAGTGCCGTAACCGCCACCACCTTGGCGTTTTGTGATTTGAAATCGAATGCCGCCGTCAATTCACAAACCTTGTATGCTTGTACCAATGAAGTGAGTTCAAAATTTTTACGCTCAACGGATTTTGGTAATACGTGGACACAAATAACCAGTGGCATTGCCACACCCACTGCTCAAACACAATCGGGGGCACGCATCGGGGTCACCCCTTCGAGCACCAACGTGGTGTATTTTGAATTAATCAGCGATGGCGGTATGGTTCACAAATCGAACGATGGAGGACTCAATTTTATTCTTAAGAAACCAGGGGGTTCGCCCTACCTCACCTTTTACTCCAACACCGTGACAGCAGGCGGACAAGGCAATTACAACAATGCCATTAACGTAGACCGTAACAACCCAGCCAACGTGTGGCTGCAAGCACACAATACCTGGTTTTCTGCTGACAGTGGCGCTACTTGGAGCATGCTGACGTTTTGGGCGTTTGACGTGCATACTGACATGCATCAGATTTCACAGTCGCCCTATAACAGCAATCAATTGTACAGCTGCAACGATGGCGGGGTGTGGCTGAGCACCAATGGCGGTTATAGTTGGACACCCAAATCAGACGGCATCTACGCCTTTGAAATTGGCAACGAAACAGGTGTAAGTAGTTTAACCAAGCCCAACTTTGTAAGCATTGGCACACAAGACAATGCCCGCCTCTACGGCAATGGCACGGCGTGGTACACGATTAGTGGTGGGGACGATTATGCCAAACGCCAGTTTGATTACAACGGCCATCTTTACATCGATGGTACCAATCGCCAACTCAACCATACCGGCGGTAGTGCCACCTACAATTTACCAACCACCAATTGGAACTGCTTTGGCTTCAACCGAACCAACAACAACCTCGCCTTTATGGGGTATGTCGACATTTACCGTTCAACCGACGTGGGTAATGCCTCTCCAACATGGACCCCCATTAGTAGTGCCGGCTACACCATTAGCGCCATTCACAGCTGCATTGCCAATAGTAACCGCTTGTATGCCTTAACCAGCACCGGTAGTGTAGTGGTTTGCTCTAACGCACTTTCATCCTCTCCTACTTATTCCTACGTGAACCCTGGTGGTGGCAACACTTCTATTGGCAGTATTGTGGCCATGGCCAATAATGCTGATGTGGTATACGTGCACAAAAACAATGCCGTGTACCGCTCCACCGATGGTGGCGTGACGTGGACCAATGTCACCTATAATTTGCCCGCTGTGAACCACAGACGCATTCTTGCAGAAGAATACGGTGGCACCACACAATTGGTATTTGTTGCTACGAACAATGCCGTGTATTACCTAAAATCGGGACAAACCAGCTGGACCATTTACAACAGTGGACTACCAACACGTAAGAGTCCAACGGGTTTTTCGATGTACGACGACGGCACCAACCGCGCCAAAATAAGGTACGCTAGTTATGGCCGTGCCATGTGGGAAAGTGGGTTCTCTAACCTAAGAGCCTTTAATGCAAACATTCTTTTTGAAAGCGACAGTGTTATCACCTGCTCCACCCCATCGGTACTGCTCAACGATGGTACCGTTGGTGGCAACAACACACCATTAACCTATACTTGGACTTTAGCAGGAGCAACGCCTTCTGTTGCCTACACGTCCAGTGTTGCTGCCGTTTACAGTGTCACCGGAACCTACACCATTTCCTTAACGGTGAAAGATGCCGGCAATGCTGTTTCTACTAAAACACTTTCTAAATTCATACAAGTGATTAACTGTGCAGCTGATACGGTACCGGGGAAATTACTGCAAGTTAACGGTACAACGAATTATGCCACCGTCAATAGTTCTTTAAATATTGGCGTAACCAATTCGATTACTTTATCCGCATGGATTAAAATTGATGTTACACAACCCTCCTTCGCTGGGATAATATTCTCCAACGCAGGCGGTGGTACCGGCCTCGATTTTAGAAACAGCAATCAATTGGGCTACCACTTCAACAACGCTGCCTCTTCGTACAACTATGCCGGTGGACCAACGGTACCAACAGGTGTATGGGTGCACGTGGCATTGGTGACCACAGCTAACAATGCGGTGCTTTATATGAATGGGGTGCCCTACGTGAACAATGTGGCCAATCCCGCCATCAATTTCAATGGCACCTTCAATATTGGCAACGATCGCAACAACACCTCCCGAACGATGACTGGACAAATTGATGAGGTTTGCATTTACAAACGTGCGTTGACACAAAACGAAGTACGCGAATTGATGCATCTTACGCGTAATCACAACGTGGTCGATCCAGATTTAGTAGCGTACTATCAATTCAATGAAGTAGGTTCTACCATTTATGATCGTGCAGGGAACGTCAACGCAAGTCTTATCGGCAGTGCCACGCACACGATTTCTACAGCTCCAGTAGGCAGCGGCAATAGTGAGCGACAAACCATTAACACCACCGGCGTAAAAACTTTTACTGCTGAAGGCATGAACATGACATTTCCAGGCACCAGTCTTCCGAATGGCGAGGTGTGTATTACCCGTTTAAACATTCCACCCGACTCGTTACCCAACAACAACCCACCGAATGCTTCAGCACGCTACTGGATTGCCAACAATTACGGCAACAATTCCTTCAACGCTCTAAGCACGTTAACCCTTACCGGATACGGTACCATCAGCACTTTCGAAGCCAATGCACCGCGTAAGTTTAGATTGTACACCCGCGCCACTGGAGGTTACTTAAATGGCTCATGGGTATTAACTGACAGTGCTTACGCCGCCACTTCTGGCACTAATGCTGTGTTGAGTTTTTCAGGCAACGCCGTGAGTAGTTTTAACAAACAATTTTACATCACCAAGAGTCCTTGTGTTTCAGCAAGCGCAGGTTCGTTGGCAGTAAGTAAATTAACTGTTTGTCCGGGACAGTCTGTTTCATTGAGCCTGTTAACCGGCACATTGAACGATGCTACTTCATGGAGCTGGACGGCTGGTAGCTGCACAGGAAGCGCTGCGGGCGGCGGTACCGCTATCGTAGTGAATCCTACTGTCACCACAACGTATTATGTCACAGGTGCTGGAGGATGTGTAGTGCCGAACTCAGGAAGCTGCACAGCCATTACCGTATCGGTGAACACTTCTATTCAAACGCCAACCGTTCCTGGTCCCATCAATGCGCCCACTGTGGCTTGTCAAGGAGCGACACAATTATTTAGTGTGGCCCCTGTTGTTGGAGCGACTGCTTATACATGGACCTTTCCTGGAGGCTGGAGCGGGTCGTCTACTAGCAATACCATTTTAATTACCACACCTTCCGGTGTTGGACAAGTAGCTGTGAAGGCAGGTAACGTTTGCGGCACTTCGCCTACACGCACCATACAAGTCAGTGTAAGTCCAACCATTGCCGCTTCACAACAGCTCACCTTGTGCGCCGGTGATCAATTAGTCGTAGGTACGCAGACTTACAATGCAACCGGCACTTACACCACCTTGTTGAAACGCGGTAGTGGCTGCGACAGTTTGGTAACCACCAACCTCACCATTGATGCAACAATCAATACAGCTGTTATAGCCAACGATATTGAATTGGTAGCACAGGCCACGAATGGCAGTTTCCAATGGATTGATTGTGATACCAAGACGCCCATCAATGGCGCCAACAGTGCCAGTTTTACCGCCACACAAAATGGCAACTACGCAGTGGTTGTTACAGTAAACAATTGCAGTGATACCAGTGCCTGTCAAAACATTGTTTCTGTAGGCATTGCCAGCAAGGGTAATTTAAATCAATCAAAAGTCTACCCGAACCCTGCCACCAATGTGCTTACTATAGAAACCAAGGTTCACAAGCAGTATGCCATTTATAATGCGTTGGGACAATTGGTGCAACAAGGCGAATTAAAATCGATGGTGCAGAAAATCGACATTTCCAAACTCGCTGCAGGGGCTTATACAGTAGCGTTAGGGAAGGAAGGTAAGGAAGTGTTTAGGGTGATTGTGGAGTAAGTTGAGAGTTGAGAATTGAAAGTTGAGAATTGAGAATTGAAAGTTGAGAATTGAAAGTTGAGAGTTGAAAGTTGAGAATTGAAAGTTGAGAATTGAAAGTTGAGAATTGAGAATTGAAAGTTGAGAGTTGATGGGTTTTCCCTCTCTACCCCGTACCCTCTAACCTCCACCCCATTTTGAGAGTTGAGAGTTGAAGCGCTCACGTTCATTTACGCATGGATTGTAAATGGTGAATTGTAAATGGTGAATGGTGAATAAAGCTGGTGCAGAATGCCCTCCTTTAAAAAGATTAGAACAAAAACACTTTTCTTGCCTTACTTGGTAGCCTCGACAGGCATTCCCGCCGACTTTGCAACATTTAACTTCGGCGGCGGGATAAACCTCGATTCTTTCTCGCTTCGCGAGAACAGTTTGCTAACGCAAACTGCTGTCGAGGCTGCAAAAAACGCACTACGTGGCGCTGTTTTCACTCAAAAATCGAAAATAATAATATAATCAGATTAGCCTTGACTTGTCTGATTATATAATCTGATTCTCACACATCAAACTTTTCTTTATATCTAAAATAATCACGAATACCCTTCGACTCTAAATGCAATCATTAAAACATCGTCTGTTTGTTCGTTTTTACCTTTCCAATCCTCAAAAGTAGCTTCAAGAATAGATCTTTGTTCGTTAAGTTCTTTGTGTGAAATTGAATACAACAATTTTTTGAGGTTAGTATATTTGAATTTTTTATCGGAAGGGCCGCCAAATTGATCTGCAAAACCATCCGTAAAGGTGTAGATTATATCGCCATCAATACAATTAAGTTCTCTTTTAGTAAAAGGTTTATTAAAGTTAACATGCCAGCCCACCGGCATTTTATCGCACGTCAATTCAATTAATTCCTTCTCTTCATTTGGATGATGCCTGATAATCCAAATAGGATGGTTAGCCGAGGAATAAGTAATTTGATTATTTATTCTGTTATAAATCAAAACACTACAGTCCATGCCGTCTTTACCGGCTTCTGAAAGATCCTCGTTATATAGATAATTTACAATTTTAGCCCTCGTCTGATTCAATATTTCATTGGGTTGATACATTTTATTTGTAACAACACAATCACTAAGGCAGGATATGTTAAGTATACTCATAATTGCACCTGGAACACCGTGGCCAGTTGAATCAGCAGTAACTAAAATGAATTTTTCGCTATCAATGATTGATCCCCAATAAAAATCCCCACTAACTATGTCTTTTGGTTTAAATAGAACAAAGTGATTATTTAATCCAACTCTTAGCATTTGATTGGTTGCTAACAATGCATCTTGAATCCTTTTGGCATAGTTTATACTAGATAGTATTTCATTCCGCTTTTCCTCAACAATGTCCTTCTGTTTTCTTATCTCTAAGGTTCTTAGTTGCACAACCAACTCCAACTTCTCTTTTTCCCTTATAATCTTTGATGTACGATATTTTACAAAAAATATAATCAGTAAAATGATCGATGTGATGAATATAGAGTAAAACCATCGTGTTTTATACCAAGGTGGTCTAACTCGAAAGTTAAATGTGGTTGGAGAAGGATCCCAAATTCCATCACTATTCATTGCCTTTACAGAGAAAGTATAACTACCCGGAGGAAGCGACGGATAAATT
The DNA here is from genome assembly GCA_947457335.1 of Sphingobacteriaceae bacterium. GTDB lineage: Bacteria > Bacteroidota > Bacteroidia > B-17B0 > Aurantibacillaceae > Aurantibacillus. Next base: position 39,575 of record CANGWA010000005.1, read on the forward strand.
GCCTCAGGATTCTGTTGAGGCGGACACCAATTATCATCTAAACCTACAATCTTATAGGTATATTTGACTTTTTCAGGAGATGACAAAGATACTGCAATAAAAGAAAAAGTAATACTGCTTTTATCAAAAGGAAGGTCCAAATTTATTGGCAGGCCCGTTGATCTAGATATACTATCACAGTAGGTCATGTAATTTTCTTTACCATAAGATAATTCTATACCCTCTATTTTTTTATGGGCTACAATATTAGTAAGGCTCTCTCATTTTGG
>CANGWA010000006.1 GCA_947457335.1 Sphingobacteriaceae bacterium
GTCCGCCTCCAACATTTTGTACTGGAATTTTTTTCCACGCACATAAGGCATCATTTTAACTAAATTTTGCCCCTTGCTGTATAGTAGAATAGTGTTGTAATCGTCTAGTTGTTTTTGATTGTTATCGGCACTGATATAAAAGCTCTTTAGATAGGGTAGATGTTTAAAAGTGAAGAAACCTTTCTGGTCAGTAAGGGTGCTGTCAACAATTTCATTATTATCGGACAGCAAAAGAATCTTTAAATTGCCAATAGGATGCTGAATGTCATTTCCATACACCGACGCACTTAGTTGCATGCGGATCTCGTCCTTGTCAATAGCCATACCAGCAAACTTGTAGGTGCTTGTAGTGGATAGTTTCATACACGGCATACCATTCACCAACGTGTCAAGCGTGGTGATGAATACATCTTCCTTACTGAGAATATCAATTTTTTCTCCTGATTTCAATTCTCTATGGTCAACACCAATGATATACACCTTACCAGGTTGTATGCCTTCAAATACAAAGGTCCCAAGAATATTGGTTTTTGTTTCACACAAGACTTTGTTGCTCAAATCCGTGAGAATAACTTTTTTATCGGCATACAGCATTTTTTCTGTACCCGAAGTAATAACCATTTTTCCCCCAATCGTTGAGCTAAACTCATTGGAGGAATAGGTCGTTGTGTTTTTTCCGTCAAATAGGAATTCGCACTGTCCTAAGTGGTTTTCACATCTAGCAATCTCCTTTCCAGTTTCATCCAGAATAGTATAGATTTGCGACTGATTCTCCTTTGAATCCATTAAAATTTTATAGGTCTCATCCGATTTAATGCCTGTGAAAATGAATGAACCAAAACGATTGGTCATACCTGATTGCACGTTATTGCCACTTGCATCCAATAACACCAAAGCACGATTAGCAACCGGTAATTTTTTGTTGCCATGAACTAAAATCCTGCCCGATAACACCTTGCTTTCATCTTTGGTTTGTTTAGGTAAGGGTGCAATTACCACTTTTTGAGCAGCTATCTTTTCTTCTGCTTCTTTTTTAAGCTTTAAGCTGTATTCATCTTCAGGGATACTGCCTTTTCTATCCAGTGCCAACGCAAATGCGCTGTTCCAAGCGGTCTCATCAATCATCCTGTTTTTTCCATCAAACTTAATTTTGTGAAATGGAACACGATACGCCAAGGTGTCTTTTAATGTATCGCTCTTGGATGTGAAGTTCGCGTCAAATGCATACTTCATCCGGTATTCGTATTTTTCCTTCGGAACGTCATCACTTTTTATCTGTAAATACATCGTGGCACAGTCGGGATGATGCAAGATGATTCTGTAAATTGGTCCATATTCCAATTCAACTAGAAATTCATTCTTGTTGCCAGTGTTAAACTCCGTAACGGTATTATCACCCTTTTTTACCGTTACCAATACATTTTTCAATGGCTGACGCTTGAGCAGGGTGTTGCCCAAAATGTATATTTGCGCTGATCCGGTTATGCTAATAACCAAAAACAACATTAGGGAGATTAGTTTTTTCACGCAGTTTAAAAATAGGACTTTTTTAGATGAGGAATGGAGTGGAATTATGTAAAATTATAAAGAGTTCATACTGCCCTGTAAACTTATGTCCCGAAAACGCCACCACAATTGCATTTAAAGGTGCATTAACAAATGGTTAATTGTCATTAGCCACCTTTGTTTTTTTGAAAGTATAAGGTACAGATTAATGCAGAATTCTTGCCTGCTTGCTTATTAATACTCTGTTATTGCGAGTATTCCTTCCGTACCAACTTCAGTGGAGAGCTCCTCAAAGGTCATTTTCAGCAATGGGTGACGAAAGGTGGGATCAATCTCTGCTAAGGGCACCATGACAAATGAACGCAAATGCATCCGTGGGTGCGGTATCTCAAGTGTCGGTGAGGTATAAATGTCTGTATTAAAACACAAAATATCGATGTCCATGGTCCTGTCGGCATTGCGCTCGCCTGTCCGCACCCTCCCCTCCAAAAGTTCAATGCCACTGGTAATCGTGTGCAATGCCATGGCATCCATTTGGCAGCTAATTTTTACCACAATATTGATATAGTTATTCTCTGACGTGCTTCCCCAAGGGGCGGTATGATAATACCGACTAACTTTTTCTATCGTGCAGCCATTTGCTGCTAATTGGGCCAAAGCAGAGTTTAGGCGCACCCTCTGGTCCCCCAAATTTCCGCCCATACCTAAAAAAGCTACATTCATACTATTCTGGGGATAAAGGTCTACTTTTCTCCTAATTTTGCAGCATAAAGATACAGGTATGAAACAGTTTTTTGGAGCTTTCTTTGGTTCATTGGTCGGGATTATTTTGGCCACAGTTCTTGGTATTTTCATAACCATTTTCGCTGTAAAAGCCACCTTTGATGGGGAGGGAGAAGATGAAAAAGAGGTAGTCGTTAAGGAAAATTCTATTCTAAAGATGGACCTAGAAGGCCCAATCAATGATCGCGAGGCGTCCAATCCGTTTGCTAATTTGGGATCAGGAGCCATGTTTGAAGAACCCGAAGATAATGGCCTAGGGGCCATCACCAGAAAAATCCGCGCAGCTGCAGAAGACACTAAAATCAAAGGGATTTATCTAAATTTCAAAGGCCTCCAAGCGGGCTTCGCCACAATTCAAGAATTACGTTCTGCTCTATTAGATTTCAAAAAGAATGGAAAATTTATTTACGCTTATGGTGAAACCTTTTCAGAAAGGGAATATTTCCTCGCTTCTGTCGCCAATAAGGTATTCGTTAACCCACAAGGTGGATTAGAGTGGAAGGGACTTGCGATGCAACTGATGTTCTTCAAAAAAACTTTGGAGAAATTAGATGTGGATGTTCAGGTATACCGTCACGGCCGCTTCAAAAGTGCTATTGAACCGTTCCTGTTGGAAAAAATGAGCGCCGCCAACCGCCTACAAAGCGAGACCTACCTGAATAGTATTTGGGGAAGTATGAACGAAGCGGTTGCTTCATCACGAAAAATGAGCGTCGCTGATCTAAATGCTCTTGCAAACAATCTCGATGCACAGTTCCCAGAACAAATGACTGGTAAGTTGATCGATCAACTGGCCTATGAAGATGAAGTTATCGCCGAATTAAAGCAAAAAGTAGGGGTGAAGGATACAGCTAAGTATAAATTCATTGAATTTAATAACTACAAACCTAAAAGGGAAAAACAGTCCTCCGATAAAATTGCGGTAATCTACGCTGCCGGTTCTATCTCTGGAGGTGAAGGTAGCGATGATGAAATTGGTAGTGATGCATTGGCACGTACTATTCGCTCGGCACGATTAAACAAAAAAGTTAAGGCAATCGTTTTGCGCGTCAACTCACCAGGTGGAAGTGCTCTTGCGAGTGAAGTTATTTGGAGAGAGGTGGTGTTGGCGAAAAAAAGTAAGCCTTTTGTGGTGAGCATGGGGGATGTTGCCGCCAGCGGTGGTTACTACATCAGTTGTGGCGCAGATAAGATTTATGCTGAACCGAATACAATAACTGGGTCCATCGGTGTATTCGGACTCATTCCTAATCTAGGACGCATGTTGGAAAATAAATTCGGTATTACTGTAGATACGGTCAATACAAATAAATATAGCGACGTTGGTAATGCCATGCGTCTCGCTACGCCTACCGAATCGGCCTATATTCAAAAGTCGGTTGAACAAGTGTACAGTACGTTCATGAAACGTGTCGCTGAAGGTAGAAAACTCACCGTTGCAGCTGTTGATAGCATAGGTCAAGGCAGAATATGGACCGGCGCAGATGCTAAAAAAATCGGATTGGTGGATGAACTTGGTGGACTAAATGATGCCATCTTGTTTGCGGCAAAGAAGGCTGGATTAAAACAATATGGAATCACCGAACTTCCAAAAATTAAAAACCCATTCGAGGTATTTCTTGGCAAACAACGAAAGGATGTAGAGGAGCAGGTGATGAAACAGTCTTTGGGCGAAACCTACATTTGGTTTAAACAGGCCCACCAAATCATGCAATTGAAAGGGGTTCAGGCCCGCCTTCCTTTTGAAATTATTTTGCAATAAGTCCCTTCTCTCTTAATAGTTTTTGGTACAAACCATCCATGTCGCTACATAAACGATGGTAACTGTATTTTTCGAGAACTTCTGCTCTGGCGGATCCTGCCAGTGCATTTACTTTCTCCCACTCCTTAACTGCATGTAGTAAATTGGCAGTGAATCCAGATAAATCACCAGGGGCACTGGTGCGACCGCAATCGGGATGAAGAATGTCTCTTACGCCACCTACGTCAGTGGTCACAATGTAACGGCCCGACGCCTGTGCTTCAATTAAACTCACTGGTGTACCTTCGTTTAAGGAACTCAATGCCACTAAATCACACCCCGCCAATGCTAGATCTGCCTCCCGAATCCATCCAGTAAAGGTTACGACTGCAGTCTCTGAGGTGCCCACTGCAGTAGAGAGACCTATCGATTTGGAATAAGCAATTAACTCCTCTTTAAGGTCGCCATCGCCAATAATAAAGGCACGGACCTTTCGTCCACACTGTTTTAATACTTCTGCAAACGCGTTTAGAAATAAACGGTGGTCTTTTACGGGGGCTAATCGCCCAATAATGCCAATGGCCAATTCACCGTCGGCTATGTGTTGTTTTTTTCTAAAGGATGCACGTTTGTTTGCTTGATCTGCAGTGAACCGCTGCAAATCAAAGCCCAATGGAATCACTATGGTTTTTTCAAAGGAACTGATTTTATGACGATCACAAATATCCTGCTTCTGCAATTGACTTATCGTCACAATGGCATCACTACGCCTTGCTAAAAGGCGCTCAACTGATTTTATAACCGAAGTGATTAACGGGTGAAAATAGCCATGAAAAACATGCCCATGAAACGTGTGCACTACCACAGGAACTTTCTCGTGATAAGCGGCTAAACGCCCTAAAGCGCCAGCCTTAGAGGCGTGGGTGTGCACGATGTGCGGCTTGAATTCGCGCATGATTTTTCGAATGCGCCAATAGGCTTTAAGATCGGAAAAGGGATTCACACTGCGTTGCATTTCCATGAGCACTTCTGGCTTTAGTCCGAGTGACTCTGGGATAAACAAGGAGCTGCCTTCGCCTTTTTCTTCGGGACCACCAATTAACCGCGTGGTATAGTGGTCGGCTAAATATCTAGACAAATAGGAGACATTGAAAGTGATGCCCCCTAAATTAAAGCGGTTGATTATGCGTAATACTCTTATTTTATCGTTTGATGAACTCACGGTAATGCTGACTCCAATTTTGATAAATAATAATGGCCCAGATGCGGGCGGCACTGTCCCCCGGCTGCCCACTATTCAGTTTTTGCCAAAGCGACCAAACGGCTTCGGTGTGGAACACGCCTTCTGATTGTAAACGGTCCTTGTTCAGCCATTCGTTTTCTACCTTGCTGCGCAAGGCACCCGTCAACCATTTTTTTAAGGGTATCTCAAACCCCTTCTTACTTCTGGTCAATACCTCCTTTGGCAAATAGTGCCCAAAGGTCTTTTTTAATATTACTTTTTGATCTTTTCGGTTGATTTTTTCAGACACAGGTAGTCCCATCGCGTGCTCCACCACCCGATAATCTAAAAATGGATTTCTTATCTCAAGGCCTTGCTGCATACTAAACCGGTCCGCTTTTACCAACATGTCATCCGCTAGCACAATGTTGAGGTCGAATGCCGTTCCTAGACTTAAGGAGGATAAGTGTGCGGGTATTTCAAATGTTTGGTCAAATAGGGATCTAGAAAAGGTGCTCCTCAATAGTTCCTTCACATGATTGTGCCCACTAATAGTGGCCGATAACTCCTCGCGCAAACGTTCGTCTGCCCCAGCTAACTTTTGCAGTTTTTTTAATTGGCGGAATCGGTTGCCTACTGCCGTATTGCGTCCACCCTCAATACCTGGCGTGATAATCCCTGTAGCGCGAATAAGATTTCGGATAACATTTTTTTGCATCATCGACAAGGCTCTGTGCTTGCGATACCCTTTGTATAATTCGTCAGCGCCATCACCACTTAGGGCAACTTTAATGTGCTTTCGTGCCTCGCCAGACAGAACATAAACATTGAATGCCGAAGAGTCTGCAAAGGGCTCGTCAATCGCCCCAAGAAAGCCATCAAAGGAATTCAAAAAATCATCTTCTGACAAACGAAAAACATGGTGTTCACTGCCAATGTGTTTGGCAACGCGTTCTGACCAAGAACTCTCGTCAAACCACGATTGCTCCTTAAATCCAATAGTAAAGGTGTGTAAGTCGGGCTTGTGCTTTATCGCTAATGCAGAAATAATCGATGAGTCCAATCCACCGCTTAAAAAACAACCAACGGGCACATCTGCATGCAAGCGCAATTTCACAGCATCTTCTAATAGTTGTTCGAATGTACTTGCTGGATGAATCACCTCTGGCTTGTACCAGTTTTCAATCGTAATTCCCTTGGTGTTTATGCGAATAGCGGAGCCAGGCGCTAAACGGTAGATGTTTTCAAAAATGGTCGATGTGCCTGCAGAGTAATTGTAACGGAAATAGCTATACAATTGGTCCTGATTGATGCGGTGTTGACCTGTTAATGCTAATAAAGGCGCTATCTCTGAAGCAAATGCAAAAGTGTCCCCGTCACAATAGTAAAATAAAGGTTTTACACCAAATCGGTCCCTCGCAACCAACATTTCTTGGCGATCTGCATCATAAAGTGCAAATGCAAAAAAACCATTTAATGCCGATAAGGCATCAATGCCCTTATCCTTTAATTCATAATACAATACTTCTACATCTCCCTCCGTAGCGTACTTGCGCTGCTGATAAGAAACCCTGTAATTGAAAATCTCACCATTAAAAACTAAAATGGGGCCGCCGGCAATGGACCAAGGTTGTGAACTCGCTGCAGTGGTGTCAATAATCTCCAAACGAGCATGGTACATGGCCACACGCTCATTAATGAAATGTCCTTCTCCATCTGCTCCACGGTGCCGCAAACGCGCTGCAACGTCTGGTTGGTAAGCGGGTGGGGTGGGGTGAACCCCAAATTTGAATATACCGGCTATGCCGCACATAAGCGGTAAAGATAGTTAAAGGAGCTAAAAACGGGCCATCTTAATTACCTGTAAATTATTTTCTTACCTCACTGTGCAGCTACCTTTTCCAAAGATCACTAAAAGTATTGCACCGGATGCACCCTTGCGAGGTTACTCCAGATGTCCTATATTAGTTCCAATGTTACGCTTAAGCAAATTCACCCTCTTTTGCCTAATGGCTCTGTTCAGTAATTTGTTATGTGCGCAACGTACACGCCTTACTTATATTACCTCACAACAGGGGTTAAGTACAGTACTTGTTAGGGACATCCTGCAATCGAAGGATGGGTTCATTTGGTTGGCAACACAAGATGGGCTCAACCGGTATGACGGGGCATATTTCAAAATTTTCAGACGCGATGCAGATAACCCACTCTCACTCCCTGTGTCCGATGTAACTTGCCTCCTCGAAATGTCACCATCGGTCCTGCTTGCAGGCACGCGTAATGGACTTGCCAACGTAAATCCATTCACCGAAACAATAACCCGAATACCGTTATTAGGAAATAATGCGGCATTAGTGAATGCGATGAGTCAACTCAATGATTCCATTGCACTCCTTGCAGTTAACGATAAATTGATCGCATTCAATTGCCGAACGCAATCGACTTCGGTTTTTTACGCTGCCAATCAACAAAAGGTTCTTCTCGTTAAAGTGCTCTTCGGGATTCCATTTATCTCTTTAAGCAATGGTGAAGCTTGGTACTATCAAAATAAGAAGTGGCTGCCACTACAAAGCCTCCCGTTAAAGTACATACCACTTGGTTATAACTCAATTGCCCCAGGAATTACAGCGGCCGTCACCGCTGGCGATAAAATATTTTTTGGAACCAATTCTAGCGGATTACTGGAGTACGATAAACAACTAAATCCGGTTAAATTTTGGGGTCTGGGCGCTGAATTTGTGCAAGTGAGGGATATGGACTGTTTTAATGAGGAAGTGCTACTCGCTACAACTGGTGGTTTTATTCGTTTTGATCCTGAAAAGGGTGTGAAAGAAACCTTACTCCCTGGCTCGCCGCCATACGCCCTGAATACTTCTGTTTGTAATGCAGTCTTGGCAGATAACTCAGGCAATATTTGGATTGGAACAGAATCTGGAGGAATCAATCTCATCACTGCTAGAACGCAACGCTTTAAATTATCACCAGGTAGTGCCGAAATAAAACACCCACAAGTGTTTTGCTTTGGTGAAGCACCCTCAGGTGCTTTGCTTGTGGGGGGAAGTGATTCATTCATCGCTTTCAATCCCTCTACTGGTGAAATCAGTGACTATAGCCATTGGGTAAAACAAACGACTATTCTCGCTATCGCTCATGAAAGCGGCGACTGGTTCTGGCTAGGCTTCTGGGGAAGTGGCATAAAACGGGTCAACTTAAAGACAGGAAAAACAACAACATTGCTTGACCATGATGTGGGAGGAAATGTTCTTTCACTCAAAAAAATTGGTGACAAAATGTATATCGGCACATTAACAGATGGTTTATTTGCTTTTGATCTAACCAATGGGGCAATGGAACGGTACACTGAGAAAGAAGGACTGCACGCGCCATCTGTCTCAGCTATTTATGTCGACCCAAGTGGCAAGTGGTGGTTGGGTTCGCTTGAAAACGGTCTTGCTAAACTGGCAGCGCCTCCTTCAAATGGGAGAATTGTTGTCGAAAAACACTACACTTCCACAAATCCAAAAAGCCCCATCGCTTCAGATGAGGTAAGGGCGATTCAACACGATCGCCTGGGAAAGGTGTGGGTCGCCACCTCCGCTGGCATCACCGTTTTAAATCCCAATGGAAGTAGCCGCAGTTTCAACCAAAAGGATGGTCTGCCAAACAGCTCCGTTTATGCATTATTAAGTGATAACAAAGGAAATTTGTGGTGTCCCACCAATGCGGGACTGTTTTGCTTCAATCCCGCAAATGCAGGAAATGATTTCACTTTTCGTGAGTTTAATTTAAAAGATGGACTAGTCAATAATGAACACAATATGGGTGCCGCATACGCCCTCTCTAATGGGGAACTGGCCATCGGTGGAGCAATTGGATTCAATGTTTTTAATCCAGAAACAGTTATGCGGCAACTCGCCTCTCCCCATCCTATCATCATCGGATACAGAAGAGGAGGAAAGGATATTCCTACGGATACGAGCATCACCAAGAAGAAATTCCTCCAACTAAATTGGCGAGAAAATTATTTTCAATTGGAATTGGGTGCACTCGACTTTTGTGATCAATCGGCAGTCAAGTTTCGCTACCAATTACTAGGCTATGATCAAGATTGGTCAACGCCTTCAACTGTCCGTTATGTGTCCTACACAGAATTGCCTGGCGGAACATACACCTTTATGGTTCAGGCTTGTAATAGCGATGGAATATGGACTTCAGGTCCTTCCTCACTCGTCATTACCGTGGTTCCGCCTTTCTGGAAAACAATACCGTTTTATGCGTTGATGACCTTTTTGCTGATCGTAAGCGTTTTGACCTATACGCATTTTCGTAATCGCGCTATTCTTAAAGAGAATAAATTACTTGAAAAGAAAGTAGCTGAACGTACGAAGGAACTAGAAGAAAAGAATCATGATATCATGAGCAGTATTCAGTATGCGCGCCGAATACAAGAAGCTATACTGCCCGCCAAGGATCAAATCTTTAGTCGGCTTCAAAAGGTGTTTATACTTTATAAACCAAAGGACATTGTTAGCGGCGATTTTTATTGGTTTGCCGAGAAAAATGGTTGGAAAATTTTCGCTGCCGTTGATTGTACGGGACATGGTGTTCCCGGTGCGTTCATGAGTATGATCGGTCATAATTTGTTGCACAAAATAGTACTGGATATGGGCTACTCCGATCCTGGCGAAATTCTGACACAGTTGCACAAAGGGGTGCAAAACGCCTTGCGTCAAGGTCAGAATGAAGTCAATACCAATGACGGAATGGATGTGTCGATGCTGGCTATTCATCATGAAAGTAAGGACGTGCGTTGGGCAGGCGCTAACCGCCCCCTTTTCATAGTTAAACACGATGGTACATTCGATCGGTTGGAAGGAAATAAATTTCCCGTTGGTGGCGTGCAGATGGATGTTCATCGGGTGTTCACGACGCATGAAGTCAACGTAGAGGAACCTTCCATGACGTATATGTATTCAGATGGATTTGCCGACCAGTTCGGAGGTGAAAAAGGTAAGAAGTTTATGGTGAAACGACTGCATGAAACGCTTTGCAACATCCACCATCAGTCGGCAGAAGAACAAAGAAATGAATTGGATAAACAATTTGAAAACTGGCGCGGTGCACATGAACAAGTTGACGATGTGTTAGTGGTAGGTATAGAAATATAGTATGAAGAAAGTTATTGTACTGATGATGAGCACTTTCCTGCTCATGGGCTGTAAAAAAGTGGAGAAACCAGATGGCGAAGTCAATACGTCTGCAGATTTCTCATTGGCAGGTTCGGAGTTCGTAAGGATGAGTGAAGCGGTTTTGCGCTCTTACCTTGTTACGCCCTTAGTGTTAAGAAATGCTACTGTAACCTGCGATTCGCTTACGCGCTTAACAGGCGATACGTTGCCTTCAAGCGTGCGCAGCTACTCACGGTTGGCTGCAGCATCCCCCTGCGCTATCAACGATATGGCCGCACGCACCGGAACTCTAAAGATTGTACAATTGGGGCGGATAAATACCCCTGGAAACAAAATGGTCATTAAGTTGAAGGATTACGTTAAAGTTTTGGGCGCAAAGACATTCACATTTTCATGCGATAGCCTTCTAATCAGTGACATTCGCCAAGTAAATAACAAATGGGTCTACCAACTCAATGTCCTCAATGGCAAGGTGCGAGAAGGAGAAGCGCTATGGTCATTAGTGCTAACAGCAACGGTAACAGTGCAGGAAGGTGAAGTTGGCCTTTTGCTGACTGGCTATGGCACAAGCCGTGATGGTAAAAAATACAAGTGTGCACAAGACGCCGACCCTGTTTTTAAAGCATTTGATTGTGAGCATTTTACGTTTGGAAAGGTGGCAATTACGCCAGAAGGGGCCACACCACGGTTCATTGATTTTGGTATGGGGGGCTGTGATTTCGAGGCAGATGTCTACTTTTTGGACATTCAATCGACCAAAGAGCAAATTCAGGAGGCAAATAGAATGCGTATTGAATTGAAATAATTTATATTTTTAAGCCCACAATCACCCAGTGGACGTTTTTGATATATACGACAAGATGGAGCGGAATAATATTCTGCTTTCCTTTAAAGGCGAAATTACCTCTGAATTACTTACTTCTATTCTCCAAATCATGGAGAATAAAATGGAGAACATGCAGGAGGAACCACGTGTCCGTAAAAAAGTCTACAACGTGCTCGTAGAGTGCCTTCAAAACCTGTATCACCACCTTGACGATGTGCCTGAAGTGGATGACAAGGCGCGCAGTGCCATATTTACCATTGGTAAGTTGGATAACCGCTATACCATTGTAACAGGTAATTATATTCTAAACGAAAACGTGATTGGCCTTAAAAGCCGTATCGACCAAGTGAATAAACTCACTAAGGAAGAGCTGAAAGAGTATTACAAACGCATTCTGAGCAACGGTGAGATGTCCCTAAAAGGCGGAGGCGGTTTAGGCATGATCGACCTCGCCCGTAAAACTGGCGAAAAATTGGAGTATAATTTTTTGGAAATTGACAATAAAGTTTCTTTCTTTACACTAAATATCAAAGTCTCGAATCAACCAAATTAAAAACCTACACAATGGAAAAATACTCTATCGAAGGCACACCCAAGACTCCGAGCATCAGCTTTGATCTCGCTGGTGGGGTACTTGAAGTAAAAGGACGCTCTATTCCTGAAAACTCGATTGAGTTCTACAAGCCGCTGGTTGATGCCCTGGATCGCTATGCAGCAAAGGTTCAGCCAAGCACGACTGTAAATGTGCAACTCGAATATTTCAATACATCCTCTTCAAAGTGTATACTCGATGTTTTCAAAAAATTGGAAAGCATTAATAAAAACGGTAGTCAAGTAACTATCAATTGGCACTACGAAGAAGACGATGAGGACATGTTGGAGGCTGGTGAAGATTACCAAGCCATCATCAATGTGCCTTTCAAAATGATAATGGTAAACGATTAATCGGTTTTTACCGTAGTTTCAACCCTGCCTCGGCAGGGTTTTTTACTTTATATTTGTACCCCAATTCAAAAAATAGAATATGTCACAGAACATCGCTGCTTTACTTGGTAACAATGCCGATAATTTATTGAACCACACCTGCAATACCATTAGCAAGGATCTTATTCATCTTCCTGGTGCTGATTTTGTGGATCGCATTTTTACCGGAACGAACCGTTCGCCACAAGTACTGCGCAGTATCCAACAGATTTACAGCACAGGCCGCCTTGCTGGTACAGGCTACCTCAGTATCCTTCCAGTAGATCAAGGTATCGAACACAGTGCTGGCGCAAGCTTCGCACCCAACCCTGCATACTTCGATAGCGAAAATATCGTGAAATTGGCCATCGAAGGCGGTTGCAATGCAGTGGCCTCTACCTATGGTGTACTGGCTTCTGTAGCCCGAAAATACGCTCACAAAATTCCATTTATCGTAAAAATTAACCATAACGAGTTCCTCACCTATCCCAATAAGTTTGATCAAATCATGTTTGGTTCGGTGGACGAGGCATGGCGCATGGGGGCTGTTGCTGTTGGTGCTACTATTTATTTTGGTTCTCCTGAATCCTCGCGCCAAATCGTTGAAGTCGCTAGAGCTTTTGAACGGGCACACGAACTCGGAATGGCGACCGTGCTTTGGTGCTACACCCGTAATAGCGGATTTAAGAAGGATGGTGTCGATTATCATACCGCTGCGGACTTGTCTTCACAAGCCAACCACCTTGGCGTGACCATTCAGGCAGATATTATCAAGCAAAAGTTATCTGATAAAAATGGTGGGTATAACGCCATCAATTTCGGAAAAACACACCCAAAAGTGTACTCAGAACTCACAACCGACCACCCAATCGACCTTTGCCGCTACCAAGTCGCCAATTGTTACATGGGCCGCGTGGGCCTTATCAATAGTGGTGGTGAAAGTAAAGGTGAAAGCGACTTGGCTGAAGCCGTTACCACAGCGGTCATCAACAAGCGGGCAGGTGGTCAGGGACTTATCAGTGGTCGTAAGGCTTTTCAAAAGCCTTTGAAGGACGGAGTGAATCTTTTACACGCAATTCAAGACGTGTACCTCGATAGCAAGATTACCATTGCTTAAGAGATCCACCGTAGTTGTTTAATTTAGAATGATTTGTCATGGGATGGTTTAAACGTTTAAAAGAAGGTATCACCACTTCTACTCGAGAGAAAAAAGAGACACCAGAAGGCCTTTGGTACAAATGTCCTTCTTGTAAAAAGATACACACGGTGCAGGATCATACCGCAAACCAATACGTCTGCTCCGAATGCCAATACCATGAACGCATCGGAAGTCGTGAATACTTTGAAATCCTGTTCGATAACAACCAATTCACAGAACTATACGAAAACCTCGTTAGCGGCGATCCCCTCGAGTTCTCCGATACAAAAAAATACACCTCGCGTTTAACCGATACAATTAAGAAAACGGGACTTAAAGACGCCATTCGCTCTGCCTACGGTAACGTGAATGGTAAACAATTGGTGGTGTGCTGTATGGATTTCAGTTTTATCGGCGGAAGCATGGGGAGCGTCGTGGGAGAAAAGATTGCTCGCTCAATCGATTTTTGTATCAAAACCAAAACACCACTCCTCATTATCTCTAAAACCGGCGGAGCCCGGATGATGGAAGCAGCATTTTCACTCATGCAAATGGCCAAAACTTCTGCAAAGTTGTCCCAGCTGGCCGAACATAAATTGCCCTATATCTCCCTTCTTACTGACCCTACCACGGGTGGCGTCACCGCCAGTTATGCCATGCTCGGGGATTTAAATATCGCAGAACCAGGTGCTTTGATTGGTTTCGCAGGTCCGCGAGTGGTAAAAGAAACCATCGGTAAAGATTTGCCAAAGGGGTTCCAAACGGCTGAATTCGTTTTGGAACATGGATTCCTTGATAAAATTGTGCCAAGAACCGAGCTGAAAGATCATCTTTCACGCCTTCTTGGTATGCTAGCGTAAGGGTAATAAACTATCTTTTGGGTCGGATGTGCTTATTTGCAGGTCCGACCCAACTTTTTGCTATCTTTAATCGTAATTACTCCTGAACCAAGTCTTCAGGCTATCAGATATTTTCGAATGGATATTCAGCCCCATCTCATTGCTTCCTGCATACGACAGGACCGCAAGGCTGAATATGAATTGTACAAACTTTCGTATAGTTACCTCATGGGAATTTGTCTAAGGTACGCCAAGGATCGGGACACAGCTTCCGAAATGCTGAACATGGGATACATGAAAATCCTAAAAAACCTTTCAAGCTATAAGCCTGAAATCCCCTTTAAGGCATGGATCAGAAAAATTATGGTGAATACACTCATAGATGAATACCGCAAAAACAAAAGGGAAAGAGAGAACTTGACCTACGTGGAGCAGTATTATGACTCCTCTGATTTTTCTGAGGTGAACGAGGCCGTTTCGCGCATGGATTTTTCGGCCATTCTAGACCATATTAATGCCTTGCCAGACGCAACTAGAAAAGTCTTCAACCTTTTTGCAATTGACGGTTATTCTCACAAAGAGATTGGAGAATTGCTCGGGATTAGCGAAGGAACTTCAAAGTGGCACCTGAATGCAGCACGGCAGAAATTAAAAGAACAAATAGCACAACAACAATTTTCAAATTACAATACGACTAGCAATGAGTTTTGAAGAGGATTTTGACGGAATAATACGACGAAAGGCGGAGGAGACGCATGTTCCGTTTAACGAAGCCGATTGGCTTAAAGCCAGCGCTTTGCTCGATGCACAGCGAAAGCCAGCCAGCTTGGCTTGGGTGTATTACGCAGCTGCCGCATTGTTAATCACAGCAGGAGTGGCGTGGTTTTATCCCGGCGCTCCAGCTACTGTCAATGCTGAAAAATCAATAGCCACTGCCAATGCGGCTCATCAGACCCCTGAATCAACCGACCAACGCCTTTCTTCTCAAAATAACCTTTCAAAAAACGGCGTCTCAACACATCCATCCAGCACAAACAATACCACCGATATTACAACTGAGACAGTCAATAGAGAAGAAACGTCTACCACCGCTTTACCAGTTGCGAGCCACGCAACACGCCAATCGGTGCAGCAACAAAGGTCTGCAGCCACCCTTACTCAAGCGGTCTCTGTTCCTCAACAAGGTGTTCAAATGAATCCACTGGTTGAAAAGGCAGAGGAGGGAAAAGCCACAAGCAATTTGGCTAATGCAACCACTCTAAAAAATGAAGGATTTGCATCTACTGAAAATAGCACCACCAATTCCGTTGCTTCAACTCCATCCACCCCAGTGACACCGACGCCTTCATCGCCAGAAACCCTCAATTCCCCAACAAATGCAGGGGTGAATAAAACGGTGTCAGAGGCTGTAACACCGGACCCTGCTCTTCTTCCTCAAACAGCGTTCACACAAGAAGAAATAAACGCGGGATCTTGGATTTACCTTCGTAGCAAGTACAGTCACAACGAGCAGATAGTAGAGGTAACTACTTCGCTTTTGCCAATGAATCGACCCGACCCTGAAGATTATAGTAAGGCAAAATTGAAAACCCACTATGCCCGCATCGGAGCAGGCGTCGCCGCCAGCAATGGATGGCAAGGTGCAAAGGGTAATGATGGGAAGAGTTTAAGCCCTCTGATTGCTGGTGAATATGGTGTTTATTTTGCCAAACGTTTTTCATTGAATGCCGGTGTGAAACTATGGCAAATCGCTAACATACATTCCCCTTGGTACAAAGTGTCTTCCGTGTCCTATAATTACTTCTATACAACGACGGGTGTTGAACTCACCACTACAACTATGAAAATGCTCTCTGTGCCTTTTGGCATTGCCTGGCACCCACACCGCCGTCACCAAATCACAGCTGGCATTCAAATGAATAGAGTCATTGCAGCTGAGAATACACTCACCTATTCGGGACCTTTGGAAACAACTGGCGCGAACAGAACCGAACAGAAAAACGGCTTATACGACGGCATGAACCTTTTCACCTGGGCGGCTCAGGCTGGCTACCGTTACGAATGCATGCACCGTGTATCGCTAGTGGCCAATGTGCAACTACAATTACAGTCCTTCTTTAATGGAAACATGGCAAATGCGGCCTCCATGCGCCCTGTTTTTGTGAACGGGGGACTCGCCTACACTTTATTCGATAAATGATACGCAATTGGCTTTATACGCTGTCGTGCCTCATCGCACTCATTGCTTGTAAGAAGGAATCGTTGCCGGTAGCCTCCAACGGTGATCCTGTTTTTACAGCTGAATTCACTACCAATGAAGCTGTCTCTCTACAAGCTGGTGTCAATAGCTACTCCATGTCCCCCGTTTATGCAACCGACACTTCCAGCCTTATTAAATTTAGAGCGGACCTGTATGCATCTGAATGCGCGGCCTGTAACTGGGGCATCTCTTTTTTGATCAATAATACGGAGTACGGCACCACTGTCAATGAATCAAGCGCTTTTCAAATCGGCGATCGGTACTATGAAGGGAGTGCAACTCAGCCAGTGCTCTATAAGTATGAATTCAAGCCGAATGGCATCTGGAAAACAGATAATCAAACCTTTCATTGGGAAGTACGAAACGACACAACTAAACGCACCTTTGATACTTATTCTCTCACACTTGAATTGAAAGCCGGAACGACTTACACTGTAAAGTTAGATTACGATGACGGCTTTGGCGGTTGTGTGACCTCCCACACCCGCATCATTCGACCCGGTTCACCCCTCTATGTATATGCCACTGTTGCCCGCACTGGCAATGCATCGGAGTTGAATTATCAATTCACTCCGTCAATTCAAAATCCACAGTACAGCTATTTATGGACATTCGGCGATACGAAGACTTCTACTCTCATGTCCCCCACACACAAATACGATGAAAACGGGAGTTCTTATTATTGCGTGCTTAGGGTCGTGAATACAAAGGGCGATACTTCTTGGTCACATTACCAAGTGCCAGGGACTCTTGGTTATACCTGTCAATGCAATTTCTCTGCAAAATCGACTCCAATTGTCAACAATAAATTGTTTCAATCTGTGGAGGTATTACTGTCAGATAAAAACGGGAAATTACACTCAAGTAAAAACATCACTCAACCAGCTGATAGCTATTTCCGTATTGTGAAACAGGAACCCTATGGGTCACTTGGTGGCGTAAGGGTACGTAAACTTCAAGTTATCTACCAATGCTTGGTAGCCAGTGAAAATGCTACCATCGCTGTTAAGGATGGTAAGGCGATTACCGCTGTCGGTTATCCTTAATAAGTGCCCGGAACAAAGTTGGCCATCATGGATTTTATTTGATCCAGCTGCATTTTTTTCTCTGTTATGGCTGAGGTGCCATTGTAATAAAGCACTGTGACGGGAATGGAACCTGACCAATTTTTATGGATAGCGGGAATAAACGTGTTGGCATCGGTTTCATCCAATAAAACACAGGTTGCCGTGATGTGGTTGTTTTTTATGACTGGTTCGACCTTGGTCTTCAAATTTTCTGTAAAGTCAAGACTAACGAGAATAAGCTTCACTGGACCCTTGATTTGTCTTGAAAGGGAGTCAAACGATGGGAGTTCTTGCATGCAAGGCTTACACCAAGTAGACCAAAAATTCACGACATAAAGGGTGTCCTTGCCCATAGTCATCGCTTGCAATTCTGGCAACTTAATTGCTCTGACTTGTGCCTGGGATGGAACAATGCACAGGAGCAAAAAAAGTAAGACTAGTTTCTTCATTCGTTTCTAGAGTCAAGTAAAACATCAATGTCCGTCATCATTTTTGCTACCTCCGCACTATCGGTGCCATCGTACTGCCCACGAATATGACCTCGCCTGTCAATCAAGGCAAATTGTTGCGTATGCACGAATTCATCGGGATCACCACTTTCACTGTCAGCTAATAAATAGGCTTGTCGCGCCATCGCATAAATGTCACGTTTATTGCCGGTCACAAACAACCAAGTGGAATCACTGACACCGTGCTCTTTTGCATAGACCCGTAATACGGATACACTGTCCGTTTCCGGATCTACCGTGTGTGAGAGAATTTTGAATTCGGGACGGGTTTTGAAACGACGGTATACGTCTTCTAAATGACGGTTCATTATTGGGCAAATGCTCCCACAGGTAGTGAAGAAAAATTCTGTGACATACACCTTGCCAATAAAGTCTTTCTTGCCAATTAAACGGCCATATTGGTCTATAAATGAAAAATCACGAATAATGTGCTCGCGCGGATCCTTCAGTTTTTTTGGACCGAAATATTGTAGGGTTCTCACTGGTTCGGTCGAGTTGCGACTGATGAAATACCACCCAATAAAAAACACGGGCAGTAATACAAGTAACCAGTTATAGTTAAATTTGTTTTTCACACCACAAATTTACAAAGCATTTAAACCCCAACATAGGAATGAAATTCAAGAATGAAAAAGAATTAGGATTTGGTAACAAACGTTACCAAAACACAGTCCGGTTTTTAAACAGAGATGGTAGTGTAAATATCAGTCGTCGGGGACTCGGTTTCGAAAACCTCGATCTCTACAATTGGTTCATCAGTTCCCGCCACAGTGTGTTTTATTCCATACTGCTTGTTGGTTACTTAGCGGTTAACTTTATTTTTGGAAGCCTCTATTATTGCATTGGCGCTGACCAATTTGGAGGCATCGATACCAGTACTGAATTTCAAAAGTTTATCAGTCTTTTTTTCTTTAGTGCACAAACCATAACCACTTTGGGTTATGGCCACATCTACCCTGTTGGCAATGCAGCGAGTGTGGCGGCGGCTTTTGAATCCCTTCTCGGATTGCTGGCTTTTGCTATTGTTACTGGTATCTTGTTTGGACGCTTCTCACGGCCGCGCGCACATTTAGAATACAGCAAGAACTTGTTGATTGCACCCTATGGCGAAATCAAGGGATTGATGTTTAGAATCAGTAATAAGAAGCAATACGAACTCATCGAAGCAGAGGCAAGTGTCATGCTGTCGATGAATGATCCCCAATCGGGTAAACGCATCTTCCTTCAATTGCCATTAGAGATTTCAAAAATTAATTTTCTCACACTATCTTGGACCATTGTACACCCCATCGATGACAAGAGTCCGTTGTATGGTTTATCCATTCAAGACCTTGAAAAGCTTGATATGGAACTAATGATATTGATTCAAGCAGTTAATGATGGCATTGCACAAACCGTTTATTCCCGTTTTTCTTATAAGGCACACGACATTGTAGAAGGTGCTAAATTCAGGCCGATGAAGACAGAGCCCGATGCCCGTGGACGCTTACAGCTGAATGTAACAGAGGTGCATCACTTCGATTACGTTGAGAAATAAACAGGTGCTTCCGCCGAACGCAAATTGTAGTGGTTGCTCATGGCTTCGCCATAAGCACCAGCTGTTCTGATAGCAATCAGGTCCCCCCTTTTCGTGGGCGGAAGCAAAACAGCTTTTCCAAAACAATCGCTGCTTTCGCAAACAGGGCCTACAACATCGTACTTGCTGGTAGCAGGTAGGTTCACCGATAAGTTCTCAATTTTGTGATACGCTTGATACAAAGCGGGACGAATTAATTCTGTCATGCCTGCATCCAAAATCGCGAAATGAGTGGTGACCCCTTCCTTTACATAAAGCACCTTACTGATCAAACTACCACATTGAGCAATGATACACCGCCCCAATTCAAAATGCACAACCTGTTGCGGTTGCAAGTCAAGAAAAGTACGAAAGACATCGAAAAAACGCTTGAAATCAGGTATGCGGTAGTTATCTGGCTCATGGTAATTCACCCCTAGTCCTCCACCAGCATTGATATAAGCAATGTTAGTGCCTTTCTGAAGAAACCATTTGTTGATTTCATTAATGCGTGTGCATAGATTTTTAAACACACTCAAATCCTGAATTTGTGAGCCGATGTGGAAATGAAGTCCCTCGAGGCGCAAATGATGTAACTGAGCAATTTTACTGAGCACAGCATCAAACTCATGAGGATTGATGCCGAATTTGTTCTCTTCTAATCCCGTAGTAATGTATTTGTGCGTGTACGCATCAACATTTGGATTAATACGTAGGGCAATGGCAGCCTGCTTGCCCGTTTTTTTTGCCAATTCATGTATGACCTCTAATTCAGGAATACTTTCAACATTAAAAGCAAAGATACCAGCCTCTAGTGCCCTTAAAATCTCAGTGTCACTCTTTCCCACGCCTGCAAAGGCAATGGCATTCGCCTTAAAGCCATTGTCCAAAGCATGCTTCACTTCGTTGCCGCTGACACAATCTGCACCCAATCCTGCTGAAACTATTTCCTTAAGCAATACCGGATTCGCATTTGCCTTTAGAGCATAATGCACATGGTAATTTCCTTTAGCAGCGTTCAATGAAGCAAGGGTGGCACGAAAAAGATCTACTTCGTAGAAGTAAAATGGGGTAGACTTGTTCTCAATTGCTTTTAAATGATGAGCTGTAAACATATTAATCGTAATTGAAAATGCCTTTGTTCAATGCCTGTAAGGCGCGTGTTTTGTATTCACTGCCGACGAGCAGTGAAATGTTGTTCTGACTTCCGCCATAAGAAACCATCCGCAAGGGAATTTCTTTTAAGGCATCAAAAACCTTCGAGGCGTATCCAGAGGTGTGTTTCGGTAGTTGGCCAACCACACTTATAATGGTTTGATTGCCTTCCACTTCTACTTGTGCAATTTCTTTTAATTCAGCAACGATGGCGTTCAGCTGCGTGGCATTGTCAATTGTTAAGGATACAGCGACCTCACTGGTCGTAATCATGTCGATGGGCGTTTTGTAGCGTTCAAAAATTTCAAATACAGCCCGCAAGAAACCATAAGCCAACAACATGCGCCCACTTTTAATGGTAATAGCGATGATACCGTCTTTGGCAGCAACTGCCTTTACACCTTCAGCTGTTTTGAGGTTGGCTATTAATGTGCCCGGTGCTCTCGGCGCCAAGGTGTTTTTGAGTCGCACGGGAATGTTTTTTTTCTGAGCGGGCAATACGCAAGTGGGGTGAAGTATCTTAGCACCGAAATAAGCCAGCTCTGCTGCTTCATCAAAACTCAATTCATGCACCGGATGGGTTTTGCCAACCACACGTGGGTCGTTGTTGTGCATGCCGTCAATGTCAGTCCATATTTGTACCTCACGGCTATTCACCGCGGCACCGATAATAGAGGCCGTATAGTCACTGCCCCCTCTTTTTAGATTATCAATTTCACCAAATGCATTTCTGCAGATATAGCCTTGTGTGATAAATAATTGTTCTCCAGGATACTGATTGAGCGTGCTGGCAAGCTGACTGGAAATAAAGGCCATGTCCGGTTCTTCATTCGCATCCAATTTCATGAAATGAAGTGCCGGCAAGAGAATAGAGCGTATGTTTTTCTCTTCGAGAGAAAAATGGAACAGGGTAGTGGAGATTAATTCTCCTTGCGCCAATATGGCCTTTTCTTCATTCGCCGTAAACAAATCATTGGTGAAGCCTTCCAGGTAAGTGAAGTGTGACTCCACTAGTTCTTTGCCGTTTTTGAGTCCATTTGCTGTGTGAAACAGTTCGGTAATAACCTGTTCGTACCTGTTGCGAAGGACAGTAATAAGGTAGCGTGCTTTGGCAATGTCTTTCACATACAGGGCATTGCATATTTCCACCAAGGCATTGGTGGTACCACTCATGGCACTTAGCACAACAATGCGGGGCTCGTCCGATTGGACTAGTTTTTCAAGCTCAAGAATGCGCGATGGAGAACCTACACTTGTTCCACCAAATTTTAAAACCAGCATGCGTTTTGTTTAAGGCCGCAAAGAACGGGCATTTGCTGGGTAAATCAAAATGACGGTTTCAACATTCAAGGGGCACACATGTGAACAAGACAGTTTGGAGGCAGATTTAATTGTGGAGCGTGATCAAAAATGCCAAACAAAGCACTACCACTGCCACTCATGGCAGCATACATTGCTCCTTGCTGGTAAAGTTGTTCCTTTATTTCTGCCAATAGGGGATACTTGGCAAAAATGGTTTTCTCAAAATCATTGTCCACTATGTTTCGCCACGTATTTACAGGGGCACTTAAGGCTTTGCGCAAATCGTAGGTGGCTTCGTGGGGGGTTAAGCCAGAATAGGCTTCCCGTGTGTTGCTATGTATGTTCGGGTATACAAGGGCAATAGGATACAGCTGCAAATCAATCGCAATCGGCGAAAACTCCGTCCCCCGCCCACTGGCATACACAGGCTGATTATGAATGAAAAAGGCACAATCACTTCCTAAACTGGCGGCCATGCCTTCGCGTTGTTCACGGCTGAGTCCGAGTCCAACCAAATCATTCACGGCATTGATAAAAAAGGCGGCATCGGCACTGCCTCCTCCTAGGCCAGCTCCCATAGGGATTACTTTGTGCAGATGCACGCGGAGTGGAGGAAGGGGATGAATAGCTTGTAACATTTTCCAAGCACGCGATATGAGGTTGTCGTCGTTGCTGCCTGCCACTGGTAATCCCGTTAATATTAATTCGAAAGGAACCGCTTCTTTTTTTTCAATCGTCACTTCAAGCACATCTTTCCAGTCTACCGCATAAAACACGGTGTTAATGTCGTGATAACCGTCGTTTCGCTTGCGAAGGACCTGCAAACCGAGATTTATTTTGGCATTAGGAAAGACAATCATCCTGCAAAAGTGGCGAATAAATTCAATTTTAGCATTTTCTGGTATGGAAATTGTGAAATAATGTAAAGCGGCCAAACCGCCCAAATAACAAACCTTAAAAAAGAAGCACCATGAAATTACAGATCCTGAGAGCAGGCATCGTCTGTTCAATTATTGCCCTGTCCATAAGTTGTGGAAAGCCCAAGCTCAATGTCGCGCCGAATCCCGACACCAACACCGCCGACGCCATTGAAACGATGTGGATGGTACACCATATTTCAGATATTGAAATGGTTTGCGCCTTTATCGCTGAGCAAGACGCATACGACAACGCTTACAAACCAATGGCAATAAGCGGGAATGGAACAATGACGCCCATTTTTGACATTGCTTCAAAAACTTTGTTCCAAGCTTACAATCAGACTAAGTGCACAGATAATTTGCTGCGGGATGGTACTATCAATTTAAACTTCAAATACCAGCCAGATGTTTTTCCACGTCAAACCAGAAATTCAGTTTATATGCACGAATATGGCTATGCTGGACAACTTACTTTGTCGGAATATGTGGTGAATGGTTACCGGATTAAAACACACAACGGAGTACCCGCTTTGATCATTAATCAATTGTCTTCTGCCGATGCAGATGTGTCGCAGGTTAAATTGAGTTGGGCAATTCGTGGGGACTTTGAAATCATCCACCCGCAAGATGCAGCGAAGGTCATGCGCATGGAGGTAAATTTGCTGAAGACACTGGAGAATTCCACTAATCCGAGTGTTTATCCTAAAAATGGTTACATCAGGTGGGAGGATGCCATAGTCAGTTATTCGGGAGTGTTGAAGGGGACCAATTTTGACGGAACTGCATTTACCCTGACGGTTTCGCCTGAAGCCCCGTTGGTGCGGGATTTTAATTGTGTGCCCGATCTCTCACAAGGAGGAGTTGTAGCTTCAGCCAGTCCGCTTCGAATTAACCCCGGCACGTTCCACCCTTTTGTCACAGGTGTTGCCGCTTACCTGCCGGAAGGCCGCTACAGGAGGGAAATTTATTTTGGGAACGAAGGAGATCAACGCTTGAGCTACCAGTGTGATAATAAAGCAACGGTGCTAATAAAAGGAAATCTCTATACGGCAGACCTAATGCCAGAGGTGAAGTAATTTAACACATTTTGGTACAGTATTTGTGTGGAAGAAAGTCCGGTGACCCCAAAGAATTAACAAATTTTTTATGGATAGCCGGATTTTTACTATATTGCACAAAAATTTTTTTTGTTTTTTGAATCTATGACTACAAAAAGATTAACTCTTGGCTTCGCAACGCTACTGCTTTCGACAGCGTTGATAATTGGCTGTAAGAAAGACGATAACGTGGCTCCAGAGCCAGATACTGACACCACTGGCGCAGTGGATGCGGCATGGGCGACTTTCCAAATTACTGATATCGATATGATATGCAGTTACTTGGGCGAAAACCTCCTCTATACTTCTATCTACAACGATTTGAAAGAAGCAGGGAACGGCACGGTGACACCCATTCGTGATACCAATGCTAAATATTTGTTCTTGGCATTTAATCAAACAAAGTGTGTGGACGGCCATTTCCGCGATGGTACCATCGTATTTAACTACTCTTATGTCCCGGGTAAATTCCCTAACCAATCAAAAAGTTCGAAATACTACCGTGATTTCGGCTTTGCTGGTGAGTTGACTTTATCTGAGTACAAAGTAGATGGATACAAGATCCGTACAACAGGTGGCGTTCCTGCCATCATATACAACAAAGTAAGTGGTGCGGATTACAATCCTACTGCTGAAAACTTGAAATGGTTCATCGATGGCAGCTTCGATATCACTGATGGGACAGACACTTCAAAACACATGACTGTTGTGGTTAAAATGAACAAAATTCTTACCAATACCAACAAGCCTGAAGTTTTCAAGCCAACCAAAACATCTGCTATCACTTGGACTCAAGCAATTGTGGCTTACGACGGTGTAGTCACTGGCAAACATTTCAATGGCACTGCCTTTACCATGACTGTTTCTCCTGAAACACCACTTAAGCGTGATTTCACTTGTTTTCCAGAAGCAATTAGCGGTGTTGCGGCAACAAACACACCTGGTGTATTTATGCCTGTAAAACAAGAATTCCATCCTTTCAAAGCGGGCGTTGCTAGCTACATGCCTTCTAACAAATACCGCCGCGAAATTTACTTCGGTAACGAAGGCACACCTGAGCAAGCTGAACAGTGTGATAACACTGGTATCGTGCTCATCAAGGGAAATTCTTACCAAGTGAACTTCAGAAAATAAAAAAACTTATACATGAAAAAGGCTGTCTGAAAAGACAGCCTTTTTTTTTGATGCTAAATCCCTTCTCAACCATCACTTCTTGCTATATCTGCTTCAGCTAGGTCAAAAAAGCCTCATCGCTGCGATTAAAACTTATAAGAAAGTCCGTTTCTAAATAAGTAGGTGAGTGGAGGCACCCCCATCGGCTGCCTTGTATCGTAGAGGAAATTCAAGGCCGATTTAAACATTAATTTGGTTGTGAAACTAATTTCCAAGGCCACATCCCCAGCCATTCTGTAATCTTCAAAATGAGAGAGGTTGGGTTGATAAAACACTGTCCCAATGAGTTCCGCTGAATGAAAGTTCCAACTGAGCGAGAGATAGGTACTAGCACGGTGGTGATATTGCTGAAATGGCTCGGGTAGGCGTTTTTGAATTTCATACATGTAAAGCGCTGCGCCATAGAGTCTGAATTTATTGACCTTGATGACGCGCAGGCGTGGCCCTGTCCCCGCCGCATATCGGCTCTCAAGTAACAAAACCCTGTTGTATTGGCCTTGGACAAATGCCTCCCAAGTTATTTTGGACAATAGTTTGTAATTGTAACGGATGTGCTGGTAACCAGCATTCACGAAATCTTGCTGTCCCGCCTTTATGAATGCGAGGTCTGAAATGAGCAATAAACGGGACCTATTTTTTCTGTATTGCGCATGGACGTTAATGCCCGATTGTAGCACTTGTTGCACGTTTTGATTGATGTTTAACTGCAGGTCGATGCGCCCAACCAGTCCATTGGTGTCGTTCAAAAACCGTTTGGATTCAATATTGATGACCTGACTTTGTGCCCAAAACGGCGATAAAAGCAAAAAAGTGAAGGATTTTAGACTTAATCTTTTCATTTTGAGGCGTTAATATCTTGAATTTTAGCGATTATTATATCTTTGCAGTGGATGAAATACCCACTAACTTTTATACTGGCCTTAATCGGATTCATTTCCAAGGCTCAATTTGTTGTATCTGAGAATTTACCCGACCATGTCACGTCCGGTGTTTCTCAAAATTTTACCATTAGCATAAACAAAGGGAATTATACGGGCTTTGCCACTTATTGGCTTAATGCCGCTCCAAATGTTGCCCTTCGTGTTGTTGAGGTTTCTGGTGCCACCGTGATGGATCAGGATAACCGTATCACCCTCACTTGGGTGTCCTTTCCTAAGGACCAGGAAGTTATCAAGGTGGTATTTGGTCTTGAATCGACGCTCACTGGCGAAGTGGAATTACCCAATGCATTTACATGGGTAGAATCAGAGGCAAAGATGGAAATGGATTTGCCCCCATTGGTTTTTATTACCGATGCTAATACCAATGCCGCACTGGTTAAACAAGAACCAGTAAAGCAAGAACCAACCAATCCCGCTCCTGCTGTCGCCACTACGATCACAGCCACTGCTCCAGCTGTAACGGTTGCAGTGGAAACACCAGCTCAACCTGCAGCGACTCCAGAACCGGCTATCGAAAAAAGTGCCGCAGAGCCGGCTGTTGCAGCGACTGCAACTTCCTATCCAAAGCCAGAACCAACTGTCAGTCAACCAACACAAGCCCCAACAGCATCAACACAGCCGCGCGCACGCATTACGAGAGTCAATCCCAACTTGTCCCCGGAAGAACTGAGAATGCAAATATCGCAACTAAAACACGATGCACATGAAGCTGCTAAAGTGGGTGAGCTTGAAAAACGAACTGCTGAAGCGCGCCTACAATTGGCCTTATCCGACAGTGCACGTGCTGCAAAGACAAAGGATAAGACGGCGATGGACAATGCCAGCAAGGAAGCACAGAAGGCCCGTGGTGATTTGGATGTGGCTAAAAGCATTATTAAGTTGTCTGCGGACTTAACGCATGATGCCAATGAAATTGAGAAGCAAAATGCTGAGAAATTAGCTGGACTAGCCCCTATAGACGATCCGAATAAAAAGGAAACACCAAAACAAAAAGCCGCTCGTTTGCGAACAGAGGCTGCAGCTAGTATAGCTAAAGGAGAGCGGATGCGCGCTGAGGCACAGAGCCGCATGCAAGAGGCTATGACCGCAGAGGCAACAGCCAACACCATGCCTGAAGGTGCAGAGCGCGATACCGCTTTGGTAGTGGCCAAGCGTAACAAACAATTAGCTGGTGAGGAATTGAAAAAGGCGGATCAATTGATTCGTTCAGGACAAGATGTGGAATCGCAAGCCAATGCCATGGATCCACAGAAGAAAATGCCATCGGTTGCCCTTAAAAAGACCGAGCCAAAAGCACAAACAAAACCAGAGCCAGTAGCAAAACAACCTGAAACAGCCGACAAAGAAAACCCTGCAGAGCCTAAGTTAAGCTGGAAGGAGCGCCGTGCCAAGGAAAGAGAAGAGCGCCGCCTCGCAAAAGAAGAGAAAGCCCGTTTGAAGAAGGAAGAAGAGGAAAAGCTGGCAAAAGGTGATTATTTCACAGTTCAAGTGGGTGCATTTTCTGGTAAGCCAGATATGCGCTTACTGCGAAAGGCAGGTAAAACATTCACCGTCACTGAAGATGGAAGAACCAAGGTGTTATGTGGTCGTTTTGCGACGAAGGATGCCGCCATCAAAAGAAAGGAAGAACTCGCAGCAGCAGGAATACCGGGTTACGTGGTATCCTACGTCAACGGACAAAGGGTGAAATAGTGTCACCCTGTCACGCTGGCTGACATTTTTTCTAAATTCTTCTCCCAAATTGCTGAAAATTTGACCCCATCGGCCCTTGGCATGCTTTGTGCAGGGCTAGGTCCGTAATTACTTTCTACAAACAAAAACGAATAAATATGGCAAAGAACAGTTCCAAAGTGAATGTACAGCCTCTGGCCGACAGAGTGCTGGTGGAGCCGGCTCCGGCTGAAACAAAAACCGCAGGCGGAATTATTATTCCTGACACTGCTAAAGAAAAACCAATGCGCGGCATTATCGTGGCTGCAGGAAAAGGTAAGCCAGATGAGCCAATGACTGTAAAAGTTGGGGATACCGTGTTGTACGGAAAGTATGCTGGTACTGAACTCAATATCGACGGTCGTGAATACCTCATCATGCGCGAAAGCGACATTTATGCAATCATCTGATTTTAACAACCCAATTAAATTTTAACCATTATGGCAAAAGATATTTCATTTAACGTTGAAGCACGCGACGCATTAAAGCGTGGCGTAGATGCATTGGCAAATGCAGTAAAAGTGACTCTTGGTCCCAAAGGGCGCAATGTGATCATTGATAAAAAATTTGGAGCTCCACAAATTACAAAGGACGGTGTAACCGTGGCAAAGGAAGTGGAACTTAGCAACCCTGTTGAAAACATGGGTGCGCAACTTTTGAAAGAAGTTGCCAGCAAAACAGCTGACGTGGCAGGTGATGGCACTACCACTGCTACCGTATTGGGTCAAGCGATTGTCTCTGCGGGTCTTAAAAACGTGGCAGCTGGAGCTAATCCTATGGATCTAAAGCGTGGTATTGACAAAGCTGTTACTGCTGTGGTTGAAAGCCTCCGTAAACAGTCTCAAACCATCGGAAACGATAACCGTAAAATTGAGCAAGTAGCGACCATCTCTGCCAATAATGACAACGCTATCGGTAAGTTAATCGCCGAAGCAATGGGCAAGGTGAAAAAAGAGGGTGTTATTACCGTGGAAGAAGCTAAAGGTACTGAAACTACTGTTGAAGTAGTTGAAGGCATGCAGTTTGACCGGGGCTACATCTCTCCTTATTTTGTTACCAACGTTGACAAAATGGAAGCGGTGCTCGATAGTCCTTATGTGTTGATTTACGAAAAGAAAATTTCAGCCATGAAGGAATTATTGCCAATTCTTGAAAAGGCTGTTCAAACTGGTAAGCCACTCCTCATTATTGCAGAGGATCTCGATGGGGAAGCATTACAAACCTTGGTAGTGAACCGTCTCCGTGCAAACCTCAAAATTGCTGCTGTTAAAGCGCCAGGATTTGGTGACCGTCGCAAAGCAATGCTCGAAGATATTGCTATTCTTACTGGTGGAACTTTCATCAGCGAAGAACAAGGCCGTAAATTAGAAGATGCCAGTTTAGCTGATTTGGGTCGCGCTGAAAAAATCACAATTGATAAAGACAATACCACCATTGTTAACGGTGCAGGTAAAAAGACGGAAATCGCTGCTCGCGTCAACCAGATCAAGGCGCAAATCGAAAGCACTACTTCTGATTACGATCGTGAAAAATTGCAAGAACGCCTCGCTAAATTGGCAGGTGGTGTAGCCGTGCTTTATGTAGGTGCTGCAAGTGAAGTTGAAATGAAGGAGAAAAAAGACCGTGTAGACGATGCCTTGGCAGCTACGCGTGCTGCGGTAGAAGAAGGTATTGTCCCTGGTGGCGGTACCGCTTATATCCGTGCCATTGCCGCTCTTGAAAAAATGAAGGGGGCGAATGATGATGAGACAACGGGCATGGCTATCGTGAAACGTGCCATCGAGGAGCCGCTCCGTCAAATTTGCGCCAACTGTGGCATCGAAGGGTCAATTGTTGTGCAAAAAGTAAAAGACGGTAAGGATGACTTCGGTTTCAACGCACGAACAGAGGTGTTTGAAAACCTCTTAAAGGCTGGGGTCATCGATCCAACCAAGGTTAGCCGTGTAGCGCTCGAAAACGCGGCGTCTGTTGCAGCCATGCTGCTCACCACTGATTGCGTATTAGCTGAGAAGAAGGAAGAAAAACCAATGCCAGCAGCACCAGACATGGGCGGTATGGGCGGAATGATGTAATTCCATCCCTAAGCATAATCCGAAAACGGCTGTTAGCGAATGCTGACAGCCGTTTTACTTTTTATGTGGACTCGGTTGTATATTTGTTCAATGCCGTTTCAAAATGCCTTCCAACGTGCCGCCAAATGGCTAAACCTCTATACTCCCTTTATTGTATTTCTGCTTCCTCTGGCATCCAGCTGTAAAAAGCACAAAAATGAAATGGCTTATTTAGACGGGGCAGGCTTCTATCAGGTGCTTTCTTTTCGCAGTCCGAATCCAACGCCTCTGCCAACAGGTAGTAAATTGCTAGTGCAGGTGAGCTTTGCTACGCAGAGGGACTCTGTTTTTTGGGACAGTTATAACAATGCGGGTGAAGTGTTTGAAATTCAAGCCGACACCTCCAGCAGCCACCCCCTCATTCGAATGGCTTCCAAGGGTGCAGAAGGGGATAGCATACTGCTCATGGCACCCATAGCGCCTTTTTTTTTGTATCAATTTGGCAGTAAGGAGCTACCCTACTTTTGCAAAGGGGACAGCACTGTTCACGTGCGGTACAGGATTGTACGGGTCTGGTCAGATGTCTTACTTGAACAGCACCATGCCTCCTTGGAAGAACGCGAGGCGGAGTTATTGGCCCGCCTATCGGCCCCTTTTACAGATGAAAATGGTATCCTTTGGCTAGAAGGCGAACCGGTCGATTCACTGGTGGCGGTGGGAACAAAAATTCGGTGCAATTGGGTGGGAACCTACTTGAATGGTCGTCCCCTCGAAAACCAAGAACAATTTGAATGGCAGGCGGGTACACCGGATCAAATTTTGAAGGGATTATCTATCGTTTTACGTCATATGCGACCCGGTCAACATGCGAAAATAATCTTACCTTCGTCCCTTGCTTTCGGAAACGAAGGTAGCTCCAACGGAACGGTGCCTCCATACACCCCATTGGTCTATACCATCGATGTCCTTGCAAATAATTAGTTTAAAAAAACAAATGAATAATTTCACACGACTCCTGGCTCCGGCCGTATTGGCATTGACATTTGCCTCCTGCAATGATTCTCAGTTTGATGGGTTTACCCGCGCTGAAAACGGACTGCACTATAAGTTTTTTAATCACGATGAGAACGGTACCATGGTTCAAGATGGTGATAAACTGATGCTGCGTTACGTGATTTCTCGCCAAAGCAATGACTCCATCATCCTCGATTCTAAAGAAGGTAGCCGTGATGGCTCTGGTTTTATGGAGTTTTTCCTGCGTAACTCATCTTTTCCTGGAAGTTTTGAAGATGGTATGAAAATGATGGCAAAAGGGGACAGTGCTGAGTTCATTATTCGTGCGGACTCTTTCTTTATTAAGAGTTATGGCTTAAATGAATTGCCAAAAGGGTTTACTGCTAATGACTATTTGAAAGGCGTCTTCAAAATAAAGGACATTATTCCTGCGAAAGAAGTGGCTGAAATGCAACAAAAACAGATGGAAGCGCAGAAAGCAGAAGCTGAACGCGCCATGCTGGAGGAAAAAACGTTAATCGAGAAATATGTAGCCGAAAATAAAATTACTGTTAAACCAGAAGTAAGTGGCCTGTATTTTGTAGAGACCAAAAAAGGAACCGGCGGATCACCTTCCCCAGAAGATATGGTAACTGTGAATTATGTTGGCAAATTTCTTAATGGCGAAGTGTTTGACGCTTCTGAAAAACATGGGGGACCTGCTACTTTTGCATTAAACCGTGTGATTCCAGGTTGGACTGAAGCACTTCAAAAAATGAAGAAAGGTGGTAAAGCCAACCTCCTTATCCCATCTAGTATTGCCTACGGACCGGGTGGAAATGGAATGCCCCCTTATGCTCCGTTGTTCTTTGAAGTAGAATTGATCGATTTCCAAGCAGCTCCAGCTGCACCCGCTACTCCGGAAGGCCATGGTCCCGGTGACGGACACAATCATTAATATCACAAATTAAGTTGAAACATGAAA
>CANGWA010000007.1 GCA_947457335.1 Sphingobacteriaceae bacterium
CAACAGCAGGATATTCTTCAAAGAAAATGCGGATGGTGCTGGCTCGGGTATGTACGAGTCCTATTACCTTGCCTCATCTGGCAAGTTTCAAGCGGATTTAAAAATTGCTTCCACTCCGTATTTTGTAGTTGGCGCAACGAGTCCAACCACCAACACCTGGTACCACGTTGCCGCCACCTACGACGGTCAATATTTCCGACTTTATGTGAATGGTGTATTAGATGGTGTGACAGCGGTAAACGGCGGCACCATGAATCCAGGCACTGGTCATTTAGGATTGGGGGCAACGGTCAGCAACCCCAATACCAGTGCGTTAACAGGAAGCATTGATGAGGCGCGTTTGTGGAATTATCCACGAACCCAATGTGAAATTCAACAGTTCATGAACTGTGAAATCACCTCTACGGCCAGCGGACTGGTTGCCAATTATCATTTTAACCAAGGCCTACCAGCAGGTAACAACAGTTTGGTAACATCAGTGGTGGATGCGACTGGCATCAACACTGGTACTTTAGTTAATTTTGCATTGACTGGCACAACCTCTAATTGGGTGAATCCAGGTGGCGTTACAACAGGTTCTGTTATTCCCGCTACAATTAGCACAACCATCAGCGTTTCAGGTAATGGTAACATCGTGCCGACAGGGGTGACCACTTCAACGGTTAATGGAACAAACTTAATTAATGCATTGACGGGAAGTTTTGTCATTGCAAAGACTGGAACCACTGTGTTAAACATTGGCCCCGTTTATTTTACGGGAGCGAACGCGGCCCAGTTTTCTGTTACGACCTCTCCAACCACCGCGTTATCTTCAGGCACGACGGCCTTAGGCATTACGATTTCTCCCACCGCCACCGGCGTGCAATCGGCCACGGTGAACATTGGTTCAAACGATTGTGCGAATCCGAATTATTCGTTTGTTATTACCACCAGTGTTCTGCCGGCTGCTGCGCTCAACTTCAATGGCACTGGTGCCTATGTAGTAACAAATAATACCGTATCAGGTTCGTATACAAAGGAGGCATGGATTTATGCGACTAATTCTGGCTTATCTAACAACATAATGTCAAGTGGAACCAACAACGTAGGTACGGTTTTCTGGGCCCCTTCGGCAAATGGCTTCAGGCTTGCATCAGGTCACGATGGAATTTGGACGCAGGTACAAGACGCTTCTGCATTAACCACAAACACATGGTACCATGTGGCGGTTACATTTGATGGATCTACCAATACCATGAAGTTGTACAAGAACGGTGTAATGGTAGCAATGAACAATTCTGTTGCCCCTTCGGTAAGTGTTACCCCAGTTCTCATCGGCTCTTATGATAACGGCAACTTCTTTCAAGGCAAAATCGATGAAGTTCGCGTATGGAATTATGCTAGAACACAATGTGACTTACAGACGTATATGAACTGCGAGATTACAAGCACAATGACGGGACTCACTGCTAATTACCACTTTAATCAAGGCGTGCCAGGTGGAAGCAATGCAACAACAACCTTGGCAGTTGATGCCACAGGTAGTGGCTCTGGCACGCTCACTGGCTTTGCGCTCACTGGCACTTTGTCGAACTGGGTGAATCCTGGTGGCGTTACTTCGGGCTCCACTGCGCCAGCCACTGTGAATGCTACTCTTTCGGTAACAGGGAATGGTAATAACGTTCCTGTTGGCAACACCACTTCGACTGTGAATGGAACGTCGATGGGGACGTTAACGGCACAAACCTTTAGTGTGCTCAATTCAGGAACAGGCACATTAAACATTGGTGGTATTTATTTCACAGGGCCAAACGCCAATCAGTTTAGTGTCACCACTTTGCCAGTAAGTTTGATTAATGGTGTAGGTGGATCTAGCTTTGCTATTGCCTTCACTCCAACCACAACTGGCGTCAGCACAGCAACGGTGAATATCACTTCCAATGATTGTACGAATCCCACTTATTCGTTTGCTATACAAGGAACGGCGCCTACAGCCGATGCACTATACTTTGATGGATTTAATGATTATGCTGCGCGCTCTGCGCCAGTAACTACAGCTACCAATAACATCACCCTTCAGGCCAAGGTCAAGTTGACGGGTGGTACAGGGTACCATCAGTTCATTGCTTCGAATGGATCGTATGCGTTAATGATGAATGTGGGTGGTAATTTCTGTGCTTATGTGCTGCCATTTGGCATAATCACTACCACTTACGCAGTGCCAACAAATACATGGGTGGCTCTCTCTATGGTATTAAACAACAGTAACGTTAGCCTGTATGCCAATGGTAATTTTGTTGGTTCTGCGCAGCTTAATGCTGTTACTGCCCCTACAGGCAGTTTCGTCATCGGTGCTAACGTGTTTGGCGGTGAAATGTTTAAGGGGGTTATTGATGAAGTGTTGGTATGGAACCGTTCGCTATCCCATTGTGAAATTCAATCCTATCTCTCTACAGAAATTGCAACCACCGCCACGAGTCTGATTGCGAATTACCACTTTAATCAAGGATCCCCTAATTTGAGCAATTCAAGTGCAACCACTTTGTTAGATGCCGCTGGTAATAACTATACCTTGGCACTAACTAATTTTGCATTAACGGGAACAGTTTCCAACTGGGTGAGTCCGGGAGGTGTTGCCAAGGGGAACACTGTTACCACCCAACCGACGGCTACTTTGTTGGTGTCGGCAAATGGTAACAGCATTAATCAGGGCGCCACCACCACAAGCACTGCCAATCTCACTGATTTTGGAGGCTTGTGTGTAAACGCCCCCGCTACATCAAGAACCTATTCCGTATTCAACAGTGGCACCTCGGCCTTGCAAATCAACGCCGTTCGATTTATCACTGCTTCAACACCGTTCTCTATTACGGCTTCTCCCGCTATTTATAGTGCCAACTCTGGAGGCACCTTTGCCATTGCTATTTCGCCGACCACAACAGGCAGTTACGTGAACACTGTTGTTGTTGAAACCAACGATTGCAGCAACCCACAGTACTCCTTTGTTGTTTCTGGCACGGTGAATGCCTTGCCAACGGTTTCGGTGAGCGCATCTGCTACGCAAGTGTGTGTGAATAGCACTGTTTCGCTCAGTGGTGCAGGCGCCAATACGTATACATGGACTGCTGGGGTGACAAATGGATCTGCGTTTTCGCCAACGGCTACCGCTGTTTATTCTGTTTCAGGAACCAGTACCTTGACCGGTTGCTCTAATACGGCTACACAAAGCATTGTGGTGCAGCCGTTGCCAACCATTACTGTTGCAGGAAGTCCTACCATCTGTCAAGGCGGTAACGCCTCGCTGAATGGGGTGGGAGGGATAACCTATACGTGGACAGGTCTTGGGTCGGGTTCAACACAAATAGTGAATCCTACTGTTACAACGGTTTATACAGTAACCGGTACGGGCACTAACAATTGTGTCAACGTGGCCACACATACCTTGGTGGTGAACTTAATACCTACCATCACCATTGCGAGTGGTACGTTGTGTGCCGGTCAAATCTTTACGTTAACACCAACCGGTGCGGGCGTTGGCGGCACTTACTCGATGACAGCAGGAACGTCTACAATATCAGGGAACAATTACCTGGTTAGTCCAGCCACGTCTACCTTCTTTGTAATCATTGGTACAGCTACTACTGGATGTACCAGTTATGGCACCATGAATGGGGTGTCGCAGCTCACCGTGAGTCCACTACCTACTTTAGTGGTCAACTCACCAAGCTTGTGCACAGGTAATTCCGCCGTTATTTCACCAAGTGGAGCAGCTACCTACACCATTACCGGTGGCACCTTTACGGTAAGTCCGTTGACAACTACGGCATACAGCATTACTGGTACTTCATCGGTGGGATGTGCAGCGGCGCAGCCAGCAGTGAGTCAGGTAACGGTGTTTACTTCACCTGTAATCACTGTTAATAGTGGAAGTGTGTGTAATGGACAGTCCATAGCCATTGTGCCATCTGGTGCCAGCACTTATTCCATTACGGGGAATAATTTCACCGTAAGCCCTACAACAACCACTGCTTATAGCGTAACGGGTACAGGCACCAACGGCTGCACGAGCGCATTGTCAGCGGTGAGTAACGTTTCGGTTTTCCCGAATCCAACAATTACAGTAGCGTCGGGTAGTATCTGTGCGGGACAGTCCTTTACCATGTCGCCTACAGGAGCGGCGAGTTATACGTATTCTTCTGGCAGTGCTGTGGTGAATCCAAGTGTTTCAACGGTTTATAGCATCACCGGCACAAGTTCTGTAGGTTGTGTAGCGCCAATCGCCGCACAAGTGAATCTCACTGTGAATGCTGTGCCCGTTTTAACCGTTAATTCTGGATCGATTTGTTCGGGCAGTTCATTTGTAATTAATCCAACAGGAGCAAGTACCTATACGGTAAGTGGGAATAATTTTACGGTTTCGCCGCTTACGACAACAAGTTATAGCATCAGTGGTACCAGTACAGCAGGCTGTATAAGCACGGTACAAGCCGTTAGTCAGGTTTCTGTTTTAGCCAACCCAACCTTGGCCGTTAGCAGTGGCAGCATTTGTCAAGGAAATTCATTTGCTATTGTACCAACAGGAGCAACGAGTTACACCATTACAGGTGGGAACTTCACGGTCAGCCCAACCACAACAACTGCTTATTCAGTAACAGGCAGTTTCTCTTATGGTTGCACGAGCACCTTGGTGGTGAGTAATGTATCGGTTTATCCGAATCCTACCATTAGTGCTACGTCGGGAAGCATTTGTACTGGACAAGTATTTACCATTACTCCTTCTGGAGCGAACAATTACACTTATACTTCTGGTTCAAACACCGTGAGCCCCCTCACCACAACTTCCTACTCTGTGATTGGCAGCAGCAGTGTTGGTTGCGTGAGTCCTACCGCTGCAGTGGTTACTATTACGGTTAACGCTGTGCCAGCGCTGACAGTGAATTCAGGCACAATATGTCAAGGAGGCACGTTTGTGGTTACTCCATCTGGTGCAAGCACCTACAGCATCACTGGTAATAACTTCTCAGTAACGCCGCTCACAACCACCAGTTATAGCATCAGTGGCACCAGTACTGCGGGTTGTGTGAGCACACTACAAGCAGTGAGTCAAGTGTCTGTACTTCTCAATCCAACCATTGCTGTTGCTAGCGCAACACTTTGCGATGGTGGCAGTTACACCATTGTGCCAACAGGAGCCGACACCTACACCATAAGTGGTGGTAGTTTTGTAGTAACGCCAAGTGTTACAACTTCGTACGCTGTTTCCGGTAGTTATTCTTATGGTTGTAACGCTGTTAATCCTGCTGTTTCAACCATCACGGTTTTTGCATTGCCGATCATCACCGCAACGAATGGTGCTATTTGTATCAACGACACCTACACGATTACCCCATCCGGCGCAAGCACGTATACGTGCTTGCCAGCGGGACCAGTAGTGAATCCAACCACTACCACTAATTATACAATAACCGGTACCAGCACAGATGGTTGTTTGAGCGCTTCAGGCGCCACCATGAACGTTACGGTGAATCCTTTGCCGACCATTACAGTAGCAAACGGCACCATTTGTGTGGGCGATGGGTTTACGTTAACACCATCGGGAGCGAATACGTATACCTTTAATCCAGCGGGACCAGCGGTTAACCCTACCACTACCTCACAGTACAGTATAACTGGTACTAGTGCGGATGGTTGTTTGTCTGCAGCGGCCACCATAGCCACCGTGGTCGTGAACAATAATCCAACGTTAACGGCAGAGGCATCGTCAACTAACATTTGTGCGGGTGACTCCGTTAAGTTTACTGCAACAGGAGCCAGTACGTATACGTGGACGGGCAGTGCTGTTAACGGCACATACTTTATTCCTGCTGCGAGTGGTGATTATACGGTAACCGGGCAAGACGTGAATGGGTGTCTTGGCACATCGACTTTGTCGCTTACGGTGAGAAGTTTGCCACTATTAACGGTGACGGCTTCTAACCCTGCTTCGTGTGCGAATGAAACCATTACCCTTTCTGCAAAAGGAGCTGATACGTTTACCTTTAATGGTTCGGCCCCAAGCGTTTCAGTTGCAGTATCGCCTTCGGTGACGACCAACTACACGGTTATTGGCACAGCAACAAATGGCTGTTCAAACTCCACCATTTATACACACACCGTTATACCATGTTCAGGTGATGTTGAATTCAATGCCGTGGTGTCGGATGTGAGTTGCCGTTTACGCAACGATGGGTCTATTACCCTCGTGCCGCGCATTACCTTTACGAATACCACTATTCAATATGTGTGGACTGGAGCGAAGTGTCCGAATAACGACTGCAGCACCATTAAAAACCTTGCTGCCGGTAATTATTCGGTGCGCATCAATGTCACCTCTACTGTGACCAGCACTTATATTAGAAAGGACTCGGTTGAACGTTCCTTCCTCATTTTGGATGTACAGCCATCGTGTGACTTGAAGATTTACAATACCATTACGTTGAACAGTAACGGTCTAAACGATGTGTGGAACATTGACAACATTGATTTGTATCCTAACAACAAGATTGCCATTTTCAACCGTTGGGGAGCGAAAGTGTATGAAGTGAACGGATACAACAATACAACGAAGGCGTGGCCAAC
This sequence comes from Sphingobacteriaceae bacterium, assembly GCA_947457335.1. Taxonomy (GTDB): domain Bacteria; phylum Bacteroidota; class Bacteroidia; order B-17B0; family Aurantibacillaceae; genus Aurantibacillus. Next base: position 6,598 of record CANGWA010000007.1, read on the forward strand.
GGTGGCGGACCGTGAGTTCTTACCGGCCGGCACCTACTTCTACGTGATTGATCTTGGAGACAACAAGCCGATTAAGGGGTGGCTTGAAATTATAAAAGAATAATAGCAGCCGGTTTTGAGGGCTGGTGAAATTGCAACCACTTGGTTGCAGTGCAGCATTAAAAAACCGGAAGACGAATAACAGCTTCCGGTTTTTTTATGAAGGGGGGCGGAAATTACTTGCCGCTGTTCATGAGGGATTCGATTTCTTCCGTTTCAATAGGAATGTTCTTCATTAAATCCTGTTGACCGTTAGTAGTAATCAGGAAATTGTTTTCAATGCGCACACCGATACCTTCTTCGCGCACATAAATGCCGGGCTCTACCGTAAACACCATGCCCGCCTGCATGGGTTCGTGGAAGAAGCCAACGTCGTGAACATCTAGTCCGAGGAAGTGGCTAGTGCCGTGCATGAAGTACTTGCGCATGGCAGGGTTAGCAGGATTTTGATTTTTTACTTCATCACTAGTGAGGAGACCCAGTTGCAACAATTCTTCCGTCATAATGTCCGCTACAAATTTGTTGTACTTTTCAAACGTTTGTCCCGGCACCAACTGTTTTGCTGCTGCGCGGTGTACGCGCAAAACGGCATCGTATATAGCTTTCTGACGTTTTGAGAATTTGCCATTCACGGGCAGGCAGCGGGTGAGGTCGCTCGCGTAATTGGCGTATTCGGCGGCCACATCCAGTAATAACAAATCACCGTCCTTGCATTCCTTATTATTGTCGACATAGTGCAACACGCACGCGTTAGCGCCAGAGGCGATAATTGGGCCATAGGCAAATCCACCGGCTCGGTTGCGTATAAATTCATGAATAAGTTCCGCTTCTATTTCGTATTCCCATACCCCAGGTTTTACGAACGAAAGCAAGCGGCGGAAACCCTTTTCTGTAATATCGCAAGCTTGTTGAATCAGTTCAATTTCGCGCATGCTTTTGATGGAGCGAATGTGTTGCATGATGGGGGCGCATCTTTCGAAGCGGTGCAAAGGGTACTTTGCCATCATGGTTTTATTGAAGCGGTCTTGCGCTGTTTCTGTATCGATGTAGCGGCGGGTGTGTTCGTTGCTGTTGAGGTAAATGGTTTCAGCTTGGTAAATAAACGGGCGCATTATTTTTTCAAATTCGTGGTGCCAGTAAATGTGGTCGATGCCGCTGGTTTGGCGGGCACCGTCCTTGGTCAGCTTTGCGCCTTCCCAAATGGCAATCAATTCGCTGGTTTCTTTTACAAAAAGCACTTCTTTGTGACGGCCATCCTTTGCATCAGGAAAAATAACGAGGATGGTATCTTCTTGATCGACGCCGGTTAGATAGAACAGGTCTGAATTTTGGCGGAATCCCATTGCGCCATCGGCATTGGTAGGTAGGATGTCGTTGCTCACAAAAATAGCCATGGAACCTGGCTTTAAGTAATTACAAAAGCGGGATCGGTTTTCGATAAATAAACTTTTGTCAATTGCGTCGTACTTCATAAGAATAGATTGAACACTAAAGGTAATGATTCTCGTAACACCAAGCGGCAAAGGAATGAGGAAGGCGTTGTTAGATTTGGTGTCACTGCTGCGTGAGGGATTGCAGCAAGTAGCTTTGTAAAGTAGGCCATTAGCAGGACTTAAGGCACGGCAGCCCTGCTGCTACTATAGGCGGGGACCCCGTAACCTTTAGGCCTGCTGGTGGCCGGCGAGCAAACTACTGCGGAGAGCCCGGTTTATACGCCATCATAACAACATGTACTTTTTAAATCTTCGCCAAACAGTTCACCACAATGCTTACGTTGTGCTGGCATACAAAGTTGGTGTGGCTTGCAACGAAAGTTTAGGGCTACCTAATTTTTATCCGTGACAATTAATGGGTAACGGGTTGGTTCGAAAATTGCTTATTTTAGTCTATCAAAGTCTTTGAAACCATGATTTCGAATGCCTTTAAAAAATAAATGGGCAATACATTTAGTAAGAGCGTTTGGGCGTGCCCCCGCGCAACAAATGGTTCTTTTACTAAAAGCACTTTCGCCCATTTGTGCGGGGGTCGGGCTGTTACGGGCTCCGCTTCGCTGCGGTTTTTTTTGGCGATTACTGTCAAGGATCATTCGCCAAAAAAGAACCAAGCCCTGCACATCCCTCACGCACGATTACAAAAACGTTTACTCTATTTTATACGCTATATGAATCGCTAGAAAGTGAATCGCTAATTGATTATTAAGAAAACAAGCAAACCATTTGAAAACAAGAGCTATGAGATTCTATTTAATAACCAGGAAGCATTGCAAGCATCTACTCGCCGTGTTTTTTTTGGCGAACATTTTTATGGTAAAGTCACAAACCAATTTAGTGCCTAACGGCGGCTTTGAATACCTGGTGAGTCATGCCTTTCGTAATCACAACCTTTATTTGGCCTATCCTTGGAAGGCTTATCATAGTTCGCCCGATGTGTATGCGCGCCAAAGCGGCGTATGGGTCAACGTGCCGAAAAACACCATGGGTACTGTGTATCCTCCCACTGGCGAGGCCTGCGCGGGCTACCTTATTTCAACAGCGGATTATACCCGCCAAGGTATTTTGGGTGTTAAACTGTGCGAGTCCTTACAAGTGGGTACACGCTACTACGTGTCTTTTAAAATTAATCCAGCGTATCGTAAAGCCGACCGAAGTTTTTTTTCGCACCAAGGTATGCAGTTTACAGTGAACGAACACCACGTTTTACCTTATGGGTGTACAACGGGCACCAATGCCATTGTGCATGATTACGCACAGTTTGTTAATATGGAACCCGTGGTAGATACGGGCTGGACGATATTAAAAGGGTCGTTTGTAGCCGATAGTAATTACCAATATGCGTATGTGGGCATTTTTACGGAGCCTAAGAATGCTTGGCATCGTCGAGAGAATGAACGTACGGGTGCGGCTTACTTTTTTATTGATGATGTGTGTGTGAGCACCGATTCGCTTGCTTATAAGTTGCTGCCGACTGCTGCTTGTAGTCCCTCTTTTGATATTGATAACATCAACCGTCACATTGATGAAAATGATTTTTGTCGGCAAACATTTTATACATGGACAACGGATGAGCAGATTCAAAAATTAAAGAAAGACGGGCAGTTGTATTGGAAGAGCAAGTCAGATCAAGGCGAGTATTCAATTTATGATTTAACCATCCGCGATTCAGAATTGGAGAGCAACCCCTTGGTGCAACTGTTGTTAAAGGAGCGGTTCGCCAACAAGCGTTATGCGTGGCCCTATGCATGGCCCACGTTGATGGGCTGGCCCGATGAAAAGTACGGGCAGCGGCTACTACAAGTTACCTTACAAGACAGCGCCATAATAGGTAAGCTCGACAGGTACAGTGAATTTAATGTCCCACAAATATTAAACTTCTATGATTTAAAAGGCAGGTTACTGGATACAGCGTATGTGCTAACCCATTCGCACTTAATTGCTGCTATTTATCACATGAATAATTATGAGGGGAAACGTTCGCAATACAAGCGTATTAAGATTCGCAGAACAAGCTTCGCATACACCGACGATACCGAGCGGGTTGCGACTCGCATTTGTTTCAGAGAATTTGTGCTTGTTAACCAAAGCATGGTGAAGCACTATACCTTCGACACAACTGTTACCAATAAGCGGTTGCGACGCGAAATAGCACAGTTGCAAGACTTTTTGCAGTACGGCGATTTAAAACAAAAAGGGTACTATTTAAATAGCGGCGGTTCTGGGTGGAATTTTAGTTGGCCAATATCTGAGAAGAAAGGCGATCAAGGCACGTTTTACCTCATCAAGTGTTTTGAGAACGACTATTATTTGTTTAACCAGAAGGCGATAGAGGCCATTATAAAAACCATGTACGAGGTGGTGAGACAAAAGGAGTAGGCCTTGGCTAGTGGGGATAGAGAAGACGTGTTTGAGGTTGGCACAAGTTGTGAGGAGTTGTTAGAGAAAGGCCGTTTGACAATAGCGCTAGTATTGATAAAAGAGTGCACGTAAAGCCAGCGTAAGGGATTGCAGGCAGTAGCTTTGTGAAGACAAGCCTTAGCGGGGTGTGCAAACAGGAGGCGGAACGCCCCCGGATTTGCCACCCCGCTTGGCTTGGCGAACAAACTACAGCCGGAAAGCCCGACCCCTGCACAAAAGGCTGAACGTGTGCTTAGATAAAGCGCCTTTTGCTGCGGGGGATACGCCCAGAATAAAGAAAGGAAAAGGAAGGGGAGTGGCAGAGTTGACGGGAACAATAAGGCCTGTTCTTTACCAAAAAATTCCTATCTTTGTAATACTTAGAAATTATTATGATTGATCTCAAAGGGATTATTGCCATTTCCGGACAACCCGGGTTATACAAGATAGTGGCGCAAAGCAAGAACGGTATTATTGTAGAGGGGCTTACCGACAAAAAAAGAGTTAACGTTTACGCTTCAACACGTGTGTCAACACTTACCGATATAAGCATGTTTACAACTGGCGACGATAAGCCAATTGATGAAATCATGACTGCTGTTTTCGAAAAAGAAAAAGGTGGTGCGGCGATTGATAACAAGGCCGACGATAAAGCTGTAGCTGACTATTTTGGTAGTGTATTACCTGATTACGACAAAGAGCGCGTTTATGTGAGCAACATGCGTAAATTATTCTCTTGGTACAATACACTTCAAGCCACTGGTAATCTTAAACAAAAAGAAGAGAATGCAGAGGAAGCGGCTAAGGAAGTTACCCCTGTAAAGGCGGAAGAAAAAGCGAAGCCACGTAAGACGGCTGCAAAAGACACCACAAAGCCAAAAACATCTGCAGGCGTTAAGAAAGCTGCTGGTGTGCGCAAAACAGGCAGTGCCTAATAATATTATTACTTAATGTTTAAAGGCCGGTTCGTTTTTGCGACCGGCTTTTTTGTTTAAGATTCTCAAACAAAAAAAGCCGCTTTTAAAGCGGCTTTTTATTTAGGATGGCAACCACGGTGGTTATTGTTTTACAATTCTTACAGTGTCCTGTCCGCGGTCGTTGGTAATGGTTACCAAATAAACACCACCATTGAGCGATGAAATATCAATGATGTGTGAAGTGGCGTTGGGCTGCATTTTCATGACAATACGCCCTGTCATATCGGTTACCACTACATCAGTTACATTGCCGCTTTCGCTTTCGATGTGTAAAGTTTCACTTGCAGGATTTGGGTAGGCCCTGAACTGACCAAAGGTGCCTGCTAGTTCACGAATGCCGGTACAGGCGTCCACTACAAAACTAACATTGGCACTTGCAGCACAGCCATTGGCATCAACACCCGTTGCAATAAACGTTTCATTACCACCTTTGTTAGGCTGGTAAATAACAACAGCTCCGTTGAGATTTATGCCAGTAACGGTGGAAACCCATTTGAAGCTATTAGCGCCTTGCGCAGTGAGTGTTACGCTTTCATTAACGCACAAGGCATTTTGTGAGACTGTTGCTGTAACAGTTGGACTGTTGTTCACTTGTAAATTAACAACGGCGGATGTTGCACAGTTATTTGTTGCGGTTCCGATGACTGTATAAGAGGTGTTGGCTGTAGCGGTTACAGAAGTTATTGCGCCAGAGGCATTATGACTCCACTGGTAGGTGTTAGCGCCACTTGCTGTCAATGCAACCTTTTGTCCTTGGCACGCAACCGCAGGAACGGCCATAGCATTCACATATGGTGAAGGTTTTACATTGATGTTGATAATGTTGCTGCCTTTACACCCTGTTAAAGTGTTGGTGCCGGTAACGCTAAAGGTGGTGTTGACAAGAGGTGCAGCACTTTGTGAAGCTCCGGTGGCCGTATTGTTCCACGTGTATGTGCTCGCGCCTGAGGCGTTTAGCACAACGGTTTGCCCTTCGCAAATGGTGGTGGAGGGAGTGCTTATTGTAACCGTAACAGGATTCAAGGAAGCAGAACAGGGCACGGTGACAGAAATATCGTCAAAACTCAGGAAGTTACTAGTCCCCGCACCACCGTTGGCGCCAATTCCAAGATAGTACAGACCAGTTGTTGCTACGGTAAAGGTGTTACCTAAAGCTTTATAGACTGGACTTACCACGGCGCCATTTACTTGTGCCACAACAGTGCTATTGGCTAGACCTGGAGTGGGAGTAATGAGCATGGTTAAATTGCTCCAATTGGTGCTTCCTAACAGATCGGTTGTGTACCACATGCCTGCGGAATAGGAGACGCCGGCTTGGAGTAATATTGGACTTGTGTAGACGTAAGGTGTAGTGCCATTGCTCACGAAGGAGGCGTAACGTGAACCGGAATTTGGAATGCGGTTATTGTTACCGGCTGCAGTATAAGTTTTTAGGGAAGTGCCAACAACGGTTGAACTCCACGAGCAATCGGGTAAGCGGTCGTTTAGAAAAATCCCTTCAAAATTCTCATTGTATGGTACCGTGTTGGTTGTAGAGCCAGCAACAGAGAAGGTAGCTGGAGACAACGTGGTGCTCTGTCCTGTATTAGTACAAGTTACTATCGCTTGGTACCAGGTAGTAACATTAAGCGTAGGGGATGGGTAACTTGACGCGGTGCCAGTAACGGCGGTAAATGGACCCACGTTTGAAACGGTGGAGGTGAGCCATGAATAGGTTAAGCCACCATCGGTATAGGTCATGGCCATCGATACAGTCGGGTTGTTGATACCAGGACAAGTGCTGTATACGTTTGGAATAAGCGTGTTGGAAACAGGGGTATTCGTGCAGGGCACAGCTGGCAATAAGTCCACTCCAAAATTGACCTGATTGGTTCCTACACCAGTAATTGTGTTAACGTTGTAATCAGCCCATTGGCGACCGTTACCTGGACCAGCAATGCTCACTGCTTGATAAACGGTAGGTCCAGTGCCAGTAGTGGCATCGTGCTCCACTTCTACGACCAAGGGCAGGGAAGGGTTAAATAAAAACGGCGTTTGCAAGGTAATCTTCAACCAACCTCCTGTTGTAGAATTGATGGTGTAATTCTGTGCCCAAAAATAAACGACCATTCCTTGTTAAACGGGACCACCCGCTGAGCCGGTCAATCCTGTGCCAGTACCTTGTTTGAGCTTTACATAAAAGTTTGGGTAGGTACGTGATGCTGTAGAGCCCAATTGGAAATAAACATCGGTGATGTTATTGCCAGGAGAAATACTACCAAGTGATCCTGTTGGAATAAACCATTGTACCTTTCTTGACGTAGCACTGTTGTTAAATGGAAAGGTGTTGGCACCTCCAGCAGTGTTGGTGTTAAAGAAAGTGGGTGTTTGGGCTAAGACTGTACTAACACAAACTAGCCATGCAGAGAAAAGCAAAGTAATTTTTTTCATTTGCTGTTTTGATAAGTTGTTTAAGCCTACTCTGTTATACGATTTTCAGCAGTCTCGTGTAGAAGGGGGGAGGTGAGCACCAACCGAAAAATAAACAATAATTGCACTGCATTAGAGACGAATTAATAATCTTTCCTACGCTCTAATGATTTTCTAATATTGGAGGTGAAAAAAGATTAACGTGAAATCAACACAAAAGCGCCCCAATAGTAGGGTTGTGGGTAGATTTTTCGTATCGATTTCATGGCTTCAGCGTAGGCCTGTGCTACATTTCCTGATTTTAGATAAGCGCCATAAAAGGCTGTCATTAACACGTTCGTGGCGTCATCGCTTACGGGCCACAAGCTCACCAATAGGTTCTTTGCCCCGGCAACCATCATGGTGCGTTGTAATCCATATACACCTTCGCCTTCGCGCACCTTCCCTAGTCCCGTTTCGCAGGCGCTCAGCACTACCAATTGGGTCTCATCTAAATTCAGCCGCAGGGCTTCGAAAGCAGTCAGCACGCCGTTCTCCTCTTTTATGGCGGGATGGTAATCGGGGTCAAAAACGTTTTCACACCCTGCAAATAACAAACCGCTCCGCAAGAGGGGATTCTCACTAGCAATACCCACTTCCACACCAACTAATTTTTCGCTTTCTACTTGACTTACGTCATCGAGAAAATAACCGTGGGTGGCAATGTGCAAGATGGAGGGGGATTTTAATCCTTTCACCACTTTTTCAGTAGCCCTCTCTCCTTTGAATTGCACAACTGGCACAGCATTTGCCAAGAATAATTTGCTGATAGCAGCTGCTTCTGCTTCTGTGCCTGGCAATTGGTCAATCAAACTGGCATTGCCAAATTTGGGATTGGCAAAAACATAGGCGTTCTGCGGTTTTTGTGGTTGTTTTTCACGTTGTTTGATGGCGGGTACCTCGCGGCTATTGCCCGTTAACACTACAATATGTTTGTCGGCCAAATATTTTCCCGAAGGGTCTTTTAAGGCGGGTAAACTTACCAGGTGGTAGAGGCCATCGGGACAAACAAACAAACGCGTATACCCTTCGAGCAGTGCGTCCAAATTTTTCCAGATGGTTTTCCATGCTTCCTGCTCTGGCTGTTGCGTGGTGGCTTTTTGGCGGAAGGTGAGTATGGCTGCATCAATAGCGCTGCCTTCGCCCAACAGCACAAGTTTTAGAGAGGCAGGCGTTAAAACAAAGGCGTAATAAATCGATTTTTTTAAGGACTCGGATGGATGCACCAACACTACATCTACACACGCTTCGTCCTTCTGCAAGGAGGCCTTTATTTGTTCGGCGCCCACAGGAATTTGTTCTTTTTGATTTTTAAAGTCCGCGCTCTTCACAGATAATTGCCGCTCCAATGCCCCTGCACGCTCTGTTAAGCTATCGGTATTTATTTTTTGCTGTTTAATTTCATCCTTACTCAATTCATAGCCATGGTTAATTTGTTCCATGGTAGACAACCACTCCTTATAAAGTTGGCTGATGGCAGTGTCGTTACTGGTAAGGAGTCGGTGTCTTAAACGCGTTGACCCATCCATTAAAAACCCTCTTGTCTCCAATAAATTCTGATAGGCTTGTGCAACGAGCGATGGTGTTTTTAGTGCTTCAGCTAGCACTAATCCGTTGTATCGATTAATGCGCGCAGCGGTTCTGCTCCAGTAGTCGCTTTTTTCTGCCTCGTTAAGGGATTTGAACGTGGTGCGAATAAAGGGAAGGGTTTGTTGCATCACTACTTGGTAATTAAGCAAACCGTCAACGGTCTTACCATTTTTCCATTGCGACAGGGCCAAATCTTCTAGCGATTGAATGTACAGGGGGTGTGTTTTGCCATACATGTTTTTCCGTTTATCACACACTAACTGATGCACTTCAAGGGCTTTTGTGTTTTGTCCGATTACCCGGTAAAAGTTACCCAATTCACCCAGCGCTGAAAGAGTAGCGGGATGTGATTCTCCCAATTTCTTTTTATGAATGTCAACGGCTTCTTCAAAGAGCTCTCCGGCTGCGTTGGACTTTCCCATTGCAAGGTAGATTTGAGCAAGTCCTTTTTTCAAAGTAGCGAGGTCGGGATGCACGCCCAATTTCTTTTCCTTCGCGGCAATGGCTTCGCGGTAAATGGCTTCTGCCTCACTGTATCTTTTCAAGTGCTTGAGCACAGTTGCATAGTTGATTTGTAACTTGATATAATTGGAAGCATCTTTTTTTAATACGTTACCGGCCAGAATCAACGATTCCTTCATCAGTTTTTCAGCCTGTTTCAAATTGTTAAGGTCTAATTGCAGTAAAGCCAAGTTGTTTTTTATAAGGGACAGGGCCAACTTATTATTGGTATTTCGGGATTGCGCCTGCAGCAGCAAACGTTCGGCTTCATCATATTGGCCACACTCTTTGTATAGCACTCCTAGGTTGTTTTCTGAGACACCCAGGAGTGGCTCGTTGTTTAATTCTTTGCGAAGGGCGATGGCCTTTTCATTAAAATGAAATGCCTTTGTAAACCTTCCCGTTGTTTGATACAGGAGAGCCAAATTGCTGAGCGTTTGTGCATAATTCAGTGTTTGCTGCTTATCATCGGCTTCATAGAGCAACTTAGCTAAGAGAAAACTCTTTTCTGCTAAATGGTAATTGTTGCCTGCCATGAGCAGTTCACCGTTTCGTAAGTTGGTATAGGCGCGTTGTTCTGTGGATTTGGCTTCTTTTTGAAGCGCCTGGTCGGCATTTAACGCAAGGTTACTTAAGGCGCTACCTTTTTCTTCGGTTTCAAATGCGCCGCTATTCTCTGTAAAACAAATGGCATAATTGAAATTGGATTCGTCAAATTGCTGCCGCTGTTTTTCAAGTTTCTCGATGACCTTGTCGTGCGCAAAGTCCTTAGCTTTATCCTTAGCATCCAACGCCTTGTTTTTAACAAAATCCCCAAGATTGATTTGAGCAAGGGCTGGGGAAAAGAAAAGTAGAAAAAGGAAGGGTGTCCATTTCATGCAATAAAGTTAGCAGAAATTAGGTAGTTAGCCTCGTATAGAAACAAAGCATTGGTCGGCTAGGTGCACCCATTAAAATTTGGGACAAACAATGAGCGGGTATTTCTTTTTCCTGAATTTATTTTTGGATGCTGTGCACAGTTGAAAGGCCATGCTTACCTCAGAGGTGCCTTTTGAAATAGAGTTAGTGAGCTTAGAAACGGTGTAATCGTAGCTGTAACCAAATTTATAACGGTCGTAACTCACGCCAAATAAAAACACAATGGCATCGCTATTTCTGTATGCTGGCGTTGGTTTGAAAAACGGAAGCCCCCTGTACCACAAACCCAGTACCAATTGGTGCTTGGTGTAATAGACCCCAATATCCAGCTGATTGAATTTTGCTTGTTTTTTGTAATTGGCAGCAAGCATGATGGTGTTGTTATTATCATTCTTCTGGTCGATAGTGGTGTGATCGCCTAATTCGAAGCGGCATCCGCCGTTCAATAAAAATTCTGGAGGCAGGGGACTGAAGCCATTCAAAAGGGATTGGTTGGGACGATTGATGTGAACGGCGGAGAATCCTCCCCAAAAGTTTTTTCCGTACAATAAAACGCCAGTGGATAAGTCCAAGTACTTTACACTTGCGCCGACCAACGATTCTGTCGATGCCGCCGAGTTACCTCGCGCAATTTGATCGGCAAAGGTGAAGCCGTTGTAATCAATGCTCCGTTGCACCATGCCGGCTGAAAACCCTGCACGTCCCACAACAAATTTACTTAAGCGCGCTTCATAGGCATAAAGCCCACTGTAACGCCGGGTTTTTATGCCGCCTGCACCGGTATTGTCGCTGAATGCCTGGAAGCCAACGCCACTCTTGGCTTGAGGAATTCCTGTGTCGTAACTTACTTGATAGGTTTCAAATCCGCCCACTCCCGCCCACTGACTTCGGTAATTCAAAGAAAACCGCGAGCACACATTCGCCCCCGTAAAAGCAGGATTAATATAAGTGGGTGCTGCATAAAACTGCGAGAATTGAAAATGCTGGGCTGTTGCTGTATTCGCAGCAAGCAGGCACAATAAATATTTCATTAATCGTTTCATTAACGCAACAGTGTTATGGTTCCCGCTCTCACTAGTTTTCTTCCATCAAAAAACTCCAAGTTGGCTTTCCACACATAGGTGTCTTGTTGACACAGTTTGTCGTTAAAGTACCCATCCCAACCAATTTTTACATCCGTGCTTCTAAAAATCAATTCGCCCCAGCGGTTGTAAATCTGTAAGTCATAGTTCACCACTCCGTCGGTGAAGGGAAAGAACACGTCGTTGCTGTTGTCGAGGGGATTGTAACGTCCATCGGTCGGACCACTGGCGTTTGGCGTAAACGCGTTGGGGAACAAGGCTTCGCTAATAACGGTGATGCGTTGTGTGGTGGTGTCGGCACAACGATAGGTGTTGTCGGCAATCAGTTGTACATCGTAATAGCCAGTGAATTTATAACGAACGACAGGGTCTTTTATGACACTGGTGGTGCCATCACCAAAATTCCATTTAAACCGATCGGCTTGTGTGCTAAGGTTAGTGAAAGTGATGGCGCCATCGGGCAATGTCAGGGTGTAGTCAGAGGCAGAGAAGGCGGCCTTGGCCCCGGGTAGAATTTGGAGTTTTCGCGGAAAGAGCATATTGCCGCAAGCGCCGTTGTTCTTAGCGATGAAGGAGAAGTAAACGTAACCACTTTTTACATCGGCTGCCGAAAACAAATAGTTTACGGCATTTTTATAGGGGTTGGGCAAGAAAGTGCCTGTCCCCGAACTTTGCCATTCGTACAAATTACTACCAAATACAACAGCTGCATTTAAGGCGATAGGGTTTTGTTTTTCACACACTACAGAATCAGAAGAAATGTTTACAAGCGGGGCCTTGCTAATGGAAACGACGATGGTGTCTTGTGTGGCAGGACAAACGCCATTGTTTGTCGACGTGAGTACAAACTCAATTTTACCGTTAGCAAAATCGGCTGGCGCTAAGAGATAAGTAATGTTCATCAGTGTAGGTGAGGGCACAATACTGCCGCTGCCCGTAGTGTTCCAGATGCCGGTATGGGTGTACCCTCCAACCTGTCCGCTGAGTGTAACAAGTGATTGCGTATTGCAAATACCTTTATCGTTTCCGGCCTTTACTACTGGCAAGGTATGAAGGGTGATGCGCACTGTATCACGCACAGGCGGACAAACCCCATTGTCTACAGAGGTCAAGGTAAATAGCAATTGTGTTTTAATACGGTCGGCTCCTGAAAGCGTGTACGTGGTGATGGGTACATTGCCCACTGGGTAACCGCCTGAACCGTTCGACGACCAAGTACCTGTGGTAGCTGCGCCGCCAATGGTACCGGACAATGATAGGGTAGGTGTATTGGAGCAGAGCACTTGTGGCAAGCCTGCTGTAACTTGAGCAATTTTTCGAATTTGCAGGGCGATGGTGCCGCTTGCTTCCGCACAGGGCGATGAATTCACTGATGACAAGGTAAAGATGACTAGGCCTGCTTGAATGTCGTTTTTAGAGATGTTATAGATACTATTTAACGCGCTGTTGTTCGGCGAAAGTGTTCCAGTACCCGTGTGTTGCCAAATTGCTTGGTGGAGTCCACCAACGAGTGAGCCGCTCACCTGGAAAGTTGGTTGTGTTGAACAAATTGTATTGCCTGCCGCAACTGAAATAGTTGGCTGTTTCATGATTTTCATGCGTACGGTATCGGCGCGAGCGGGACAAGTGCCGTTATTAATCGAGGTTAACGTGAAGGTGACGAATCCGGCATTGATTTCGTTTTGCGTTAAGGTGTAAGTGCTGTTTAAACTGTTGGCTGGCAAGAAGAGTCCCCCGCTCGCCGATGCCCAACTGCCACTCGATGTTAGACCGGTGATAGTACCACTAACGGCAATTGTGTTTTGTGCTGAACAAATAAATTGATTCACGCCAGCATTCACCGTAGCAATTGGCACAATGGTAATGTTAGCAGTGTGTGTTTCGGCCACACATACGTCGTTGTTGGTGGTGGTGAAGGTAAAGGTAACGGGACTATTGAGTGGGTCGACAGGTGAGAAGGTGTAGATGGTGGAGGTCGTTGTGGTGTTGGCTATGGTGCCTGTGCCGGAGGTGCTCCACAGGCCGGTGCTGCTAAATCCACTAATGGTGGCTGTTAGAGCGGCTGTTGGTAAATGCGAACAGAGTGTACGGTTGGGGATGGCTGAAATGGTGGCTTGTTGAATAACGCGAAGGCTCAACGTATCCTTGCGCGCAGCACAAACGCCATTGTTCGTGGAGGTGAGGGTAAAGGTGACGAGTCCGTTTTGAATATCGGCTGGGGAATAAAAATAAGTGGTTTGTAATTGGCTGTTAGACGGGCTCGTGGTGCCGCTGCCACTGGTGGTCCATATACCACTGGTGGTGCCACCTGTTATATTGCCATTAAGTGCTACCGAATTTTGTGTGCTGCAAACACGTTGATGGTTACCGGCAGTAACCGTTGCAAGGGGCGTAATGGTAAGGGGTAGTAGGGAGCTGGTAGCTGCACAAGCACCATTGTTAGTGGAGGTAAGGGTGTATTGCAGTTGGGTTAGTGTTTTATCGGCTGCACTTAAATAATAAAAAGCACTGGCGTTGCCATTGGCCACAAGAGTGCCAGTGCCATTGCTTGACCAGGCGGCAGAGGTACTAATCCCCGTTATTGTACTGTTCAAAGCTACTACACTGGCGGTGGAACAAATGGTTGGCAAAGGGGTGGCTGTAAGGGTGGGTTGTTTGTGTATGTTTAAAACAAAGGTGGAGGTGACAGGAAGGCAATTGCCATTGTTGGTAGAAGTGAGGGTAAAGGGCACAGTGCCAGAGAGGATATCGGCTGTGCTCGGTTGATAGATAGCGTTGAGTGCGGTCGCGGTTGGCGTAAAGGTGCCCGAGCCAGTGGTGGACCAAGTACCACCGAATGTGCCACTAGCAGTGGCATTGAACGTGTGGGTGTTGGTGCTGCAAATAGTGGCGGTGCCGCCAGTAGCCAGCTGTGGTGCTGGGGTAATGGTAACCACTACTGTATCAGCGTCCGTGCCACATTTTCCATTGTTAATGGTTGAAACAATTAAAGATACCGTCCCCAATGCTTTATCTGCTGCGGATGGCTGATAGCTGGTGTTATTTAAAAGAGGATTAAGGAGGGTTCCACTTCCGCTGGTAATCCACTGTGGGGAAGCAGGGTAGCCGGTAATGGTTGAATTTACTGTAACTGAAGCGTTGTTTGCACAAACCGTTTGGTTGGCACTGGCGGCGATAGTAGGGGAATTTTGGATGGTCAAGGTGTAGGTGAAGCTTGGGCCGGGACAGCCCGTAAACAATTCTGTTTGCACCGTGTAAATGCCTTGTGCCGACACGGTAGCACAATTGTTCACGAGGTTGGTAATGCCAGGTCCGTTCCAAGTGTAACTCGCCATTCCGGTTGGTGCGCAAAAGACGGTGTTTGTTCCAGCGCAGATAGTGTCAGCGCCATTACCTGTAAACGCTTGGCACACCCCATCGATATAGGCGTAACCAAAATGCCCCCCCAGCGAACAATCATAAGTGGTGAAGCGAATCGTTAGGTTTTGACCAATGTAGGGATTGAGGTTCAGGGCCACTGTGGTCCACGGTTTATAAATCACCCCAGCAGTACTGGAGTTAAAGAATCCCGGAATTCCTTGTCCAGCTGCTACATAATAATACGTACATGGCACCTGTGCTCCCGTTGTATCAAGCATCTCTACAAGAAACGCGGGTTGTTGGTTGGTAGAATGTCCAGGGTCCTCTAATACCACTGCATAGCGGTAAGTAAAGTTGGCGTTGTTGCTGCTCACTAAAAATGTTTGTTCAATGCGGTCGGCTTCACCGCCAGTGCCGCTATTGCCGAGACGCAATGAAAAATTTCCTCCAGGAAATACAACAGGGAAGCCACCAAAAGGATCTACGCCTGCTCCGGAGGTGATGAGTTGTTGTCCACCAGCATTAGGACAACACCCTGCTGCATTGAACAAGGGGTGATAGCCAGAGGAACGCACCCAACCCGAGAAATTGCCGGTTTCAAAATCGGCGTTCACGCAGGGCCCAGCATACGTTGAGGCAGTGGTGTTTTTAGCGGCTGTTGTGTGCGTGTGTTGGTTTTTGCTTAGTGGCACCCCATCCTTAAGGCGTTTGTGGGCGTTTAGAAACTCGAGGCGTTGATCAGGCGGTAGTTGCAATTTGTCGGCATAACCACTCCAATACGCCGTGTTGTATCCAAGAGAATCTTTTTGAGAAAAAAGGCAGGTCGCAGCGAGCAGGGAGATGAATAGAAGCAATGACTTTGTTATGTGTTCCTTTTTCATCATGGCTTAACGGTGCAAGACTTAATTCCTCTTACTGCGTGTAAAAGAAAAAGGTTACGCGAATAAGCGTTAAAATTTTTGAAAGGCACGTATTTAACGCAATACAATAAAATGAGGAACGTTGCTGCTGTTTATCGACGGTGCAACATTTCTATGTGCTCCAAGGCTTCTGCTGAGTCTTTTGAAATTTCGATGGTGTCGCAGAATCCAGGCACCATTATGGTGTAAGGGTGACCAGATGAATCAAAAAACTCTTGTGGAAAGGAGTCCCCACACACAATTTTTCTGATCGTGGGCTCTTTTGAGGTGCCACAGGAAATTAAAACAAAGAAGAGTAGGGGTAATACAAATTTTATCTGCATAAATCAGGTAAACAAAAGTGAAACACTAAAATAAGAAATTAGTGTAATGCATCAACTTGGGTGAAATAAATAAAAACGGGTAAAAAGAAGCGCAGCGCTAATCCCTTGATCGCACTTGTTCTTAGAGAGCATGTGGGTAATACGCCTGATCAAAATTCAGCAAATACCACACACTGCTTGTCAATGCAAGTTGGTCATTTTTGTAACAGAAGATGAGTTGAATTACGTGGTGGCGTCAATGTCAATTCGCTTAAGAATAACAGAGACGATGTGTGATTCAAGTAGTGAATGGTTGTGCTCATTTAAATCCACTCGATCGGTCATGATAAGTGCGCATGCTGAAAATTGATGATCAATTTTTTCGGCTTGGTGGTCGACATTCAATGCAGTTATTAGGAGGACGATTTCCTCAGCACGTTCGTTTAATGCCGGTTTCAATTGCAAAAGGAAAAGATCTTCAATAAACGTTATTTGATGATTTCGCATTAATTCATGATGAAAGTGGGACGGATCGTGAACCGATACCACGCTGAACATCACGTTTCCGAATTCACTGCGGTGCCGGTGAATGAGACTGAGCAGGACATCGAGGAATCCAGGAATCGTTGTTTCAGCCACCAGTACCCGTATGGTTCTTTTTTCTTCAGAAGGCGTTTCGTGCGGTGCGCCATTGGGTAGTCCCGAATGGGGATGATAGTGCGCTTTGGGACTCAGTAGGCGCACATTATTTGCCGAAACTGGCTGGAATAAGCTGGCCAGCCATCTGTTGGAAGGACTCTTAATGTTTTTTTTGTTGGGTTCTTTTTTTTGTAATTCAGTAGTACGTTTAATAACATCGCCTTCATTCTTCAATCCAATCGGTTTCTTCATTAGTAGTTGGTCATTAGTAACATTATTGAGGGTGTATTAAGACCGCTATTATAGCCATTCAGGTAGAACTTACAAAATATAAATGGCCTTTTATGAAGAAGAATGAATGTGGCAACATGATTTTTGGATGCTGAGTTATTCGGCCACTTGCCATAATTCGGAGTGCTCTTTTTTGAGCAGTTCTCCAAACCGTTTGGCGCGCATCTTTACAAACCACTGCTCGGACTCCCGCTCTCTCTCCTCTGCTTGACTTACTACAAATTGATTATCTTCGGAAGGTGAAGCACTTGCCTTTTTATTACTGCAACCAAAAGGTTGCACCTTCATATAAAGCCATGTTGCGCGCTTTTTTTTGTCTTTTTGTTGTTGTTTTTTCAGCAGCATTCAAAGCACAACCGATTGAAGTAAAAGTACTATCCTCCATCAATGCAGGTGATAAGCCGCAATGGGACAAGGCCATGCAATACACCAGCCACTCGGTTTACGCTGCTATGCCATTGTCTTTTTCTACCGCTTGGTTTATTCAGTATAAACACGACCAGCTTTTTTTGAATCAAAATGCTTGGAGCAGCGCGGGTGCTATTGGCATGGGGGTTGGAATAGCCACGGGAATTAAATTTTTAGTTGACCGTCCACGCCCTTTTGTCACTTATGCGGGAAAGATAACTCAAAGAGACCCTTATGTAGGACCACATTCCTTTCCAAGTGGGCATACTACCGCTGCTTTTGCAAGTGCCACCGTTTGGAGCTTGAGTGCCAACAAATGGTATGTTACGGTTATGGCGTATAGCTACGCCTCTCTCGTGGGGTATTCGCGCATGCGTTTGGGCGTGCACTATCCCAGTGATGTGCTCGCTGGGGCGTTCATTGGCACTGGTAGCGGGTACCTCTCTTGGTACCTCGTAAAAAAGTGGAGGCAAAAACAGAAAAGCCCACTGCCGAACTAACAGTAGCGTGCATGGGCGGGCCTAGCACCCTTACTGCACTCGGCCAAGGCGTATTCAATTGGCTGGGTAGCGGTGTCACTTCAACAGTAGCGTTCTCTCCGAAAGTAACCACTCATTACACTGTTGTATTATTCGGAACCAATGGTTGTATCAATACGTTAAACAGTGCGTTAGCAGTGTTGATTTGTGATGGCCTTCAGGAGTTGAGCAAGGAGCCGTTCAGTGCCTATATCGATATAAGCAATCAGTTGCACCTTGCATCAGCACTTCCTAATCAGGACATCCGTGAAGTACACCTTTACGATTTGCAAGGGCGCCTATTGTTGAGAAGTGAACCAATTGGTGGCTGGAAGCGTGTCGATTTATCGAATTTTAGTCACGGGCGGTATGTGATAGAGGTGGAGGGGACTGGAGAAGGAGCAGGTGAAAAAACTATTGTATTAAACGGGTTGCGAAACGAATTCTACAAGAAGGTTTTATGACTTTTTCTGACTGTGGAGGTAATGATCAGGCTGGCAGATGTTCATATGGAAAAACCACAAAGCGGACACGAAAGCAGCCATTCAATTTTTCGCCAAAAGCCTCAAAAAATTTTGTGAAATAGAATAAAGACATGTATATTTGCACCCCGATTTAGGAATATTCGCCCCAAAAAGGCTAAACATCTGAAAATCAGGATGATTCCGTAGCTCAGCCGGTAGAGCATTACACTTTTAATGTAAGGGTCCTGGGTTCGAATCCCAGCGGGATCACAGCAAATGCAAAATGTGCCAACCGATAGGTTGGCATTTTTGTTTTTTGTACAGCCGCGTCAAAAGCTCTGCTTTTGAAAGCGGATGGACAAAAAAACAAAAACAAGGCGCGTTAGCGACTTGCTCGCGATAATCAGAGGGATGTGTTTGCAGTATTGACATGTCCCTGGGCTCAGCGTAGCTAATCCCACTATCATTAAAGCTCTGCTTTTGAAATCGGATGCATGAAAACAAAAACAAAACGCAATGCGATAGCGACGCGCTACAGGTCATTAAACCGACAGCTCCGCTAACTGAAACTCAAATTGAAGTGTGAAGCCAGGGGTGTTGCTAATGGTATATTTGGCGCGGAGTTGTTTGAGGAAAAGCAATAGGAGTTTAAAACCGAGGGACTTCGACTCTTGCATATCAAATTCCTGCGGCAACCCTGGTCCGTTATCAAACATACTCACCTCAATTTGAAGGTCTTTTCTAGCGATTTTTACAGAGAAAACAGAAGTTCTGCCGTCGCTAACTGCGTACTTCAGAAAATTCGTGAGCAATTCGTTTAAAATTAAAGCCAAGGGTATGGCTTGCTTCGTTGTTAAACTAATGTCGTCAGATTGTAAATCCAATTTGGTTGCATCCGATTTGCCAAAGGTGCTAAAGGTAATGGCAGCGAAATCGCGAATGTAATCGGCCAGATTGACTTTGGAGAAATTTTGCGACTTGTATAATTTTTCGTGAATCAGCGCTACTGCGTTAATGCGACCAAGGATGATCTGCATGTCGTTTTTCAAAGCTTCGTTGTTCGACCGCATGCGTTGCATTTCGATCAAACCAACTATGATGGCCAAATTGTTTTTCACGCGGTGGTGAATCTCGCCAAGTAAAGCTTCTTTTTCTTGAAGAGATTCTTGCATCTTATTCGATGCTACGATCCGCTCCGTAATATCCATACCATAACCCACCATCATCCAGAATTCTCCATGCCTGTCTGTGATGGGCGAAAAACGCCGAATCAAGTAGGATTTTCTTCCATCGGGAGCAGTGAGCTCATCGGTAAACTCAACAGGTGCTAAATTGGTTAAAGCCTCTGAAAAGATGGCAAAACGCTTTCGAGCGATTTCAACATCCTTTTTATAGTGTGCACAGTAGTCAAAATCGGTTTTATTAATTAAGAACTGTCTCACCTCCTCTGATTTTACAGCCTGTGGGTTCACAAATTGATACTGATGGTCTTTATTAAACACAGCAATATCAATTGGAATATTGTTGAGGATGCTTTCGTAAAAATTACGCTGATTGGAGATTGTTTGCGCTGAATTGATCTTATCCGTTATGTCAAACCGAATAGAGATGAATTGGGCTATCTGACCATTGCGGTAAAAGGGAACAATCGTTGAGTCTACCCAATAAAAATTACCATCCTTAGATTTGTTTCTTATGACGCCCTTCCACGTTTTGCCTGCATAAATTTCTTCGTGCATGCGACGAAAAAAATCATCATCGTGATAACCACTGTTAACGGCGAAATGTGTTTTACCAATTAACTCCTCTTTGGAGTAACCACTTATTTCGCAAAAGGCGGTGTTCACATTGGTAATAATTCCTTTTTCATCGGCAACACTGACAATGGCCGATGTATTGATAGCATAGATGTAATTGGTTAAGGAATCAAATATTTCTTCCCGCTCTTTCTCTAGCAATTTGTTTTGTGTCGTGTCTTTTAAAACAATGATGAGGTTGGAGTCTTTTTTTGAATCGAATAGTATTTCACATTCAATGTCAAAGTACTTTTCGTTTTTGTTGTGAAAGGCGGACTTAACAGATAATCGTTCATTTGTTTTTATGACAGTATTGATGGTGTCTAAGATCATTTTCGATGATTCAAAACCACCAAAAAAAGATTTTAGATCAAATGAACTCGGGGTGGCATGTTCGGGAAAGAATGTTTTGAACTGAGCGGAGAACTCAACACTGCCGTCGTTTAGATTAGCGTTAATGGCACAGAAACGTGCTATTTTTTCTGCACTCTCTAAAGTAAATTGGGTTTTCTTTAAATGCAGCGTTTTATGGTGGATGAGTTCCTCGTTCTGAATATTAATAGCATTCAGTTCTTTATTGGCAATAAAAAGCTCTTGTGAACTAACTTTAAGCACATGTTCGAGGTGCTCAATGTCTGAATCATAATCTTTATAGGACTGATCAACTATTTCTAAAAACTTGATGACCTCTTCTGGTAATGCTTCCGAATTGGGCAGGTATTGTTTTAATTGTCTTTTTAAAAGTCGGTGCATTTACATCATTGTTTTTCGCTAAAAGCTGTTATGGTCATTGTTTGATTGTGCAATTTACACGATTCAACGAACTTCATTTTTGAAATTTCGCCATTGGAGTAAAATCCAGCAAAAGGCGTGTTCTCGCTAAAGTTTTCTGTGACCGCCTCTACCTCGTCTTGTGTTAGTTGTTTTAATACAATTTTTCTTCCAACGCAACTAATGAGTATGACCAAGTCTGGATCGGTGACAATATTGCCTTTAATGATTTGTGCGGATTTATTTGCCCCCTCAATAACTCGGTTAACGTTTGTTTTCATTAAACGCACGTAACTGTTCTCGGGAACATTTCCAGCAAAAGTAATGCTTTTTTCGGCCTCACTAATGCCAAGAATGGTGCGCACCAGTGGCTCGGAAAACTCATTCTCCCGCATTTCAAGAGGAAAGTAAAATGCCGATCCTGGCAATTCTGCAGCCTTCTCCCCTAAATAGGATTTATATAAATCCAACGCCGGTTGGTTATCAATCTCATAAACCAAATTGCTCTTGCTTTTGGTCACCCTGCGGTCAATTCCGAAACTATCCCATCCACCAAATGACCCACATTCACTGGTAATGTGATGGCCGTAAAACCCAATTGCAGCAACACAGTGTGAAATGAAGTGATTATCATTGTCTGCGACAAATGTTTTCACAAAAGCAACATTATCCCCCGCTAAGCCTCCTGAAATATTCACAGTTTTATCGAAGACACTGTTCATACCATCGAGTAACTCTGTGCCATTTACAAAAAGGCCATCGGATAAAATAAATACGTGCCGCAAATCATCTTGCTTTAAGGCATTGGCAAGGAATACCCCTGCTTTAAAGGAGTCTTCAGACGATTCAATTACATAGGATACTTTCTTTAACGGCGTATGGTCAAATTTCACTGAGGTGATCGAAAAGGTGTTTTCGTTGAGGCTTGTTCCGTGTATTTCACCAGAAGTGGAACAACCAGCAACCATGCTGCCTTTAAAAGTTGTTTTTATTTTTTCATTCAGCGCAGCATCTTCAAAATAACTTTTATCCGCAAAGATGAAGTGAAGATCAAATGCAGCCGCCTGTAATTGCGCAATCCCTTGTGCGAACTTATTTTTATCTGTAATAATCAGCTGTTCGGTTTTCATATGGTTTTTGTTTGGATAATTATTTTTTAATTCGATTTTTCTTCCCTCTGTCAATTGGCTTGGCAAGCTATATTAACGGAAAGCCTATTTTATTATCTCACTTTGTTATGTTAAAACTAACATTGTTTTAGCCAGTGCTCCCTAAATGTTTAAATAGATAATCATTTTTCTAATCACCTTTTTCAGTTCATTTTCTCATTTATGCTAACAAGGTTGGTTCTATTTAAGAATAGCATTTATGCCGTGTAATGGTTGTAATCAGTATTTAGTTCAGAGGGACAGATGCCAATAAAAATCATGTCATCTGTTTGTTTGTTATTGCCTTGCCATTTTCTAAGGAACAGTTCAAACTCAATTTCTCTAGCTTCTAAGGGCATATTGATGGAACCTTCCAGAAACTCAAGTAGGCGGGATTTCATTAATTTTTTCGACTCTGATCCACCAAATTGATCGGTAATGCCATCAGAGAAAAAATAGAAATAATCTCCATCACAATAATCAAAACTCAAAAGTGGAACTACCGTATCATTTTCGTATGGCTCTCCAATTGCCTTGCCCTTGAGTTTGTAATAGTTGTGTTTTTGTTCTTTAGCTTGGTAATGAATGAATGGCCTATTGATGCCAGCTAAATCAATTTTCTTTTCTTCTGGGTTGATTTTGAAAAGGACTAAATCTAAACCATCTGACACAGAATCATTTTTGTTTAACCGCGATAAATTTTGAATGACGCTTTCATTGAGCTGGAAAATTATTTTCCGCAAGTCCTCATATTTTTCAGAATTTGATGTAATGATTTCGTGGCATAAAACCGACAACAATGCTGCAGGTACACCATGTCCAGTGCAATCGCCAATACCACCAATAATTAGATGACTTTCCTTTTTAGGGACGAGTAAGCAGAAATCACCACTGATAACATCTTTTGGTCTGTTAATGTAAATGCTGTGATGGAATAAGCGGTGAATTTCAGGTTTCTGAGGGAAAATGGCTTTCTGAATTCGTTCAGCATAAAGAATGGATTCATTTAAATCAATTATCGAATCAATAATATCTTCAAGATCCTTGGGTTTAATGGGTTTGGAATAAAACCCTTTCATGCCTGTGTTCAAGGCGCGTTTTAAGTTCAACTCCTCTGTGTTTCCTGTAATATAAGCAACAGGAATGGTATTAATCTCGTTTATTTTTTTCATCGTCTCAATGCCATCCGTGCTTGACTCCAACCGGATGTCCATCAAAATCAAATCAGCAGTATTTTCACTAAAAAAGTCGATTGCTTCCTCCCCAGAGGTAAAACATCCTGCTACTTCATGGCCAAGATTCTCTATGTAATGCTTGTGGAGTTCCTGAATAATGAAATCATCCTCTACTATGACTACTTTTTTTCCCATAAAATTTGATTGCCATTGTATAGAAAATATCCATGATTAAGCGCAGCTGCTTCAGTTCTGAGCGAGTTAGAATAGGATTTACATTTGTTAATAGGTATGTAACTGAATAAAGCGCACTTATAACCAGTACATGACGCCTGATAGCTATATTTCATAATTGTTTTCTATTCTAGAAAAGGCAAGGCTTGTTTGATAAACCAACTTCAGTGTAGCAGTTTTTGATTAGAATACTATTCAATTGCACTGTAAAAATGCTCAATCTATTATAATTTAATCGACTCTTTTAGAAGGGGTCAACGCATAGATACAAAATAATTTAAGTTGCGTTTCCTAATAATTAATTAATTTTTACAGCGCACAAAATATTACGGTTAACCCTTATGGGGATTGCAGAAAACCACCCTGTTGTTTTTCGGATATGTATGTAACCCGCAAGCAGCAGTGTTCGTCTATAGAGTTGCCTTGCTTGAAATTTTATTTAAAATGCGAATGCACAATTACATCTTGTTCATTTTAGCACAAACAAGATGACCTGTCTGCTGAGCAATGAAATGTACTATTCTTGCCTTTTCTATTGACTGGCTCATTTTTACGGTTTAAAGGATAGTTATTGAATCAACAATTCCTGTGATGAAAGGATGAATCATCGGCTATTAACAACTACAAATGTTTTTGAGGAATTGAAAAAAGGGATTTCAACAATAGTAAAACTTAAGGCTTTGTTGCTAGAGGTATATATAAAACGGACCAACTAACATGGATGATCTGTAATTTAGAGTCGCTCTTTCGGCACATTATGAATTAAATTCCGCAAAATCGGCTCATCAATCACCACTACCACCGCATCGGGCTGCTCGGCGGCAACAATGTCCTCGTTTAATTTGTACTGCCAAGCATCAAATATTTTGACAGTGCGACCAAAGTTTTCTGACAAGAAGGGAAACATCGCTGCGCCAAAGGAGTCGGAAATAATGAGCAACCTATATCCGTTAGTGTCGGCTTGCACACGCACATTTTCGTAATCCCATCCATAGGCGAAACCATAAACGGGAGGATAATTGCGTTTCTCCCCTTCGTGTGCCTTTAAGGGTTGAGTAGGCACCAAGTGAATGTTGAGCTCTTTAAACAAACTTAAATTGCCTAACATGGTTTGTGTGTTACCTTCTGTTATTATTTCTTTCTTTAGTCGGTAATGGTTCAGTTGTAAAGGAGTCAACTTTGGAAAATCTTTACGCATCAAA